>CANQMG010000048.1 GCA_947624925.1 uncultured Clostridia bacterium | reverse complement strand
ACTAGGATATCCGGATGCATCAAAAGTTATATTTTGTGCTGTAAAATTAGCATTTTTATTATCTAAAGCATATGTTAGAACATTTTTACAGTTTGTAAATTTTCTAAGGCTCAAACAGTTTTTATCATCTCCATTTAAAACCAAAAGTCCATCTTCTGGTAATAAACGAACATATTTTACAAATGCATTTTTTATATTATCAAAATTTTTAAAATAATCTAAGTGATCATTATCTATATTTAGTATTATTTCTGATTTAGGCCTAAATTTTAAGAAACTTTCTACATATTCGCATGCTTCTAATATAAAATATTCGCTATTTCCAACTCTATAATTTCCATCTATTTCTTTTAAAATTGCTCCAACTTGTATTGTAGGATCCATCATAGCTTTTATAAAGCATGCAGAAATCATAGATGTAGTTGTCGTTTTTCCATGTGTTCCAGATATTGCAATAGTATCTAAGTAAGCCTCTGTAATCTTTCCTAAAAAATCTGCCCTTTCCATTGCCTCAATATTTAAACTTCTTGCTTTTTGCATTTCTGGGTCATCTTTTTTTATAGCGGCTGAATATACGACTAAATCACTTTTTTCTAGATTTTCAAAATCTGGGCCTATTGTAACATGTATTCCTGCATCAAGAAGTCTATCTGTTATATTTGATGCAAAAGCATCTGACCCAGTTACTAAAATCCCCCAATTATTTAATATTTCTGCAATTCCGCTCATACTAATTCCGCCTATACCAATCATATGAATATGCTTATAATTTTTAAAATTTTCTATATTTGCCAAAACTTTCATCTCCTATATTTAAATTATCCTAATTATATACTTTTATGTAATTTTTTTCAATATATATTTTTCCTTATAATATGCAAAATATTAATAAAGGTTAATTTTATAAAAAAATAATTATATATTTTGTAAAATTAAGAAGGAAAAAATTTTTTTTTGACGAATAATATATGTGTATATAGTAAATATATACAAAATTTAAAACTTTGGAAGGCGGTGCACAAAATGCAAATAACAGACGTACGTTTAAGAAAAGTAAATTCAGAGAACAGAATGAAAGCTGTTGCTTCTGTAACTTTCGACAATGAATTCGCAATTCATGATATTAAAGTTATCGAAAGTCAAAATGGATTATTTATAGCTATGCCAAGCAGAAAAACTCCAAACGGAGAATTCAAAGATATAGCTCATCCAATCAATGCTGAAACTAGAGAGAAAATTCAAAATGCTATATTAGCAGCATATGAAGCTCCTGAAACAGAGGAATCAGCAGAATAATAAATAAAAATAAAAAAGCACTAATAGGGTGCTTTTTTTGTATAATAGAAATTTTAAAAAACAATGTACCATAAATCGACTTTTTTTATAGTTCTAAAATTGCTTTTACATATGCTTTTGTACAAAATAGTAAATTTTCTATGCTTATGTATTCGTCTACTTGATGACACATATCTTCTGCATCTGGCATTTTAGGGCCAAAAGATATACAGTTTTCAAATGCTCTTGCATATGTTCCACCACCTATTGCCTCTGGTTCTATATTAGAATTGTTAAATTCATTAAATATATTGCATAGTTTTTGAACTAATTTATTTTGCTTAGATATAAATATTGGCTTTTTATAATCTGTAAATTCTATATTTATTTTATGATTTAAGTTAGAGCTATTTATTATATGTTTTAATTTATCTAAATTTACACTTACAGGAATTCTTAAATTCATACCAATATAAATTTTATTATTCTCTATATAAAATCTTGCTGTATTTAATGTTAATTCACCAGATTCATCTTTAAAGTTTATTTTTAGATTTTTACCAGTATAATCGTCACCTATATATTTTGAAAAATATTCTAATAAATCTTGTTTTGCATTGTATTTATTAAATAATTCATTTAAAATTATTATAATTTTAGAAATAGCATTTTTTCCTAGATATGGTCTGGCAGCATGTGCACTTACACCTAAAGATGTAATTTCTAAATGATTATCATCAATTTGTTTAAGTTTTATATTAAATCCATTTTCAGATATTATATTTTCCAAGAATTCTGTTAATTCATCTAAGTTTATTGAATTAGTGTTAATTTTAAGTATGCATTTACAATATTTAGGAACAACATTTATAGCATTATTATTTGTATCTATATTTTCTATTTCTATATCTTTATTTGGTTTATATTCTTCGCTTATATATACAGAAAGAATTGTTTTTTCTGCATATATACAAGGAAAGTTTGCATCAGGGCTAAAACTTACAGTTGGAAGTTCTTCTGTTTCTTTATATCTATTTATACATCCCCAATCTCTTTCTTCGTCTAAACCTAAAATTAAACGTACTCTTTTATCTATTTTATAATTTTCTGCCACAATTTTCATAGCATATAAGGCAGCAATTACAGGACCTTTATCATCTACAGCTCCTCTTCCATATATTTTTCCATTAATAACTTTAGGATTAAAAGGAGGATATGTCCAGTCATCTGTAACAGGAACAACATCTAAATGCCCTATAATTCCTAATAATTTTTCTCCTTCACCAAATTCAATATACCCACATTTGTTATCAATGTTCTTAGTTCTAAAACCGAATTCTTTTCCTAAATTTAAAACATATTCTAATGCTTTTACAGTATTTTTGCCAAATGGATAATCATTAGTATTATCATTTGAAAATACACTTGGTATTTCTATTAAACTACAAGTTGAATCTATAATTTCGTCTTTTAATTTTTCTATATATTCTTCTAACATAATAACCTCCTAACAATATAATTATATAATAATTTTTAAAAAATATATATTAATTTTAATAAAATTAATTGAAAAGTTTTATTTATGTGATATAATAAAAAAGATTTAAATATAATTGAAATTAGGAGGTACATTATGAAAGAATTAAAAGGAACAAAAACGGAACAAAATTTAAAAGATGCTTTTGCTGGAGAATCACAGGCAAGAAATAAATATACATATTATGCAAGCAAGGCTAAAAAAGAAGGATATGAGCAAATAGCTGCAATATTCCAAGAGACAGCCGATAATGAAAAAGAACATGCTAAAATATGGTTTAAATTATTACATGATGGAGATGTTCCTACAACTACTGAAAATTTAAAAGATGCTGCAAATGGTGAAAACTTTGAATGGACAGATATGTATGAAAGAATGGCAAATGAAGCAAGAGAAGAAGGGTTTGAAAAAATTGCATTCTTATTTGATGCTGTCGGAAAAATAGAAAAAGAACATGAGGAAAGATATAAAAAGCTATTAGAAAATGTTGAAGATGGTCTAGTATTTAGCAAAGATGGAGATAGAATCTGGAAATGTAGAAATTGTGGACATATAGTAATTGGAAAATCTGCTCCAGAAATCTGCCCAGTATGTAACCATCCTAAAGCATATTTTGAAATAAAGGCAGAAAATTATTAGAAAATATGATATAATAAAGGTAGCATAAATGCTACTTTTATTATTTATAAAATTAATAATGGAGATAAGAAATGAAAATACCTAACAAGGATTTTAATAAATTAATGGAATATTGTAGAAGTTTAGTTGAAAAATTAGGGGAAGAGCCAGACTCTAAGAAAGAAAAATATAGTTGGTTTAATGAGCAAATTAATTGTGAAATAGATATGCTAAATGAATATATAAAAATATTAGAAGAATTTCCAATGGACGAAAACGATAAAAAAGATAGCATTAGCAATAGAAATTTTATTAATATAAATATAAAAGCTGGAATTTTTAGAACATTAGATTATTTAACAGAGTTAGAAGAGCTTATATCTAAAGCGAAAAATCACTCTAAATTATTAAGTGATGTTATAAAATTAAGAAATAGATTTATTGAGGATATAATAAAAATAAAAAATATAGATAATGATTTGTATAATAATATTATATTAAATGATGGTAAAGGTAAATTAATAGAGCATATAATTAGTGTTTATTATAAAAATCAAAGAAGGAAAAACTTGGGACTTGATGAAATTAATCTTACAATGGAAGAAACTGCCAGTGGTGGTATATATTCATATTATATAGATGAAAAAAATAAACAAATGAAAGAGAAAATAATAAATCCAGATGGAATAATGGATGATCCAGA
Organism: uncultured Clostridia bacterium; assembly: GCA_947624925.1. Lineage (GTDB taxonomy): Bacteria > Bacillota > Clostridia > TANB77 > CAG-508 > HGM13634. The sequence continues at coordinate 7,165 of CANQMG010000048.1, read as the reverse complement.
AGAAGAAAGAGAGGGGTAAATAAATTAATAAATTAGTTCAAATATTAATAGTAGTTAGCCTATTTTTTAGAACATTTATAATATCGGATAATATTATAAATGTGAAAGAGGAAAATTATATGGATATCATAAAACCTATATTTTTAAATTTAGATATTCCAGAAGATGTTTATAATAAAATGATAGGAAAATCTATACCTACAAAATTTAAAAATGAAGTAGATATAAATACTTTGTCATATTTAAAAATAAGCTATTGGGGATTTGATGATAAAGTTCATGTTGGAGAAATGATAGTTAATAAAAAAGTAGCTGATGAAGTAATAGATATTTTTAAAGAGTTATATGATGCTAAATATAAAATAGAAAAAATAAAATTAATAGATGAATATAATGCAGATGATGAAAAGTCAATGGAGGATAATAATAGCTCGGCATTTTGTTATAGAAAAATAGCAAATTCTAGTAATTTATCTAATCATGCTAAAGGTCTGGCAATTGATATAAATCCATTATATAATCCATATATTGTAGGAAATAGCATATCACCAGAAAATGCAAAAAAATATGCAGATAGATCTAAAAGTGATTCTAGATACATAAAAAAAGGTGATGTAGTGTATAATGCATTTATAAAAAGAGGTTGGACTTGGGGTGGAAGTTGGAGTAACAAAAAAGATTATCAACATTTCGAAAAAAATATATAGATAGTATTCTTTTTTAGTTTTTAATCAAAAATATATAATATTTTTTTATAAAATCATTGACATATGATACTAAATATGATACTATATAATTATACAGGTAATTAGGCATTAATTTCTGGTGACAGGAGGGATGACAAGATGCCAGACATTGAAAAATTAATACAAAAGATGAAAAGACAGCCAAATGGAATAAGATTTCAAGAATTATTAAAAGTTCTAGAATATAATGGCTACATTATGAAATCTAAAAAACGGAACATCACATCGACAGTTTAGAAATGCAAATGGAGATGTTATTACAATAAAAGAAGAAAATCCATTAAAGGCAGTATATGTTAAAGACGTACTTAGAAGAATAGGTGAATAAAAAAATATTCTTCGAGTATACTTATATAGAGTAATAAAAGGAAGTAAGGAGGTGCCTTTTATGAAAGATGTTAAAAATTATATGGAATTGCCATACAATTTTATTATTCAACCAATTAAAGATGAAAGTGGGTCTTATTTTTATGCCCGCGTTTTAGAATTAGATGGTTGTCAAAGTACAGGTGAAACATTTGAAGAAGCATATGAAAACATAAAAGATGCAATGAAAGGTTGGATTGAAACAAAACTAGAAGGAGGATTTGAAGTACCTTTACCTGTTGGATATGATAGTTTTAGTGGTAAATTTATTGTGAGAATTCCAAAGTCATTACATTATAAATTATCAGTAGAGGCAGAAAAGGAAGGGGTATCCTTAAATCAATACGCATTATATAAATTAAGTCGTTAAAATATACTGTATATATACTTGCCTGCCAAAATTGAAATTTTGACAGGCTTGAAAGTTATATTTTGACAAATTTAAAATAGTTAAGTATATTAAATTCAGTTAAAAACATAAATAAGTTTTTGTTTATATTATAAAAAGTTTAAAGTATACATTAACCTTACGATAATCTCCTTAAATAGCTTATTTAACAACTATATTATAAATTTTGTTTTTTACATAAATTTCTTTTACAATTTCTTTTCCATTTAAATAATTTTTTACATTTTCGTGTGCAAGTTCTTTTATTTTGCTTTCTTCTAAATTAAGCGGAATTTTAATTATTGCTCTTAATTTACCATTAACTTGCACAGGCAAATTAAGCTCTTCTTCAGCAGTTTTTGTTTCATCATATGTTGGCCAAGTAGATTTTGAAATTGACTCATTATGACCTAACATTTCCCATAATTCTTCTGTTATATGTGGTGCAACTGGGTTTAAAAGTTGTACAAATCCTTCAGCGTATTTTCTAGGGAAAGTGTCAGTTTTATAAACAGCATTTATAAAAATCATCATTTGACTTATTGCTGTATTAAAATTCATTGTTTCATAATCATTTGTAACTTTCTTAACAGTGTAATTATAAATTCTTTCTAATTCATAATTATCTTCATCTTTTATTTTATTAGATTCAGTATATAATCTCCAAACTCTATCTAAGAATTTTTTAGAGCCTTCTATTCCATTTGGGTCCCAAGGCTTAGCCGCTTCAATAGGTCCCATAAACATTTCATATACTCTTAAAGAATCTACGCCATATTCTTTAACAATGTCATCTGGGTTTATAACATTTCCTTTAGATTTACTCATTTTTTCTCCGTTAGTTCCAAGAATCATACCTTGATGACGAAGTTTTGCAAATGGTTCTTTTACAGGAACAATTCCTTTATTATACAAATAATTATTCCAAAATCTTGAATATAATAAATGCCCAACTGCATGTTCTGGACCACCAACATATAAGTCAACAGGAAGCCAATATTCTAATAATTTTCTGTTTGCAAGTTCGTCATTATTATGTGGATCTATATAACGTAAGAAGTACCAGCTAGAACCAGCTGTACCAGGCATTGTACTAGTTTCTCTTTTTCCATTTTTTCCATTAATTGTAACATTTACCCAGTCTGTTTTTTTATCAAGAGGTGATGCACCTGTTTTTGATGGAGCATAATCTTCTAATTCTGGTAATATTAAAGGTAAATCTTTATCATCTAAAACAATAGATTCATCATCAAAATGAACAATAGGAATAGGTTCACCCCAATATCTTTGTCTTGCAAATATCCATTCTCTTAGTTTGTAATTTACTTTTTTATTACCACAGTTATTATCCTCAAGCCATGATAACATTTTATCAATTGCATCTTGTTTATTTAGTCCATTTAAAAATTCAGAATTAATATGAACACCATCTCCTGTGTATGCTTCTTTAGAAACATCTCCACCTTCTAGAACAGGTATAATTTCTAATCCAAATTTAGATGCAAATTCATAATCCCTTTCATCATGTGCAGGAACAGCCATTATAGCTCCTGTACCATATGTAACTAATACATAATCAGATATCCAAATAGGTATTTTTTTGTTATTAACTGGATTTATGGCATAAGCACCAGTAAATACGCCAGTTTTTTCTTTATTAAGTTCTGTTCTTTCTAAATCAGATTTAAAAGAACAAGCTTTTTTATATTCATTAACTTCATTTTTATGTTCTGGAGTAGTTATTATATCTACCAATTTATGTTCAGGAGAAAGTACACAATATGTTGCTCCAAAAAGTGTGTCACATCTAGTAGTAAATACAGTAAAATCTACATCATATCCATCTACTTTAAATATAACATTTGCTCCAACAGATTTACCAATCCAATTCCTTTGAATCTCTTTTGTAGATTCAGGCCAATCTATATCTTCTAAACCTTGTAATAATATTTCAGCATATTTAGGAATATCTAAAACCCATTGCTTCATATTTTTACGAACGACTGGATATCCTCCTCTTTCACTCTTTCCATCTATAACTTCATCATTTGCCAAAACTGTTCCTAATTCTTCACACCAATTAACAGGCATATCTACAAATTTAGCAAGTCCATCATTAAATAATTGTTTAAATATCCATTGTGTCCATTTATAATAATTTGGATCACAAGTTGAAATTTCTTTATCCCAATCAAAAGATAAGCCAAGCATTTTTAGTTGTCTTTTAAATGTTTGAATATTCTTTTCAGTAAAGCCATCAGGATGGTTACCTGTTTTTATAGCATATTGTTCAGCAGGTAGTCCAAAAGCATCCCAACCCATAGGATGTAGAACATTATATCCTTGCATACGTTTCATTCTAGAAATAATATCTGTTGCAGTATAACCCTCTGGATGTCCAACATGCAAACCTTGACCAGATGGATAAGGAAACATATCTAATGCATAAAATTTAGGCTTAGAAAAATCCCATACGTCTGTTTTAAATGTTTTGTGTTCATCCCAATAATTTTGCCATTTGTGTTCAATTTCTGTAAAATTATAATTCATACTAACCTCCATTTAAGTAAATATATATATTAAATTACTTATAATAAACTAAGTAAACATATTATATACTAGAATACTTAGAAAATAAAGAGAAAAGCGAAAAATAATAAAAATATATTTATAATTTAATTGAAAATAAATTAAATTGTTTAAAACTGGTTTACACTAATAGATAAAGATGTTATAATAAGTACGAAAAATATATAGAATTAATAGAAAGAAGAAAATATGGAAATATTAAATATTGACAGTATTAAACATATGGTTATTGATGGAAAGATTAGATGGACTAATCATGTTATAGTTAGATTATTACAGAGGAATATAACGCAAGATGATATAGAAACAGCAATAAAAAATGGTGAAATAATAGAACAGTATGAAAATGATTATCCATATCCAAGTTGTTTAATTTATGGACTTAGTTTAAATAATAAAGTATTACACGTAGTATGTGGATTAAATGAAACAGAGTTATGGATTATTACAGCATATTATCCAGATAATGTAGAATGGGAAAATGATTTGAAAACAAGAAGGGAGATAAAATAATATGAACTGCTTTTTATGTAAAGGAAGTTTAGAAAATAAAAACACGACTTTTATGGTTGAATTAGATAATTGTATTATAATTATTAAAAATGTACCATCTCAGGTTTGTAGACAATGCGGAGAGATAACATATAGCAATGAAGTTGCTAAACAATTAGAAAAATTAGTTAACTCAGTAAGAAATGCTATTACAGAGATTACTGTAATTAACTATTCAGAAAAAGTTGCATAGAAAATTGTATATGTTAAATTGTTAGTTTTAATAAGCTATCTAGTATTTAATTAATTCAAAATCATAAACCTCTTTATATAAGCATAAAATATACAAAGCTTATATTAGGGAGGTTTTTATGTTTTTAGTATTTAATAGGCAAAAAATTTTTTCATATATAGTTGCGCTTAGTACAGTTGTAGTTCTTTTTATGTTTTCTGCAATGTTTATTAATGGCGATGTAAAAACAGTTATGACGTCTGCTAAAGCATCTAGTAAATTGCTACCAATATATAATGTAGATAGAAATGATAAAAAAATATCTCTTACTATTAATTGTGCATGGAATGCTGATGATATAGATAGTATTTTAGATACATTATCAAAATACAATGTTAAAACAACTTTTTTTGTTGTAGGTGAATGGGTAGATAAGTATCCACAAGCGGTTAAGAAAATATATGAAGCAGGACATGAAATTGCAAATCATTCAAATTCTCATCCTCATGTTAATAATTTAAGTTATGAGCAAAATGTTAGTGAAATATTAGAATGTAGTAAAAAGGTTGAAAATATAACTGGTCAAAAAACAACATTATATAGAGGTCCGTATGGAGAGTATAATAATACTGTTATAAAGGCGGCTCAAGATAATAACCATACTGTAATTCAATGGAATTTAGATACGTTAGATTATGAAGGATTAGATGCAGAGCAAATGTGGGATAGATTAAAAAATAAACTTACAGATGGAAGTATTGTTTTAATGCATAATGGCACAGAAAATACAGCAAATGCTTTAGATAAAATTATTTATAATATACAAAATAAAGGTTTTGAAATTGTAAAAGTCTCAGATTTAATTTATAAAGAAAATTATAAAATTGATAATAACGGAACACAAAAAAAGGTATAAATTAACAAATTATGGGCATAGTAATTACAGAAAAATGGTAATTTAAATTTAAAATATTGTAGGAGCAGGTCTTGCGCCTGCCAGGTTATAAGCCATTATCTATATAATACATAATAAATAAAAAAGAGGATTTGTATTTATGCAATTAATAGCAATTGTATCAAAAAATGAAGATAAGGTAAGAGAATATATTAAATTAAATGAAAAATTAAATATGGATAATGTATTTTTTATAAATGATAAAAGTATGAATAATGTAAAAAATATTAAATTTGAAATTATTTTAATTTTAGATGATAAATATGATATTGAAAACGAAGGTGTTTTACAAAAAATTATACTAAATTCTAAATACTTGATAATACAATCTGAAATACAAGATAAATTAAATTTTATAGAAGAAAAGTCAATAAATGTAATTACTTTTGGATTTAATCATAAATCTACAGTTACAGCTTCTAGTACAGAATTAGAAAATATGATGCTTTGTATACAAAGAAGTATAAAAAGTGTAAAAGGTAAGATTATAGAGCCTCAAGAGATTTTAGTAAATACAAATAGTGAAGATATAAATATGATAATGGGAATTGCAATTTTAGGTATTTTATATGATTTATAAAATATTTTACTTTATTTTTATGTCATTTGGTATATTACATAGGGATAAAGCATACCTTGTGCCAAATGCTACTTATAATCTAGTCTATAATTTGAAAATTGCATAAAAGTATTCTTAAGCAATTAAAACTTTACAGAAATTTGAAAAAATATTGCAATTTTACATAAAGTATGATATTATATTTATGCAAATTTGTTGCGTTTGCCTATTACTGTAGGGAGGTCAGATACAGTAAAAAAATTTTTAAAAGAAAGGTGTTAAAAATGTTGGAGCGGATTAAACAGATTATTATAAAAGCATGGAATGAAATGGGAGAAGAATACACAAAAAAAAGAAAAATAAAATTTTGTGATGTTCTTCCCAATAATTATGACGAATTTTATTTCTATGTGGTTATAGAGGAATACAAGAAGTATTTTTATGTGAATACATATGAAATAGATCCGTCTGATGTTTGTAGAAATGCAGAAAAGAGATTCTGTTTACTTCTTAATGAATGCAAACCTACCGAAGAACAAATTGGAATAGTTATTGGTTTTGAAAATGAATTCGGCGGTAGAAGTTATTACACAGAATTCGACTATTATATTTGGAAGTGATAGGCAAAATCAAGGGTTGGCGTTTACCAACCCTTGATTACTTTACGTATGAAATTTATGAATAAACAAAATTAATATTTGTAATTATTAAAGCAATTTATATATGTTGTAAAATCGATTTTTATTATAATATCTAATATAAAATCATAAACATCATTATATTAGCATAAAATATAATGGAGCAAAAAAATTTTACAAATTTAACATTTTATGTAGAC
>CANQMG010000047.1 GCA_947624925.1 uncultured Clostridia bacterium | reverse complement strand
TTTTTGATTATTCTTATAATTTATAGTAATAATGTTTAGATTGTGATAAAATGTTTTTAATTAAAAATAGGAGAAAAATATTATGGGATTATTAGATTTATTTAAAAAGAAAAATAATAATGGAAGAGTAGAACCAGAAATTATAATGGAAATTTCATCAGAAGACTATGCTCCTATCATACAAGAAATTGCTCCTACATTTATTTCTTTTATTAGAAAATTAGATAGTATAGAACAACGAATATATGAAAATCGAGATTCAGAAAAAATAAAAAAAGAATGCAGAGAAGCATATGGTAGAGTTGGTAGTGAATTATGTACAGAAGATTTTTTACAAAAACGTCGTTATTACCTTACATCATATGGACAACCAACTAGATATGCATTGATAAGTAATGGATGCAAACTAAAATTTGAGATGAAAAGTATAAAGAAAATGTCTATTACAATGTATAATGAAAATCCAAGACCAGGTGAAAGTGCTTATATGTTTATTTTAAAAAATACAAATGATGGTTGGAAAATAGATAATTTATTCTGCAGGTTTAAAACAGATGATTCCTGGCATATACAAAATTTTTTTTAAGGGAGAGTTCTAATTTTTCAGTATAATGTTGCCAACATATAAATTCTATAGTATAATATAAATGTAGTAAATCAATTCAGTCGTTCGCGTTTTACTACCAGATAAGCAAAGTGCTTAAAGGAATAATGAAGAGTCTTAAGAATCTCCTCATGAATGGCAAAAATATATGCACAAAATTTTGTGATTGTTTTTGTTGTATATTTATGAAAGGAGGTTCTTTTTGTATACAATCATAATATTATAAAAAGGAGAATGAACGAAATGAAAATAAATGAATATGATTATTATAATAATTTAGCAAACTGGTCTTTTGACTATATAAATTATACAGAAGAAATATTAACAAATTGGATTTATGAAGAAAAAATAAAGGAACTTATAAATGAATCTTCAAAAGTTTTAGATTTAGGTACGGCAGCTGGAGAAAAAATTTTAAAAAATTTTCCAGATTGTGCTGAAATATTAGGTACTGATTTTTCGGAAGAAATGATTAAATCAGCAAATCAAAACTTAATTAATAGTGGAAGAAAAAATATTACTTTTAGAGTTATGGACAATTTAAAAATGAATACACCTAATAATTATTTTGATTTAGTAACAGCACGACACACAATAATTGATCCTGTGCAAATATATAAAACTTTAAAACCAGGCGGACATTTAATAGTAAGAGGCGTTGATAAATTGGATTGTTGGGAATTAAAATATATGTTTAAAAAAGGTCAATGTTATAAGGATTTAAAACCAATTAGTCAGATTGACTACGAAAATATTATTGATGCTGGTTTTAAAAATGTTGAATTAATCCCAATTCATATAAGAGAGTATTATAAAGCAAAAGAAGATTTATTAGCGTTATTATTAAAAGCACCAATTTTAATGGATTTTTCAGAAGAAAATGAAAATAATAATTTGAAATTAGATATTGATATGACTTTACTGGACAAATATATTAATTCGCATAAAACTAATAAGGGAATTTTGTTAATAAGAAGATATTATGGAATTACTGCAAAAAAAATGGTAGAGTATGGGGAATAGTAGATTTTAGAGGATAGGACCTGAAATATGGTTTTATTTTTTAATACCTATATCAAGTTGCACAAAACTTTGATAATACAGACTTTTTAATATTATATAATTAAATTACTATCAACTATTGACAATCCGTTTTTGATATAGTACTATACAAACAATAGTTCTTAAATATAGTAATTGATAGATGTAATATTAAAGTAATAATAAATGTAATAATAAGAACTAAATTTTTATAAAAAGGATGTGTTCTTATGGAAGAAAAGAAAAATGAAATTATAATATTTGAAAATCAAAATGTTAAACTAGAAGTGAATATGAAGGATGAAACAGTGTGGCTTAATAGACAACAATTAGCAAAATTATTTGATAGGGACATAAAAACAATTGGTAAACATATTAATAATGCTTTAAATGAAGAATTAAAAGATATTCCAACTGTCGCAAAATTTGCGACAGTTCAAAAAGAAGGATCAAGAAATGTAACTAGAGATATTGAGTATTATAATTTAGATATGATATTAAGTATTGGTTACAGAGTAAAATCTAATAAAGGTGTGATTTTCAGACAATGGGCAAATAAAATTTTAAAAGACTATATGTTAAAAGGATATTCTGTAAATAAAAAAAGACTAGAATATTTAGAAAAAACAATAAAACTTATAGATATTGCTAATAGAATTGATGATAGATTAGAAGGAAACGATGCAAAAGAAATTTTAAAAGTAATTGGAGATTACTCAAAGGCATTAGATTTATTAGATGATTATGATCATAAAACTTTAAAGAAACCAAATGGAAATATTGATGAAAGAAAAATTGAATATAATGAATGTTTAAAAGTTATAGATAAATTAAGATTTAATCAAGAGAGTTCTTTATTTGCAGTAGAAAGAGATAATGGATTAGAATCAATTATTGGTAATATTTATCAAAGTTTTGCTGGACAAGACATTTATAAAAGTATAGAAGAAAAAGGAGCTAATTTTTTATATTTAATTGTAAAAAATCATGTATTTGCTGATGGAAATAAAAGAATAGCAGCTACCCTATTTATATATTTTTTGAATTTTTATGGTATCCTATACAAAAATGGAAAACAAACAATAGATAATAACACTTTAACTGCATTAACTCTATTAATAGCAGAATCAAATCCAAAAGAAAAAGAAATCATTATTGATTTAGTGATGAATTTTTTAAATGATTAAATTTGCAGATAATGAAGTTATTAATGCTAAATATGTTACAATAAATGAGTTTAAAGAAATGATAAATAACAAACAAATAGAGGATTGGCTATTATTTTTTGAAGAAGAGTATTATAAAATAATTAGTTAGATAACTTACAATTTGAATGATTAAAAATTTTAAAAAGCTGAAAATTGCTAGGGTAGGAGAGAGAGCTAGTTTTCAAAGATTTAGAAAATATAAAAATATAATAGACTAAAAATTTCTAAAATTCCAAAATTCTAATATTAAAGTTTCAAAAATTTTAATATTAGAATTTTTGAAACTAAAATATAATTATAAAAATTTAAAATTTTTGATCTTAAATTTGTTTGTATAATTTTATAAAACCGAACATTTGTTATAATTAAAACTTTTATAAGTTTAACTGTAATTTTTATAAATATTTCATAATAATTTTAAAATAAATTTTTAATTGTAACATTATAAAATAATTTCATATTATAAAGCGTCAAAATCAATTTTAAGACATTTTTTATATTTAACTAATAAAGTTAATCATTTGAAATTTAATTTAAATATTTAAAAATTATTATCAATATAATGTAAATTTAATAAAATGTTGCAAAATCAATGATTTTTGAAAAATGCTGAAAAATGGCTAAAAAAACGACGCACGAGAATTGATTTTAAGCCATTTTTAAAATTTAGCCATATAGTTTATTGTCTGAAAAAAAGAGCAAAATACTGAAAATAAAGGATTTTAGAAATTTAAGAATTATAATAACATTATATTATAATTTTTTATAATTATATAGGTTACAATAAATAAAAAAAAATCAAAGCAGACATAATTAAAAAAAATTGATGCATCAGAATTGATTTTAAAGCATTTTTATAAAAAAGTAATATAGTTTTATCATCTAAATAATAAGCTGAAATATGCTTATTTAAAGGAATAGCGAGATTTTAAAGATAGGACCTGAAGTATGGTCTTATTTTTTGATCTCTATATCAAGTTGCACAAAACTTTGATTTTGTGCAATGTTATGTATTTCTTTTTATATTACTTTTGATCTATCTCCCTATGCTCTCTCCTATTACTTTTGTTAGATTTAAAGTAGCTTCCAATATTTTATAATTTATTTATTCAATCTGAATCACTGTATAAAACTCTTTCAATATTTACTATTAAAATTTTTTATTTGATTACTTTATAAGCACTTCTCCATAAAACTTTTTCTAATTCATATCTTCCCATAGTTTCTTCGTGTAAATATAATTTTTCCCATTTTTTTTATAAAATTTTATTATTTTTATAACATTCATAAATATATTCTGGTGTTTCATAATACATACTACTTTCGTAATTATCAATTTTTTTTATTATCCAAGAAGTTAAAACATCATATAAAACATTTATAAATTCATTTTTATTATAATTACATACCATCAAAATAAGCCTTTGATATACCTTCCCTATTTCCCAAAAAGTAGGTTTATCATTATGGATTTTTAATTCGTAATTTCCTTTTTGTATATTTGATTCAACTATTATTTCATCAGTAATTTTATCTATATTTTCGCAATGATAAACTTCTGCTAAATTATAAATTTTATTAATTTTTTCTTTTCCAATTTTTTTAACAATATATTCTTTTGTATTATGTGTTGTTCTAGCAATATATTCTATAAAACTGCAAACAAAGAATAAATCATTTTCTTCTTGAGGTTCTCCCATTTTTATATCTCCTTTGCGCCAATAAATTTTATTGTTTTTAAAGCTTCATCTGTACAAAAGGCAATTTGATGTGTTTGTATATTTATTATCTAGTAATTTAGGTTCTTCAACTTTACAATAACTTCCGTGATATACAATTTGCATACTAATATTCTCCTTTTTTCAATTAATCAATGTTATTATACATCATAATTATAGCATTTTTATTTTTAAAAATCTACAATTTTTTTAATTAAAAAACATACAAAATATACATTATTAAACTTTATAAATACATAAAAATCCACCTTTATAATCGGTGGATTTTTTTATACTTATTATTTAGTAGTACTTATTAAGAAATTATATTTATTTGCATGTTTTATTTCATCTGTCATTATTGACATTATTAATGTATAACTATTTCCACTTGGCATTTTTGATAATATTCTTCTGTATCTTACCATTGCGTCAGATTCTCCAAATAGAGCCTTTTCTAATAATTCTTTATAATTTCCCTTGCTTTCCATATTATTTACTGATGTATCTGGTGGTATAACCTGACCTGTGAAGTTATAATATAATTGTCTAAGTATTTGATTATGTTTTTTTTCATCATCTCTAATACTTCTGATGATATTTTTTTCTTTTTCTGATGGTGCTTCATTTATTATAGTGTCATAAAATAATTCGTCATCTCTTTCGTTTCCTACAGATTTTCTTATTGATTCAATAGCTTGATTTAATGTAATAATTTCATCACTATAAACATTAACTGGTTCGCTATTTCTGTAGTTAAAATCATTCATTCCATAATATTGATTATACATATTATAATCTAAGTACACTATTAATCCCTCCTTGAATTTATAATATGCACAAATTTTATTAAGTGATATTAATTTTTAAAATCTATTACTCATATTGTTATTCATATTATTGTTCATATTATAATTCGAATAAGGATTAAAATTTTGAAATGATGGCATACCAGTATATGTTGCTGAAATAGTTATGAACTTAATTGCATATATATCAGCATAAATTAAACTATCACCCTCAAAAGATCTAAGAATAATATAACTTGCACCGACATCCTCTAAAAATCCTATTCTATCAACCATATTATTAGTTCCAATTAAAAACTCAACTCTCATTAATTTTCCAATTTGTTGTCTAAGAAATCCTGGTGTGTAAATTGGATTAGTTAATATTTCTGGCGTAACATTATTATCTTGTCTATTTTCTTTCTTTGTACTAGCTTTTTCTTCTGTAATATTTCTATTATCGTTTATGTATTCCTCTTGTAATTTTATCCTTTTGTTACTTAATTCTTCTTGACTTGGCATTAAACTTACCTCCATTTTTTATTTAAGTATTTGCATATAATGGTGTTGGTCTATAAAAACAATGCTTACCTAATCTAGTATGAAAAGTGCCTGAGCCATTGTAAGGAAATTCTGGACTACATGTTGGCATGAATGGATTTAAATACCATAAACATACTCCAATTTCACTTAATCTATTACCAGAAATGGCCCAATCTGCAATATCATAATGAATTTGTGTTGGATTCATATTATATATATTTTGTGCATTATATCTTCCGCCTAAAGTTTCTGTAGCACAGTCAAATTGTCCACTTTGGAATATTATGCTTCTAATACTTCCCCCCTGTGAAACTCTAAAATACTCTCCTTCTGAGCTATTTACCCTATTCATAATAACACTAGCAACTGCTTTCATTCCGTTATCTCCTTCTCCTCCTGCTTCACATTGTATAATTCTTGCTAATAGTTCTCTATCAGAATATGCCATTATAACCTCACCTCTACTAATGTATTATATATAAATTAATGTTATTCTAAAATTATTATATAATTTTTATGGACAATTTTAACATTTTAGTGTATTATAGTATATAATGTTATATTTTAGATTGAAAAGTAATTTGTATTACTTAAAAATGGAGGTTATTATGACATCATATTTAAAAATAATATTTACATTTATACTTGCATTTTTTATTATTAGTTCTGTATCTCTTGCTACAGATGTAAATGGTGTTAATACAAGTGAAATATTAGATGGAACATCTGGTGTTCCAAATGCTGAAACAAATGAAGATACATCTACAAATGATTCAAATTCAGATTATATGACAATTGATGGACAAACAGCTTTAAATTTAGATGATATGCCTGAGTCAGACTTAGGTTTAACTAATATTCTAAGTATCATTCTTATAGCTGTAGGAATAGTATTAATTCTTTTAGGTATTGCTATTATTATTAAAATAAAATAATTTTATTTTTTATTTTTTATTTTGAATAAATTTTTTCTTAAAATTCAATACTATTAATGTAAATATTTTTTATTTAATAGGAGGTAATTATGAGAAAAAGTTTATTATTATTTTCTCTAATTGTAGCAATTTTATTAATCTTTTCTACTTTTTCATTTGCAAATAATGATATTTCAAATGGATTAAACAATGCTGGTAGAACTGTAAAAAATATGATTAATGATGCAGGTAATTCTATAAAAAGTGGTGTAGAAGACATTGGAAATGGAATAAATAATGGTGCCTCAATGGTACAAAACGGAGTTAATAACGGCGCTTCTATGATGCAAAATGAAGTTGATAATGGTGCACAAAACGTTGGAAATACAATGTATGGTACATCTGGAACTTCTAATGATGGATATACAGCAACAAGAACTTCTGCAACAGATGGAAACTTAATGGGAATGAGCTCTACATCATGGATATGGTTAATATTTGGAATTGTAGGAATAGTTATTGTAGCTCTTGTATGGTATTATGGTTCTCAGTATGAAAATACAAATAATTACTCAAATAGAGATTAATTAAATTTTAAGGAGAAAAATAGTAGTAGTTTTTTCTCCTTTTTTATTGTATAATTATACTATATTAATTTGGAGGTAAATTTATGTCTAATATAATTGCTAAAAACCCTGTAGCTCATTATAATTATTTTATTGAAGATACAATTGAAGCAGGAATTGTTCTAAGCGGAACAGAAATAAAATCAATAAGAAAAAGAAATGTTAATTTAAAAGATAGCTATGCTAGTATATCTAATGGCGAAATATTCATTCATGGTTTACATATAAGTCCCTTTGAACAAGGAAACATATTTAATAAAGATCCACTTCGCTCTAGAAAATTACTTCTTAATAAAAAAGAAATAAATAAATTAATAGGTCTAATAAAACAAAAAGGTTATTCTTTAATTCCTATTAGTCTTTATTTTAAAAATAGCTTTGTTAAAGTAGAACTTGGAATTTGTAAAGGAAAAAAGCTATATGATAAAAGACAAGATATAGCAAAAAAAGATGCATTAAAGAAAATTAGAAAAAGGTTAGATAATTAAAATCTAACCTTTTATTTATTTTCTTAAATATTATTATAATCTTTAACCTTTTTATATGCATATATTGCTGATGCAATACATATTATTATCATAATTCCAATTGTATAATCTTGTATTCCCGTTTGTGGTAACTTACTGCTATTAGTATTTGCATTTCTATTTGTATTTGTATTATTATTTGTGTTTGTATTTGTATTGTTATTAGTATTAGTATTTGTATTTGTATTGGTATTCGAATTATTGCCATAAATATTAGTATCATTTGTATTATTTCCTTCATCTGGTAAATCTACAAAACTGTTATCATCTGTGTTATTATCTGGAACAACTTCAAAGATTCCATTAGCAGATGTTACAGTAGATATTGTTAATATTACTAATATAACAAATAAAGCAATTATAAAATTTTTATTATTTTTAATTAATTTTTTCATAAGAATCTCCTTTATCTCTTGAATTTACAATACACTATACATTATAACACATTATATATTTTTTTCAAGTTTTTTTAACAAATTTTTTAAAATATACTTTGAATTGCAAATTTTTGCTTTTCACTTATGTGTTTTAATATAAAATTACATTTATCTATAACTGGAATTGCAGATTCATAATCTTGAAGTTCTAAGTATGATTTTAATACTGTTAGCTCCGTATTTAGCTTTTCTAATTCATTGTGTTCTATATAATAAGCTAATATATTAAAATAATTATCCCAGCTTTCATTTATTTCATCTAATTTTTTTATTAATTTTTCATTATCATCTGAATTATTTTGTATTTCTTCTTTTAATGACAAAAAATCATCTGATAAATTTTTTATACATTCATCTGTATATCTATTAGTAATAATTTCAAGAATAATAATAAAAATAATAACAAAACTAATTACTATAATCTCTTTTTTCACTTTATTTACCTTCCTTTTTTTGGCAGAACATTTGATTATTACCATCAAGGGTAATAACTAAAGCTTCTTCTGGTTTTATTCCAAATTTTTTTGCTTCTTTTTTTAACCAGTTATAATCTTTACCTAAAGATTTTAAATTATCATACATTACCTTTCCATCTATTACTAAATCATATGGTATTCCTTCATATTCTGGCATAATATTAAAATCCTCTGGAATTGTATTTCTTTTATTTGGTTTTTGTATTATTGTTACTTCTCCACTAGTTTCCAAAATTGCATATTCTACATCACCAATATTAAATACATTCTTAATTCTTAATCTTTCTTGTAATTCGTTCACAGTAAATCTTTCTTTTTCTAATGCTTTTTCATTAATTTTGCCTCTATATATTAAAATAGTTGTTTTTCCACAAATTAATTCTCTAGCTTTAAAGCTTTTCATATTTAGTACAGAAATTATAAGATGCATTACTAGTAATCCAAGTATTGGAATTATACCATTACTAATTGGTATACCAGATTCTGTCATTGGAATTGAAGCCAAATCTGCTATCATAATAGAAATTACAAATTCAAAAGGCTGAAGTTGTCCTATTTCCCTTTTTCCCATCAATCTCATAACAATAAGTACAATAATATATAAAAAAATAGATCTTACAAATGTTAATAACATCAATTTACTCCTAAAATAAAATATTATTATTATTTTTTCTTTTTTTTTATAAAATATACTAATTTATATAATTTTGAATATTTAATTTTATTTTGTAAATAATAAAGTATGTGACAAACTAAATATTTAGTTTAAAGGAGGATTTGTTATGGCTAATAATACAGAAAATGTAAATGAAAATAATAATTCTACTATGGGTACAGTTGGACAAATTGTTGGTAGATTTATAGCTGCTGCTATAGTTTTAGCAATTACAGCATTTTTTACACCTGGATTTACTATAAATAATATATGGTCTTTAGCATTAGCTGCTATAGTACTTACAATTATAGATTATTTAATAACTAAATTTACAGGTTTACATGCTAGTCCTTTTGGAAAAGGATTTGTTGGATTTGTACTTGCAGTTGTTACATTATATGTAACTCAATACTTTGTAGCAGGATATTCTATTTCTTGGGTAGCTGCAATTATTGGAGCTGTAATATATGGAATAGTAGATTATTTAATTCCAGGCGAACAACAAATGTAATTTTTTATAAAAAGAACCTTAATAAAATTAAGGTTCTTTTTTCTATCTATTTATTCCATCCATCTTTATTTATCTGTCTTTGTCTTGCAATTGCTAATGAATCATTTGGAACATCATTAGTAATTGTAGAGCCTGCGGCTATAAATGAATTAGCTCCTAAGGTAACTGGTGCAACTAAATTTACATTGGATCCTACAAATGAGTTATCTCCTATTATTGTTTTACTTTTTTTAAATCCATCATAATTGCAAGTAATAGTTCCACAACCAATATTTGTTTTCTTTCCAATTTCACAATCTCCAATATATGATAAATGAGGTATCTTTGTTCCTTCACCAACGATTGCTTTTTTTATCTCAACAAAACTACCAATTTTTACATTATTAGATAATCTACATCCTTCTCTTATGTACGCATTTGGACCGATTTCACAATCCTCTCCAATATAAACGTCATTTTTAATAGTTGTATTTGGATGTATTACTGTATCTGTTCCAATTTGTACATCATCATATATATAAGTATTATTTATATCTTCTATAGTTACCCCATTTCTCATATGTTCCTGATTTATTCTTAATCTCAAAACTTTTGTTAACATTTCTAATTGTGCCCTATCATTGACACCTAATATTTCAGTATTGTCTTCTACAATAACTGCTCCAGTTTTTAATCCTTTATCATTCATTATTTTGATAACATCTGTTATATAATATTCTCCTTGAGAATTATCATTATTTAATTCTTTAAGTGCTAACAATAACTCTTCTATATCAAAACAATAAATTCCAGCATTTATTTCTTTTATTTCTCTTTGTTCCTCATTTGCATCCTTTTCTTCTATTATTCCTTTGATATTTCCTCCAACATCTCTTAAAATTCTTCCATATCCTGTAGGATTATTATATATTGCAGTAAGTAATGTTGCATATTCCTTGTTTTTTATACTTTTATTTATAAGAGTTTTTAAAGTATCTGGCCTTAAAATTGGTACATCACCATTTAATATAATAACTTTACCTTTTCTTCCTTCTAAATATTTTGTAGCTTGCATTACAGCATGACCTGTACCTAGCATTTCATCTTGATATGCATATTTTACGCTATCTCCTAATACTAGTTGTACTTGCTCTTTTTTGTATCCCACAACAGCTATAACATCTTCTATATCAGCTTTTTTCGCAGTTTCAACAACTCTTGTTACTAATTCCTTTCCATAAATTTTATGTACTAACTTTGATTTATTAGATTTCATCCTTGTACCTTTTCCAGCAGCT
>CANQMG010000046.1 GCA_947624925.1 uncultured Clostridia bacterium | reverse complement strand
GTCTTTGGTTTCCTAATTCTAATGGAAACCTAAATTGCTTTTCTGCACTACAAAAATGACTAGATGCAGCACATATTGCATTATTGCCAGCACCACTTTCAATAAAAACACTTGCCATTATTAGTCCTTCTACATAAGTAGAACATGCTCCAAATATACCTAAAAATGGGATGTTTAGTTCTCTTAAACCAAAACTAGAAGAAATACATTGATTTAATAAATCTCCTGCAAAACAGTAATCTAACTGTGTATTTGAAAGACCAGATTTTGAAATAACAGTATTAACTGTTTCTTTAATAATTTTACTTTCAGCTTTTTCCCAAGTTGATTCACCCCAAAATTCGTCATCTAAAGTTTTGTCAAAATATTTGGCTAAAGGACCCTGAGATTCCTTAGGACCTACTATGCTTGCAGTTTCAAGAATAGTAGGAGGTGCATCAAATCTTATTGTTTGTTTTCCTATTTTTTGCATAAATTCCTCCTTTTAATATTAAACTAACATAATAGTCTGACCGTTAAAGATTAAATAAAGAATTCCAACTAATATTGAAGATGAAATTCCAAATACTAAAACAGGACCTGCAACAGTAAACATTTTCGCTCCAACACCCATTACATAACCTTCAGATTTATATTCCATTGCAGGTGAAACAATTGAATTTGCAAAACCAGTAATAGGAATAAGTGAGCCTGCTCCTGCAAATTTACCTATTTTATTAAATATATTTAATCCTGTTAAAAATGCGCTAATTCCAATTAAAATAATAGAAACTATGGTTCCAGAAATTTGAGTATCTAAACCATTTGATTTACAAATTGCAGAAATAATTTGTCCTATAGAACATATTAGGCCACCAACCCAGAAAGCATTAAAACAATTTTTTAAAATTGGAGAATTTGGTGATTTTTTATTAACGTATTCTTGATAGTCTTTGTTAGTATCTAATGGATTCATAAACACACCTCCTTAATCTCTATCTCTATCAACTATAAAAGTTAAATCAACATCTACTAAATATTCTGTAATTTTTCTACCGTTTACTCTTGCTCTTTGATCTAGTATTTTTACAGAAGATATATAATCTATTGTTTTTGCAGTTTCGTTTATAGTTTGAATTATTGCATCTTTCCAAGATACTGTTGATGTTCCTGTAATAATTAAGTGTTTTTCCATCGACATAAAAACCTCCATTCGGGCAATTTTAGTGCCCTAAAAACGTTATGAAATTATTTAAATATTAATCATATATTTTCCAGTTTATAAAAAAATATACAATAAAAAAATTAAATATTACAGAAATATTACAAGTATATTACAATATAATAAAAGGTATTGACTTTTTTTAAGAAAAAGATAAAATATAAGCAGAAATTGTATAAAATTATTACGTATTAAAAATAAATAATTGTAAAACATATTAATATATTTAAATTAATAAAGGAGAATAAAATGCCAAGCTGTTTAGGATTGTATGTAGAATCAAATTTTATTAAATATGCTAAACTTAACAAAGATAATAATACTGTTAAAATAGATTCATTTGGTATTAAATTCTTTGATAATCTTGATGAAACAATAAGACAAATAATTGCTGAAACATATAGCTTTAAAACACCTATAAGCATAAATTTATCAGAAGAACAGTATAATTATTTGCATTTATTTAGTTCATTAAGTAAAAAAGATTTAGAAAATGTTATAAATATGGAGTTTGAATCTATATGCACAGATAATGGAGTAAATAAAGATGGATTTGAAACTAGATATGTGCTTGTAAATCAATTAGAAGATAAAGAAAAAATAAAAGTAATACACATATCTGCACCAAAAACAGAATTAGAAAGAAAAAATAAGTTATTAGAAGAAAATGAAATTGAAAATATTTCACCAATTAGTATGACAATTCCAAATCTACTAGAAGATGCTAAAAAAGAAAATTCTATTATTGTAAATATTGAAGATAAAACTACATTAACAACAGTAATAGATAATAGTATTTACGATGTTACAACTGTGGATTTAGGAATGGCAGATATATTTAATAAAATAAATGCAAAAGAAAATTCATACTCAAAGGCATATGAAATTTGTAAAAATACTACTATATACACAGATGAAGGCAAAGATTTACAATACGAAGAAAATGAATACTTAGAAGATATAATGCCTATTTTATATGATATTGTTGGACAAGTTCTAAAAATAACAAACGAAATGTTAACAACTATAGATAAAGTTTATATTACAGGAACAGGCTCTGTTATTAATAACATTGATTTGTATTTTCAAGAATATCTAAAAGAAATAAAATGTGAAATATTAAAGCCATATTTTATAAATACAAATAATGCAAAAGTTAATATAAAAGATTATGTAGAAGTTAATTCTGCTACTGCATTGGCACTTCAAGGAATGGGACAAGGAATAAAAGCTATAAACTTTAAAAAACCAAGTGGAAAAGAAAAACTTTTAAATTTACTTTTATCTGATGTTAACTTTTCAAATAAAACTAATGGTTCAAGTAATGGATTTGATTTAGATAAAGCATTATTAAAACTTAAAAGACCTACTCAGTTACTTAATATTGCACTTATAGTTGTTATTATAATGTATTCTACAATTTCAATAACTCTTGGAAAATTAATTGATAATAAAGAAAAAGAAACTCAAACCTCAATACAAAATATTCAAGATGGAATTACAAAATTAGATGGATATAAAGATAGAATTAATGAAAAAGCGTCAGAATATGAAACTATAATAGCAAATATAAATGAAAAAACAACCATATCTGAAAGAAATAAAAAATTAAAACAAGCAATTCCAACCTTAATGAATAATATTATGACAATAATTCCGACAGGTGTTCAAGTTTATTCTATAGAGGCAGTTACAGATACTCATATTGTAATAAATGCAAGAGCATATAATTATGAACAATTAGGTTTCTTAAAGGTTAAATTAGGACAAATTAATTCAAGAACTGGAGATCCTATTTTATATAATGTAGTTTCAGATAGTGGTCAAAGAGTTACTGAAACTATAAATGGACAAAATAAAAATTTTGTTAAAGTTGTTATAGAAGGCGACTTGTTACCAGAATAAAGTTATAAGGAGTAAATAATGAAAAAAATATTAACATTATTATTAGCATTAATATTATTGATATCTTTAATTATTATTATGCTTAATGGCAATAAACTTTTTCATATACTTTCTGTGAAACAAATTGTTGATGAAAGTAAGCAATTAGATCAAGATATTCAAGAAACAAGTAGACTTATTGCTGTAAATTATGAAAGTTCTAAAAAATCACTTGAAGATGCTAATTCTAATTTACAAAAAAATAAAGCAGATTATACAGAATTAATAAATAGCTCTCAAGAAGAAGATATTAGGTCAGCAAATGAAATTAAAAAATATGATATTGATTTTTTATGGACTATTTTGGGTAGTTATGCTACAGATAATAATTTGCAACTTGGAATTGAGGTTGTTAAATCAAATTCAATTACTCAAAATGAATATGACTTGAGATTCACCTTAATTGGAGAATATTCTGATATATCTGATTTTATAAGTGAAATAGAAGAAGATTCAGAACTTAATTTTAAAATAGAAAATTATAAACTTAATCCAACAGGAGCAGGCACAGGAACTCAAGATTTTACAGATCTTACTGCAACATTTAATGTTGAAAAAATTGGTTTGAATTTAGATACTTTAAAGTAAAAGGAGATTAATATGAAACTTGTAAAAGATATTCTTATAATAGTTTTAATAGTATTAGCCATTTTATTGGTATCTGCAATATTTTTATATGATTATATACCAGTAGGTAAAGTGGTTCCAACTATTGAGCCATATGTTTTATCTGAAGAAATGGAAAAAGAACTTAGTGAAGATGCAGAATTTTTAGAATCACAAGTTGTAACAAAATATGAAATAAATGGTAAAGATTTAAAAAGCTATGAACAAAATAAAAAATATGAAAAAGGAAAAGAAAATCCATTTTCTATGTATGATGAAATACAAATAAATAATAATAACAATAATACAGGAAATTCTTCAAATAACTCAAATACAAACTCATCAGTAGAAGAATCTAATAATGTATTATTACCAAAATAGTTATTAAATTTATATTTATTTTATAAATATAATATATATATTATACAAAAGTTGAAGGAGGTAAGTTTTAATGAAGGGACAAAAAGGTATTACATTAATTGCTTTAATTATAACAATTATAGTATTATTAATATTAGCTATGGTTTCTATTTCTTTAGTTATGAGATGGAATATAATCAATCATGCTAATAATGCTATAAGACAGTATAATGAAGATGCTCTTAAAGAAGGTAATTTCTTAAATGATGCAGAAACTTATTTAAATGAACATTTCGGCGGAGAAAGTTAATAATTACTGCTAATGTAAAACAGCATATGCATTGAGAGTAATAATGTATATGCTTGTTTTACTATATATGAAAGGATAGAAAGATGTTAATATATATTATTTTTTTATCATTTATTATTGGTTCATTATTAGGCAGTTTCTGCACACTTGCTATACATAGAATACCTTTAAAACAGGATATTTTATATAAACATTCTTATTGTCCTAATTGTAATCATAAATTAAATTTTATAGACTTAATTCCAATTTTTAGTTATATTTTTCTTCGTGGAAAGTGTAGATATTGCAAAAAGAAAATTAAAATAAAATATTTGGTAATAGAAGTTTTATTTGGAATTTGTTTTATGCTTTTTAGTGTGGCATATAAATTAGATATTATAAATGTAAATATCCATAACATAATTTTTTATTTCTATTCAATTATATATATAACTATATTATTTATAATTGCTGGTATAGATAAAGAAAAAAAAGATATAAACTTAAGGGTTGTTTTCTTTGGGTTTATATGTGAGTTAATATATATAATATATTTATGTATATATAAAAATACAATAATATACTTATATGAAATTTTATATTTTATATTAAGTTTTATAATGATAATTATACTATTTGGGTTAGACAAAAAAGATAGCTATATAATACATTTTATTTTATTGTTTATTTTTAGTATATTATATTGTGGAGTTAGCGTATCTTGTATATCTTTAATTTGTACATATATTATATATTTTATATACAATAAATTAAATAAAAAGAATTCAAAACAAGTTTCATTAGGCTTTTTGTTTTCAATAATTAATATAATACTTATTATATGCTATTATTTTTTAATAAATTTTATTATTTAAATTAAAAGTAGGTGAACTATGTACAATAAGCTAAAAGATGAAAAAGGAATTACTGGATTTGATATAACATTATCAATTTTTGTTATTATTGTGTTTTCTTCATTAATAGCGACCTTATTTTATAATATAGCTATAGTAAATTCATCAAAAAAAAGAAAGGCTATGGCTACTATTTATGCAACAGAAATACTAGAAGAAATTGGAATAATGGATTATGACGAAATAACAAATGAAAATTTAATAACTTATTTTTCAGAAAAATATACTAATAATACTAATATAAATATTCAAGATAGTAATGGTAATTATGAAGTAAATGGATATACTATTACAATGAAGGTATCAAAATATAATGAAACTGATGGAAATGAGCAAAAGGAAGATATTATAAAAACTATTACAGTTAAGGTAGAATATAAAATAGGAAAAAATGTAGATTCTATCGAAATAAGTAGATTAAAAACAAAGGAGATTTAAAATCAGTGAAATCACAAAAGGGTATAACGTTAATTTCTTTAATTTTATATGTTATAGTTTTACTTGTTATTACAGCTATAATAGGTACTATATCCACATTCTTTTATAAAAATATTAAAAATATAAATGAAGATTCAAAGTCCGTAGCCGAATTTAACAAGTTTAATATGTATTTTTTAGAAGAAGTAAAACGAGATAATAATAATGTTGATGAAATATCTGAAGATAAAACAGCTATATCTTTTAAATCTGGAAATAGTTTTTTATATAAAGATAATGCAATATTTTTTAATGGAGTAAAAATATGTAATGATGTAAATAGTGCATCATTTAAATTCTATGAAGAATCAGGTACCCAAAATAACAGAATTGTTGTTGTAAATTTAAGCATAGGAAAAAATTTTTCATATTCTAAAACTATGAATTATGTTTTAGAAAGTATATCTATATAGAAGGGAAGGATATATAATAATGGAAGTAAAAAGAAGACAACCTCTTGGAATTGAATTAGTAAGAAGAAATATTGTTACAGAAGATGATGTTAGAAATGCTCTTGAAATTCAAAGGAAAGAAAGCAACAAAAAAATTGGCGATATTTTAAACGAAATGAATGTTTGTGATCCTAAAATACTTATTGAAGCTATTGGAGAAATTATAGGAGAAAAAGGAATTTTACTTCATAATGGAGATATAAGTATTCAAATTGAGGATTATATATCTTTAGATATTGCTAGACAATGTAAATGTGTACCATTTGACATATCACAAGGAAAAATTAAAGTTTGTTTTGCAGATACAGTTAATAAAAGAAATTTTGAAAAAATTAGATTATTATTATTAAATAAGGGACTTGTTATAGATAAATATATTACATTTGAATCAAATATAAATAATATTCTTGATAGTTTACATGGAATAGCTGATGAAAATATAAATATTAATGCAGATATTACTAATTTAGTTGATTCTGTTATAAAAACAGCAATTGAAAAAAGAGCAAGTGATATTCATTTTGAACCAATGGAAAATGAGCTAAGAATAAGATATAGAATTGATGGTGAATTATTTACTGCAGCAAATATACAAAAAGAAAAACAAGATCAAATAGTTGGAAGATTAAAGGCAATTTCTAATATGCATCAAGAAAAACAAGAACCACAAGATGGTAGAATTCTGCTTTATCCTGAATTTAATATTCGTGTTTCATCACAAAAAAATATATATGGTGAAAAGTTTGTTTTAAGATTACTTAGAAAAAATCAAAATATAAAATCTTTAAATGAATTAGGTTTTCCTGAAAATGAAGATGTTAATTCTTGTTTTAATAAAAGGAATAGTATAACTATTATGGCAGCACCTACTGGAGAAGGAAAAACAACTAGCTTATATAGTATTGTAAATTATTTAAATAAACCAGAGGTCAATATTACAACAATTGAAGACCCTGTTGAAATTAGAATAAAAGGTGTTAACCAAATAGAGGTTGACCCAAAAGTATCATTTTCTAGTTCTTTAAGAACAATTTTAAGACAAGATCCTGATATTATTCTTGTTGGAGAGATTAGAGATAAAGAAACAGCAGAAATTTCAATGCAAGCAGGACAAACTGGTCATTATGTTTTATCTACTATTCATACAATTGATGCTATAGAAGTAATTACTAGATTAAGAAAAATGGGAATATCAAATTATGATATTTCAAGTACTGTAGCAACAACTGTATCTCAAAGGCTTGTAAGAAGAGTATGCCCAAGATGTGCTAAAGAAAGAGATTTTACACAAGAAGAAATAAAAATTATTGAAGAAATTGGAAATAAATATAATGTTAAATTTGATTTGACAGGTAAGAAAACCTATGAAATAATAGGATGTCCTTATTGTAATAATATAGGATATAGAGATAGAATTGGTATTTTTGAGATTTTAAAAATAGATGATACAATTAGAGAATTAATTTCTAATGATGAATCTCCACAAAAAATAAAAAGTGCTGCATTAATATCAGGTTACAAGCCATTGATTG
This sequence comes from uncultured Clostridia bacterium, assembly GCA_947624925.1. GTDB lineage: Bacteria > Bacillota > Clostridia > TANB77 > CAG-508 > HGM13634. Next base: position 3,647 of record CANQMG010000046.1, on the reverse strand, counting down.
TGGATGGTATTCAAAAAGTATTAGATGGAGTAACTACTTTAGAAGAATTAAATAGAAAATTATTAATTCTATAGGAGGGGTATTAATGATTCAGGTAGAAGAAATAATAAAAATAGCTAAAAAAGAAGATGCATCAGATATTCATTTAATTAATGGATTAAAACCAATATTAAGAAAGGCTAGAAGGCTAGAGAAAATAGAAAAATATAATATATTAACAGAAGAAGATATGTTTGAAATATATGATTATCTTGTTAAAGGAAATGTAGACAAAGATAATTCATATAAAGAAAATAAAAAGCTTGATTTATCTATAGAGTATGATGATATAAGGTTAAGAGGAAATATATCAATGTCTAATGAAATTCCATTGGTTACTCTAAGGTTAATTAAAAAGGAGTTACCTAAATATGAAGATTTAGGTATACCAGACATAGTACGAAGGATGACTTTTCAACCTAATGGACTTATATTAGTAACTGGAAAAACTAATTCAGGTAAAACAACTACTTTAAATGCATTATTAAATGAAATAAATGAAAGTCAAAATAAGAAGATATTGTCTTTAGAAAACCCAGTAGAATATAAACATACATCTAAAAAATCAATTATTGTGCAAAAGGAAGTTGGCGTCGGAGGAGATTGCTTAAATTTTAGTGATGGTGTAAAAAATTCATTAAGAGAAGATTGTGATATAGTTGTTATAGGAGAAATTAGAGATAAGGAAACTATGGAGGCAGCAATAGAAACTGCAGAATCTGGACACTTAGTTATTGGAACTTTGCATACTAAATCATGTGCTGAAACAATAGATAGATTAGTTAATTTCTATGAAATAAGGGATCAAGCTACTGTAAAATATTTATTATCATCACTTTTGAAATTAGTTATATCTCAAAGACTTTTAGTAGGCAAAGATGGTAATCTTGTATTGGTACCTGAAGTAATGGTTGTAGATAATATAATTTCTGGTTTAATTAGAAAAGAAAAATTTAGCACTTCTGAAATAGAAGATGCAATACAAAGTAGTTCAGATAAGGGAAGTATAGGTTTAATTAATTCCTTAGCAGAATTATTTGTAAATGATAAAATAACTTTAGACCAGGCTAAACAACAAATAGAAGAAAAAAATATAGAAATTTTAAACAGAATTATAATGCAACTTAGAATAAAAAAAGATCATAAATAAATTTATAATATGGAGGTTAAAAATGCCAATATATGTTTATAGGGCAATTACAGATAAAGGTGTAATTGTACGAAATAGAGTGGAAGAATTAAATAGGAATAATTTAATAAAAAAGTTGAAAAGAAATAATTTAACCCCAATTAAAATAGTACAAGTTAAAACTGTTGGAAAAGTTAAAAAAACAACTAAGAAAAATGTAAAAGATATAAAAGATATAATGAAAAATGCTAAAGCAACCACTCAAATACAAGGCGGAAACGAAAAAAAGGTTTCTACATGGAATAAACTTAATAATGCATTAGTAAAAACTCAGAAAGTAAAAATACAAGATATAATTATTTTTACTGAAGATTTTTATCAATTAAAAAGGGCAAATTTTAATAATATTCATGCTTTAAGCACCATAATTCAAAACACAGAAAATTATACATTAAAAAGTATTTTAGAAGATATTTTAGCAGGTGTCGAGTCTGGAGAAAATATGTATTCTACAATGGAATATTATTCAGATATTTTTCCATATATATATATTAATATGATAAAAGTTGGAGAGCTATCTGGAAACCTTGATAAATCTTTAAAAGATGCAATAGATTACTTGGAAGAAACAAATAAGCTGAATAAACAATTAAAATCAATATTAATACCAAATTTAGTTCAAATTATTGCAATTTTAGTATTATTGTTCTTAGGAACTATAATTGCAATACCTGCAATTCAAAAGGTTTTTGACGCTTTTGGTTCAACAGAACAATTACCAGCCATAACAATATGGTTTTCACATGTTGTAAATGTTTTGATTAAGTTTTGGTATATACCTGTTGTAATATTAGTTGCTATTTTTACTGTTATTTATACCTATATACACACTTCAAAAGGTAGATATTATTTTGATTATTTTAAATATAGAATGCCTATATTTGGTAGATTAATATTTTCATTAGACTTTTTACGTTTTGCAAGAGCAATGTTATTAAACTTAAATAGTGGTATGAGAATTCAAGAATCCTTGGAGGTTTCAAAAAATGTAATAAAAAATAGTGTTATGTTGTCAATAATTGAAGCTTCTATAAATAATATTCTAATTGGTCAATCTTGGATAGAACCATTTGAAAAAAGTTATTTAGCTTCTCCAATGACAACTGAAATGTTAAAAATTGGTATGCAAACAGATTTAAGAGCTATGATGGAGAAATTGATAAATACATTAGATAATGATGTAAAAAATGCAATTAGAAGAATTATGGTAGTATTACCAGAAGTTGTTTATAGTATTGTTGGTGTTGTTTTAATATTTTTCGTAATTGTAGTTTTAGTTCCATGTATACAAGTATATATGGGTGGATGGTTATTCTCAGCCGCAGGATTCTAATAAGAATTAATTAAAAATCTTTATTGATAAATGGATGGCACTTTGTGTGCTGTCCATATAAAAATATATTTTGGGAGAATTTAATGAAATTAGGAATTGATTTAGGTGGAACACATATAGCAATTGGATTGGTAAATAGTAGAGGTAAACTATTAAATAAAATAGAAAAAGATTGGACATCAGAAGATAAAAAAAATATGAATAGTGCTATTAAAAATAATATTATAACCTTAGTTGAAAAAATATTAAAACAGTCTAATATTAATCTAGATAATATAACAAAAATAGGAATCGGCTATACATGTATGTTAATAAAGGATAATGAGAAAGATGAATACATACATTATTTTGAAAAGAAATTTAAAAAAGAAGTTTCTATGAGAAATGACGCAAAATGTGCTGCATTATGTGAAAAAAAATATGGAAATATAAAAGAATATAAAAATGTTATATTTCTAACAATAGGAACTGGAATTGGTGGAGCTTATTTTTATAATAATAAATTAGTAAAACCTACATTGAAAGAAGGTTTTGAAGTAGGTCATATGGTAATATGTAAAAATGGAAAAAAATGTAGGTGTGGAAAAGAAGGATGTTTTGAAGAATATGCATCAATAAGAACATTAAAAGATAAAATAAAAAAAGAATTTAATATTAAAGAGAATATTAATAGTAAATATATTTTAAGAATGAGCGAAGATGAGCAATATAAAGAAAAATTAGGTAACATAATAGATGAATATACTGATAATTTAAAAATTGGAATAATAAATTTAATTGAGATATTTGAACCAGATGTTATATGCATAGGAGGAAGCTTTTCATATTATAAGGATTTGATTTTAAGTCCATTAGTAAATAAAATAAATAAACAATTAGATAGGCAAATAAAAGTTATTTTAGCAGAAAATAAAAATGATGCAGGAATAATTGGTGCAGTTTTATAATTTTTTTTTAAAATTGTATTGACATATTTGAATTAATTTAGTATACTAAATCTTGTCGAAAAGAAATGGGCGCATAGCTCAGCTGGGAGAGCATCTGCCTTACAAGCAGGAGGTCATAGGTTCGAGCCCTATTGCGCCC
>CANQMG010000045.1 GCA_947624925.1 uncultured Clostridia bacterium | reverse complement strand
TTCAGTCGGAAACTCAAATCGGCACGAACAAAGAGCGCCTAGGCGCTTTGTTCTAACTAAAATATTAAAATAAAAGGAGAAAGAAATGAATCTAGCAAATAAATTAACCATTTTTAGAATAATATTAGTTCCAATTATTGTTATAGTAAGTATACTCCCAATAACAGGACAATTTTTAAATATAGAAATAAGCTTTTGGATAATGAATTTAATATTTATAATAGCATCAATTACAGATAAATTAGATGGAAATATTGCTAGATCGAGAAACCAAATAACAACTTTTGGAAAATTTATGGATCCATTAGCTGATAAAATTTTGGTTGTATCTGCAATGCTTATATTAGTAGAAAAAGACTTGTTGCCATCGTGGATACCAATTATAGTAATAGTTAGAGAATTTATAATTTCTGGATATAGATTATTAAGTGTAGAAAAAAGTGGACAGGTTGTGGCAGCAAATATTTGGGGAAAATTAAAAACTGTATCCCAAATGTTTGCAATAATATTAGCTTTTGTAAATATTAATAACACTAACTCATTTGGAAGATGCTTTAGAGGCGGTTTAACTACAGTAGAGCTTATAATTAATGTTATTACAACACTTTTATTTATAATATCTACAATAGCAACAATTCTATCTGCATGTACATATTTAAAGGGAAGTAAAGAATTATTTAAAGATTAATAGCAGTAAAAAAAGGCTAAACAATAAAATCTAATTAAAAAGGAGAAATTTCACTATGACGAAAGAAGAGGCCAAAAAAAGAATTGATGAACTAAGAAAACAGACAGCATATCATGCAAAAAAATATTATGATGATGATTCACCAGAAATAAGTGATTTTGAATATGATATGTTAATGAATGAACTAAAAAACTTAGAGGCTAAATATCCGGAATATATAGATAAAGAATCATTAACGCAGAAAGTTGGAGGAACTGTAAAAGAAGGTTTTAATAAATATACACATGAAATTCCATTGCTTAGTTTGCAAGATATTTTCAATTTTGAGGAACTTTATGCTTTTGATAAAAGGGTAAAAAAAGTAGCAGATGATGAAGAAAAAGAATTAAAATATGTAGTGGAAACTAAAATTGATGGATTATCTGTTGCTCTAGAATATGAAAAGGGTGTTTTTGTAAGAGGCGCAACAAGAGGTAATGGACAAGTTGGAGAAGATATAACTGAAAATTTGAAAACGATTAAAAATATTCCTAAAAGGTTAAAAGAAGATATAACAATAACTGTACGTGGAGAAGTTTTTATAGGAAAAAAAGATTTTGAAGAATTAAATGAGCAAAGAGAGTTAGAAGAAGAAACTTTATTTGCAAATGCACGTAATGCAGCAGCAGGTTCACTAAGACAATTAGATAGTACGGTTACAGCTAAAAGACCTCTTGATATATACATATTTAATGTTCAAAAATGTCAAGATATTACATTTAATTCTCATTATGAATCTTTATTATACCTAGAAAAAATAGGATTTAATGTAAATCCTGTTAAAATTTTATGCAATAATGTAGAAGATGCAATTAAAGCTATAAATAAAATAGGAAATGAAAGAGAAGACTTAACATTTGGCATTGATGGAGCTGTTGTAAAAGTAGATGATATAAGCTTAAGAGAAGTTTTAGGTAATACATTTAAAACACCTAAGTGGGCAATAGCATATAAATATCCACCAGAAAAGAAACAGACAATATTAAAAAATATAATATGTCAAGTTGGTAGAACTGGAGCTATAACTCCAATGGCAATTTTAGAACCAGTTATAGTAGCAGGCTCAAAAATATCTAAAACAACTCTTCATAATGAAGATTTTATTAAAGAAAAAGATTTAAAGATTGGAGATACAGTTGTTATACAAAAGGCAGGGGATGTTATTCCAGAAGTTGTTGAAGTTATAAAAAAGAAAAGAACTGGAAACGAAATAGAATTTAAAATGCCAGATAAATGTCCTGTTTGTGGGGGACCTGCTATAAGAGAAGAAGGAGAAGCGGTAACAAGGTGCATAGGAATTGAATGTCCTGCTAGAAATTTAAGAAATATTATACATTTTGCATCTAAAGAGGCAATGAATATAGATGGATTAGGAGATGCAATAGTAGAACAATTATTAGATAAAGGTTTAATTAACAATATTGCAGATATATACTATTTAAAACTAGATGATATAAAATCATTAAAAAAGAACGGAACTAAGTTTGCCCAAAATTTACTAGATGCTATAAATACTAGTAAAAATAATGATTTAGATAGATTAATTTGTGCTTTAGGTATAAAAAATATAGGAATAAAATCAGCTAGAATATTAGCAAAAGAATTTAAATCTATGGATGCTTTAAAAAAGGCAAGTGTTATAAGACTAAGTGAAATAGGGGAAATAGGATTAATTACTGCTAATAGTATACATGAATTTTTTGAGCAAGAACAGACAAATGATTTATTAAATAAATTAAAAAAAGCTGGAGTTAATATGAAATTACATCAAAAGAAAAATACAGATGAAAGGTTTAAAGGAATTACATTTGTATTAACAGGAAGCTTAGAAAATTATACAAGGGATGAAGCTAGTAAAATTATTGAAGAATATGGAGGTAAAACTGGTAGTTCTGTTTCTAAAAAAACTGATTATGTTTTAGCAGGAGAAGATGCTGGAAGTAAATTAACCAAAGCAGAAAGCTTAGGTGTTAAAATTATAGATGAAAAAGAATTTGAGGATATGATAAAATAGGAGAATTAAATTGAAAAAGGAAATTTTTGAAAAATATGAAAAAGATTTAGACAATGGATTTCAGATATATTTAACATATGTAAGAAATAGATATTTAATTTATAAAACTTCAGAAGATTGCTATACTCAAAAATTAGTAGAAGAAGATGAAAAAAATCCACAACCAAGACAAATAGTAATAACTAAAAAAAGACTAAGAGAAATATTAGCATTTGCAACAGAAATTGAATATAAGAAATTTGAATGATACAATAAGGGGCAGATTTTTTATCTGCCCATGTTCGAAGAAATTGCTAAATTTTTTTAAAATTAATTTATAGATGGTGTTACTGTTACAGTTTTATAATTTGTAAAAATAACCATTCCAGGTTTTGCACCTTTAGCTTTTCTAACATTTTTAACTAAAGTATAATCTACATTTACTTTAGTAGCCTTATTTGCCTTACTATAAAAAGCAGCAATTTGAGCACATTTTTCCAAAATACTATAAGGAACATTTTCCAAATTATTTGTCTTTAAAATTACATGGCTACCATGAATATCCTTAGTATGAAACCAAATGTCATTTTTACTTGCTAATTTAAAAGTTAAATAATCATTTTGTTTATTATTTTTACCTACTAATACAGTAAAATTATCTATGTTATATTGAATTGGTTTATTTTCAAAATTAGAATTCTTTTTATTAGTTTTAATCTTAAGTTTACTTTTTTTATCACCTAAAAGTAAATTTTCAGATATTTCCGAATATACCTCATCTAAGTCACTTATAGTTTTTGCATATTCTAAGGAATAAACAATACTTTGTATATAATCTAATTCATTTTTAGTCTCTAATTTTTGATTTGACACTATATTTAAAGTATTTTTTAATTTATTATACTTTTTAAAATATCTTTTTGCATTAATAGAAGGATAAAATCTTTTATCAAGAGGAATAGTAATTAAATTATTATTATCATAATAATTTTCCAAAGTAATACTAGATAAATTTTCATTTTTTATTTTATATAAATTAGCGGTAATAAGCTCACCATATAATCTATATAATTCCATATTTTCACATTCTTTTAACTTAGAATTAATATTGTCCAAACGCTTTGTATATTTTTTTAAATTATTTAAAATTAATTTAAGTAATGTATTTTTATAATTTGAAAAAATTTCTGCGTTTTCTTTTGAAGAGTAGAAATCATCAATAAAAAAATTAACATTTAGTTTAGAATAGCTATTATTAGATGTTAAAATGTAATCATTATCGTTAATATTAACACATTTTATATTTAATGAATCTATATTAATAATTAAATTTTTAAAGGAATCATATATCTTAGGCAAATTACCATTATTTAAATCAACATAATATTTGGCAATGGATTTACTAAATCCAATAAACTTACTAGATAAAACATCCTCTAAGCTTTTACTTTCATTTTTTATAATATTATTAAACTCATCAAATGAATTTATCTTAATAAAACTTAATTTCTCATTATTTGGAAATTTATAATAAGATGCCGGTGCAATTGTTCTGTAAGAATTATCCTCAGAATATATATGTCTAACACTATCAATAATTACGTTATTTTCATTAGTAAGAATAATGTTACTATGTTTACCCATAAGCTCTACAATAAGTTTTCTATTTACTAAATCATTTAAATCATTATATCCTTCTAACTCAAAAACTATTACCCTTTCTAAATCATAATTATATATACTAGTAATTTTATTTCCAGTTAAATATTTTCTAAGAAGCATACAAAAACTAGGGGCAACTAATGCGTTTTCCTTAGCATTTGTAGTTAAATTAAGCCTGCAATTATTAGAATCAATACATATATTTAATAAATATTTTAATCCATTAGCATATACACTTATTAAAATAGTATTTTTATTAGGCATGTAAATTTTATTAACTTTTCCATTTAAAATAGTATCATTTAATTCATTTACAATTGATTTTGTTATAAAACCATCAAAAGCCATAAACAGTCCTCCAATCATTATTAAATTATAAGACAAAAATGGTAAAATATCAATGAAAATAAGTATAAAAACAAAGGAATTTATATATAAATCATATAAAAAATTTAGAAAACTTGTACTTGTAATTAAATCTTTATTAGATATAGAAATTTTGTTAATTATATGTTAAAATAAAAAAAGAAAAATATATAAAAGAAAAGGAATATAAAATATGCTAAGTAAATTTACAAAAATAGATGAAGAGTTTATATGTGAAAATTGTGGTTATAAAGTTACAAAATTAGGATATAGTTGTAGAAACCATTGCCCAAAATGTTTATACTCAAAACATGTAGACATAAACCCAGGAGATAGAGCAGAGAAGTGCCATGGAATGCTAGAACCAATTGGAGTGGAGATAGACAGTAAAAAAGGATATGTAATAGTACACAAATGCAAAAAATGCGGAAAAATACGAAAAAACAAAGCAGCAGAAGATGACAATTTAGACCTAATAATAAAGTTGGGGTCAGACCCAGACTGGCAATTTTTGAAAACTGGTGGCAGGTCTTAAAATATTAAAAATGTAGTGTAATTATTTTCCTTTTTGCTTTTATATTTGTTTATTTAAATTTCCATTTGTATAGTTATTTCCTTGGAAACGTTCATTGTTTTTAACTTTTCTTATTATATTATTAATTTCATCAATATTTTCATCTATTACATCAATTCTAACATAATCTACATTAAAATCATTATACATTATTGATGTTATTTTGCTATTATATAAAGTTGTTATTGTTTCAATGTTATCTGGTATAATCCTAAAATTAAGTCCTAGTCTATCTTTTAAATAATAATTACAGCCATTATTACACTTCTTATTACAATTATTAAAACATTTATTAGTTTTTCCTAATAAACAATATCCCATAGTCATTAAAGGCAATTTTCCATATACAATAAGCTCTTTTTTACAAGAAATTTTCTTACAAAGATTAATTAAATCCTCTTTGCATAATTCAGGAGATACAGTTATACTACTTAAACTTAAATTCTCTGCAGTTATACTATTAAAAATATTTAATGTATAGTTTGCAATAAATTCATAGTTATCTTTATAATCTTTTAAAAGTTCTAATGTTCCTAAATTTGAAATTACAAAACCTTTTATATTTGTATTTTCTAAAATACTTTTTATGTTATTTTTAAATAACTTCTTATAATTTTCCTTAATTATAGTTGGCATATAAATATAAATGTTTTTATTTGAATTAGAGAATTGTTTTATAATATCTTTATATGCATTATTAAAAAAGTATTTTAAAGGTATATATAATTTATCTACTTCTTCTAAATAATTGTAATTATAATTCAAATTTAATATATTTAATAACAATGCAATTTTAGGAATTACATTATCATTGGATGTATATTTACAATCAAATTGATTTATCAAATCTTTTTTTCTTCTTGTATATTTAGATATTAATAAATTTTCAAATTCAAGAAGCGCGTTCCTTCTTAGAGCATTAAGTTCACTAATTTTAGGTATATATAAATTAGGCTCTAAATCAACAATTATATTACTAAATTGAAAAGATGTGTTTTTAGTTTTAGAAATCTGATTTATAATTCTATCTTTAGTTATAGGAGAGTTTACAGCTTTTACAGGTATTATATTAGAAGTTAATGTAATAACATTATTAAATTTATCTTTTATAGTTAATATAATAGGAGAATTTTCGTGAACTTTAATTTCACAATATAAATCTCTTTTAACTTGTTCTAATGATGTATATGTTTCCTTTATAGAATTTACTAAATTATTACTAGAGATTAAATATACTTTATCTCCAATATTAATATTTCCCTTCATTCTACCAACTTTAACTTTTTGACCGATGTCTGCAGCTTTAATATTTTTACCTTCTTGCATTAATTCTGAAATTGTATATTTAGCTTCATTTTCTTTCTCAAAAGAAATACCATCACCTAAACTAATATTAGCATTTAATTTTAAACTAACATATCCCTTATTCTTATTATAAGCATATACATTTCCTAGATATATACCAGTATTATTGCTTTTTTCTTTGTATATTAAGCTATTATTAGGCAAATTATCTAAATGACCAGCAGAAAAGCCACCTCTATTAAAAGCAAGCAATAATTCTTGTTTATCATTATCATCTATAGAGAAACTTTCATTATTTAAAATTTTATTAACATATTTTCTATATATTTTAGTGACTATACCAACATAATCTGGGGATTTCATCCTTCCTTCTATTTTAATAGATGTTACTCCAGCATTTATTAAGGAACGTAAATAGTTAAGACCACATAAATCCTTAGGGCTAAGCAAATAACCATTATCTATAATATTATCTTTTTCGATAAGTTTATATGGAAGTCTACATGCTTGAGCACATTTTCCTCTGTTTCCAGAACGACCACCTATAGCACTAGAAAACAAGCATTGGCCTGAATAGCTGATGCATAATGCACCATGAATAAAAACCTCTATTTCAATATTAGAGTTTTTACAAATATATTCAATTTCAGATATAGAAAGTTCTCTTGATAAAACTACTCTTTTAAAACCAATTTTTTCTAATTCAAGAACACCTTCTAAATTATTTATAGTCATTTGTGTACTTGCATGAATAGGTAAATCAGGGAATGCTTTAATTAAAAAGGTAGCAAGTCCTAAATCTTGTACTATAATTGCATCAATACCATAAGAATACAATATATTTACGATATTTAGAACATTATTAAATTCATCATCTTTTATTAAAGTATTTAAAGTTAAATATACTTTCACATTTCTTATATGAGCATAGTCAATTGCTTCTTTAACATTATATACATTAAAATTATTTGCAAAAAATCTTGCATTAAAATTATCTACACCTAAATATACAGCATCTGCACCATTTTGGACTGCTGACTTTAAACACGTAAAATCTCCGAGCAGGAGATAATAATTCAATATTTTTCATTTCCAACCTCTAAATTAAAATAACATATATTATATTGTAACATAAAAAATGTAATATTCATACTATATAATATAAAAAAACAAGGAGGTACATAATTATGCCAGAAGAAGTTAGAAATTGCGGATGTGGTTGTGGAAATAATCCCTTAGGTAATTTGTTTGGATGTGGCGGAGATAGCACAATTCTATTTTTCATAATTATATTCTTATTACTATTTACAAATTATGGATGCTGTGGTAATAACTAAAAACAGTAATTAAAATTTTAATATTGTATGGGCAGGTCTTGTGCCTGCTCATATTTATGAATCCTAATACATTTTTTGTGAAAATTTTTTAACATATAAATTATTATTTTTTAAATAATTTATATGTTTTACATTTATATTACATTTTTTGATATTTATTGACTAATAAAAATATAAAGTGATATACTGTATGTGTCATAAAATATTTTTTTTTAGGAGGAATAATTTTGAAAGCTACTAAAGATTTAATCAAGAAAATATCAATAATATTAATTTTAGTGATTATAACAAGTATTTTATCAACAAATATGTATTCTATTGCAGCACCAACTACTTACACACAAAACATAAAATCCGGAATAGAAAATTTCCCAGCAGAATATCAAGAAAGCTTAAATGCTTTAAAAAAATTACATCCTAATTGGAAATTTGATGCATATTATACTGGTATTCCGTGGAATACATTAGTTGATAATGAAACAGTACATAAAAGAAATAGAATTATAAAAAGTGCAGAATCTTCTTGGAAATGTAGCTGTGGAAATGTCGCAAGTGGCTATGCGTGTGCGTCAGAAACAATTATAAAATATTACTTAGATCCAAGAAATTTTTTAAATGAGGTAAATATATTCCAATTTTTAGAGATTTCATATAATTCAAAGGTACATAACTTAGATGGAATAAAAAGTATAGTTAAAGGGACATTTTTGGACAAGACAATAAAGGTAAAGAAAAATGATAAAGAAGAAGATATGTCATATTCGCAAATAATATTAGAGGCAGCAGAAAAAACAAAGATGAGTCCATATAGTATTGCAATAAAAATAATACAAGAAGTTGGCTCTAAAGGTAGTGATTCAGTCTCAGGAAATTATACTGGATATAAAGGATATTATAATTTCTTTAACCTAGGTGCATATGATACAGGTAATGCAATTGTAAATGCTTTATTATATGCAAAGGACAAAGGTTGGGATAATCAATATGATGCTATAATAGAGGGAACACAAGAAATTGCAAATTCATATACAAATGCAGGACAAAATACAGCATATTTTTATAAATGGGATGTAGTTGGAACATCTATATTACAGTCAGGAAAATCACAATCTGTAAGTAGTTCAGACATGTTTTGGCATCAATATATGACAAACATCCAAGATCCTACTAGTCAATCAATAAGTTTATATAATACATATGCAGAAAATAACATATTAGATAAGGAATTAAATTTTATAATACCAATATATAATAATATGCCAGCATCAAACAAACTACCAACTAATTTAACATCAAATGATGGAGATTTGTACTATGTAAATTGCACAGATGGATTAAGAGTAAGGCAAAGCCCATCAACTTCTGCTAAAATATTAGATACATTAGGAAAAGATGTTACTGTAATAATGCTAGAGAGAAAAACAAAACAAGCAGATGGCATATATTGGGATAAAATAAAATTATCTAATGGTGTAGTTGGGTATACTGCAACAGAATTTTTAACACAAGTAAATAGTGCAAAAACAAAAATAGATGGAACAACATTAAAAGCAGTACCAGGTGCAACTATAAAAGATATTAGTGGAGCTACACTTGTAGGAGATAAATTTGCAACAGGAGCTAAAGTAAAAGTAGATGGAAAAGAATATACATTGGTTGTAATGGGAGATACAAATGGAGATGGCGAAGTAAATTCAGGTGATTTGTTAGTAGTAGTAAAACACTTAAAAGGTGTAACGAAACTAACTAAAAACGAGTTTATAAAAGCCTCTGACATTAATAATGATGCAGAAATTAATTCTGGTGATTTATTGGGCATAGTAAAATATTTAAAAGGAACTAATATTACACTATAATAAATATTAATAAATAGTAAAAATTATAAAATATATTATATAAGAGGAGATATATATGAAAAAAACATTTAAAGTATTATTTTTTATATTATTTTTAATCGTAATTATGCTGATATATTCTAAAGTAGAAGCTGCTACCACTGCTAATGCTGTTATAAGTGCTAATAAAACAACTGCTACAGTCGGAGATAAGGTAACTGTAACGGTATCTATTTATGCAGTAACTTGGAATATAAATTTATCAGGAGAGGTATCAGAATCTATAGTTGGATATAATATGGATTTAGTAAATCAAAAAACAACAAAAACATATAATATAGATACATCAAAAGCTGGAAAATACACAGTTACACTATCAGGTGATGTAACAGATGCAGAAACAAATGAAATTGTTAAATATAATGGTAAATCTGTTACTATTACTGTGTCAGAAAAAACGAGCAGTAGTGATAAAGGTAGTACAAACCAAAATACTTCTACAACAAAAAAATCAAGTGATGCTACATTAAGTACCTTAGGTGTATTACCTGATGAATATGATTTTAATAATTTTAGCAAAAATAAAACAAGCTATAGTGTTACAGTTCCAAATGAGGTAGACGAATTAAAAGTACAGTGCGAAACGTCAAATAAAAAAGCTTCTGCAAAAGTAAGTGGAAATACTAATTTAGTAGTTGGTAGTTCAAATAAAATTTCAGTTGTTGTTACAGCTGAGGACGGAACAAAAAAAACATATACAATAAAAGTTACTAAGCTTGCTAAAGATGAAGAAAAAGAGGGGAATTTAATAGATGAGGAAAATGATGACAAAAAAGATGAAGAGAATAAATTAAAACTAGAAAAATTAGTTGTAAAAAATTATGTATTAAGTCCAGAATTTTCTTCAGATGTATATTCTTATAAAATAGATGTTAATATGGAAGAAAATGACATAGATAAGCTAGAATTAGAATATTCTGCAAATTCAAGTGATGCAAAAATAGAAGTTGTAGGAAACGAAAATTTAAAAGAGGGCGAAAATATAATTACAATAATGGTATCTGATGAAAAAACAGAAGAAAAAACTATATATCAGATAATAGTAAATAAAACAAAACCAGAGGAACAAACACAAGAAGTATTAAGCACTATAGAAAAAGATGATAATAATATAATTAATAAAGGAAAGAATATACTTATAACAATATTTGTAGTATTAATAGTATTAATATTTGGAACTATAATCTTAATTCATTTTAGAGAGAAAAAATTAAATGAAGATACAGATAATCAAGATAAATCCATAAATAATACAGATGATAATGATAAACAAAAAGATACATTTTATGAAAAAAAGGAAAATGACAAAAATTTGTTAAATAAGATAAACAAAAAAAATAAAGGAAAACATTTTTAATAAGTGTAAATAAAAAAAGAAATATAAAGAATTTATTTATACAAAATTATTTTGAAAAGGTTACTCAATATGAATAACCTTTTCTTTTTAAAAATAATCTATGTTATTTATAATAAATTGTGTTAAAATACTTAAAACATTACATATTCTTACAGAAATAGGAACAGGTATTAAATAATTGTCAAAAAATAATAAAATATAAAAAAATCTTGCAATGAATTAATATTATTGTTAAAATAAATTAGAAAAAAATTTAAGTTTGGAGGTAATGAGATAATATGAAAATTCTTTTAAAAAATGGAAAAATTTTTGACTATGAAACTAAACTACA
>CANQMG010000044.1 GCA_947624925.1 uncultured Clostridia bacterium | reverse complement strand
TATCCACCTCTTGCATGCTCAGGTGAAAAATAATGTACAGAACCTATAGTTGTACCAAATGCAGTAATTGTAGAATTTGAAACTGCTTTTGCAATTCCAAAGTCTGTTACTTTTGCAATTCCATCTTCTGTAATTATTATATTGTGAGGTTTTATATCTCTATGAATTATTTTATTTTTATGTGCTGTTTCCAATGCGGATGCAATTTGTATTGCAACATTAACAGACCATTTCCAAGACATTCTTCCTTCTTGATTTATTATTTCTTTTAATGTTCTTCCTTTTATTAATTCCATTACTATATAATATAAACTACCTTCGTGTCCTACATCATAAACAGAAACTATATTAGGATGTGTAAGGCTTGCAACAGCCTGAGCTTCTGTATTAAACCTTTTAATAAATTCTTCATCTGTTGTAAATTCGTCCTTTAAAATTTTTACTGCAACATATCTATTAAGCACATGGCATTTAGCTTTATAAACAGTTGCCATCCCACCATTTCCTATTTTTTCGATTATTTCATATCTGTTACCTAATAATCTACCTTCTAAATTCATATTAAATCTTCTCCCTTGTATATACTAATTATTTATAACTATTAAAATTGTTATATTATCATAACCACCATTTAAGTTTGCTTTTTCTACTAGTTTATCTGCTGAATTATCTAAATTTTCTCTTATTTGATTATAAATTTCCACATCTTTTACCATATTAGTTAAACCATCTGTAGTCATTACTATAATATCATTTTTTAAAAATCCTCTAACCATTACATCAGGCTCTACCAATTCTGTACATCCTAATGCTTTTGTAAGCATATTCTTTTTTGGATGACTAACTGCCTCTTCTTTAGTAATTGTACCATTTTTTACAAGTTTTTCAACATAACTATGGTCTGTTGTTAATTTTCTTATTATATTATTTCGTATTCTATATATTCTACTATCTCCAACGTGTCCAATATATGCCCTATTATTATATATTAAGCAAACTTCTAAAGTAGTACCCATTCCTTCTAATTCTTCATTTTGTTTTGATTTTTCGTATACTATTTTATTAGCATATTCTACAGAATTTCCTATTAATTTTTTTAAACTTTCTTTATCATGTTCTACATTATAAAAATTATTTTCAATGTATTTTTTTACACTATCTGTTGCTAAACTACTTGCAATATCTCCTCCATTGTATCCTCCCATACCATCTGCTACAATATACAAGCCATAAGCATCTTCTGGGTTAGAAATGTAATAAAAATCTTGATTTGTTTGTCTTGCTTGTCCTATATCTGTTTTTGCAAAAGCTTTCAAATTGCTTTCACCTCTCTTTACTTTAAATTTTTTCTTCTTAATTGTCCGCAAGCTGCATCAATATCTGTTCCTAGTTCTCTTCTAATTGTTGCAACAATTCCTTTTTCATTCAAATAATCTCTAAATTTTATAATATTTTCATTAGTGCTTTTTACATAATTACCATTTTCTATTTTATTTATTGGTATTAAATTCACGTGGCAAATCATTCCTTTTAAAAGTTTTACAAGATTTTTAGCATCTTCTAGATTGTCATTATTATCTTTTGCTAATGCATATTCAAAAGATATTCTTTTATTTGTTTTTTTTATGTAATATTTACACGCTTTTATAAGTTCTTCTATATTATATGTTTTGTTTATTGGCATCATTGCACTTCTTTTTTCGTTATCAGTTGCATGTAGTGAAACAGATAATGTACACTGCAAATTTTCATCTGCTAGTTTATATATTTTAGGAACAATTCCACTAGTAGATATACTAATATGTCTAGCCCCAATATTTATTCCTTTAGGATTATTTATAATCTTAATTGCATTTAGAACATTATCGTAATTATCAAGTGGTTCACCAATTCCCATAAAAACAACATTAGATATTTTTATGTTTTCATCTCTTTCAACTGCTAAAATTTGTTCTACAATTTCACCAGATGATAAATTTCTAATAAAATTTATTCCAGTTGATGCACAAAATTTACATCCCATCTTACAACCTATTTGTGTTGAAACACATATAGACTTTCCATGTTTATATTCCATTAAAACAGTTTCAATAGCATTTGAATCTAAAACATCAAATAAATATTTTTTTGTGCCATCTGATGATTCTTGTTTTTTTATTATTTTAAATGGTTCTATTTTAAAGTTTTCTTGCAATTTTTTTCTTAATTCTAAAGATAAATTAGTCATTTGCTCAAAACTTGTAACATTTTCCACATATAGCCATTTAAAAATTTGCTCTGCTCTATATGGTTTTTCAGCAATATTTTTCATTTCTTCTTTTAAGTCATCTAAATTATAGTCTTTAATATTTTTCATAATTGTTCTTTCTTTAAATATTTTTATACAAATAATTTATATCACAATTACATAGTTTTTTCAACATATATGAAAAATTTTAATATATAAATTTTGTGCGTATGAATTTTTTAAATTCCTACGCACTTATTATCAAATTTTTATATATTTTTTCTAATGATTTATTTATAAGAGTCCGGATACTTTATTGAGACAACAGGCCTTACTCCATTAGTTCGAGCGTAAGTGTAATAACTACTATAAGTAATGTACCACAAATGCGATCCTTCCGATACATATGCAGAATTCTTGTAAACGCGGCAAATGTAGAACCTCAGATCGGTACTGCTATCCTTTATAGCTCTTGCCGCGAACCAGTAACTCTCACTCGATTTTTTTTGTTCATCGGACATTTCGGTAGCCCATGGTTCCGAATAGGTTTCATTCGCACATTTTACCTTTCCACTAAGGGAACTCCTCCATTTTTGGAGATGTTCAGATTCATATATATCTTCTATATCGCTTTCTTCGTCCACTCCTAAACTTTTTACACTATTCCTTGGAGCATTTTTTATTAAATCTTCACAATATCTATTTATTATTTCTACTCCATGATTATATGAATATACAGCTTTTTCTAATTCATCTAAACTACCACTATTATCTATATCTGCATCATTTTTTATTTCTTCATCTTCCCAGTCTAGCTCTTCTTCTCCACCATCAATTGTCCATTTGCATTCTGTTCCTAATGTTAAACTTCCCATTACATCTTTTGATACTATTACAGCTTCGCTTTCTGTTTTTTCTACTACCAACCATTCTTCTGTTTCTCCATCTCCGTCACCATCCCATTCTAATGTCTTATTTTCATCAATATCCTCAAATTTTGGAAGATTATATTGTGTATCTTGTCCTTCATCTCCTTGTTCACCGCCGCCTCCGCTTTCTCCTCCGGTACCACCTTGGCTTGAACTACTTGTTGGCCCACTTATTTTTCCATCTTTGTCTACAGCATATTCGTGTTTTGAACTATTAAATTTTACTTTCCATCCATTTCCATTATCATTTAAATCTACACTTGCTTGACCATCCATATTCAAATCTGCATTTTCATTATTATCCATTACCCATTCTTCATATGCTAATTCTATTGCTTCTTTTTCTGCTGCTATTTGGTATTCTTCTGCTGCATATTGCGTATTTTTTATTAAATTATTTCTCATAACTAATGCCACACTTGTCATTGCAAGTATTAGCAAAATTATAATTGTGATTATTAATGCTATTAGGGTAATTCCTTCGTAAGCCTTTGGGCAGGCACAAGACTTGCCCCTACATAGGGTTATTTCTTGATTTCTTAAGAACCCTTGGGCAGACACAAGATCTGCACCTACCAGTCCACCTCCCTTGTTAAGGGAGGTTTTTAAAGCACAAGACCTGCCCCTACACATTGCTAGGGCACTTTCTTTTCCGTTTTCTAAATACTGCTCTCTCTCTCTCTCTCTCTCTTAGAGTAGCAAGAATTTTAAGTTTTACGTTCATTTTAGATTTTCTCCTTTGTGTTTATTTACCTTTAGGTAATTTCTTCGAAGATGGGCAGGCACAAGACCTGCCCCTACGGATATTTTTTATATTTTCTTATTTCTTTATTCTTTTTTATATTTTCTCTTTTGTATTTATTTACCCTTTGGTAATTTCTTTGTAGATTGGGCAGGCACAAGACCTACCCCTACGGATATTTTTTTATATTTTCTTATTTCTTTATTCTTTTTTATATTTTCTCTTTTGTATTTATTTACCCTTTGGTAATTTCTTTGTAGATTGGGCAGGCACAAGACCTGCCCCTACGTTTTTTATAATTTTATTATTAATTTGGGATAAATTTTCTGTAGCACTGCGCAAGCATAAAACCTGCCTATATAATTATTTACATTAAAATTAATTATTACAATGTTATCTCAACTTCTTGAAATAAGAAATCATGAAACTTCTTCCATGTAACTTCTTGGAATAAAAATTCATTAATTTCTTTCTCCATTTTTTGTTGTTTTGGTGTTAAAACTATATTAACATCTTGTAGCCAAAATGCTTTAAAACTTGACCAAAATCCTTTTTTTACAGGTAAATTTCCAACTTCTACTGGTTTAAAAGCGCCCATATTATTTCCTCCTCTTTAGTTATTTGATACTTTCATTTTATTTATACTATAAAAATATGATTTTATCAAGCTTTTTAGTATTAAATATTTGTTACATTTTTGTAATACTAATGTAATATTTGTTTGCCAATTAAATATTCATTTTCTTTTTTTATTATTTCAATATTATATATTTGATTTGCTAAAACTTCGTCCTTAACTTTTACTAATATGTAATTATCTGTATGTCCTTGAAAATATTCTCCATCTTTATCTTCAAACAACACATTAACCTTTTTTTCAATATAACTTTCGTTATACTCTATTTGTTGCTTTAATGATAATTCTATTAGTTTTCTACTTCTTATTTCTTTTATGTTTTCTGGTATTTGATTATCCATTTTTGCAGCTTTTGTACCATTTCTAACAGAATATTTAAATACATGTATTTTATAGAATTTTATATTTTCCAAAAATCTATATGTAATATTAAATTCTTCTTCCGTTTCTCCTGGAAAGCCTACTATAATATCTGTTGTTAGTATTACATCATTATATGTATTTCTTAATAATAAAACACATTTTTCAAATTGTTCTATAGTGTATCTTCTATTCATTCTTTTTAGGGTTTCATCACATCCGCTTTGAAGTGATAAATGAAAATGATGACATATTTTTTTTAACTTTTTTATTCTAGTTACAAATTCTTCATCTATTATAGTTGGCTCTAATGAGCTCAATCTAATTCTTTCTATTCCATCTATTTTATTTATATTTTCAAGTAAATCTATTAATTTAATTTTACCTTTAAAATCTTTTCCATAAGATGCAATATGTATTCCTGTTATAACAACTTCCTTGATGCCTTTTTTTGCAATATCTTCCACTTCTTTTATTATATTTTCCATTTTTCTACTTCTTATTTTTCCTCTAGCATATGGAATAATACAATATGAACAAAATCTATCACAGCCATCTTGTATTTTTATAACAGCTCTTGTTTTTTCACTATATGTAACACTTCCAAAATCTAAATATTCATTTTGATGAAGTACATCTTCTAAATGTATTTTATTATATTTAGAATTTATATAGTTTTCTATATAACTTACTATATCTTTTTTTTCATTATTTCCAAGTATAAGGTCTATTTCTTCAATTTCTTCTAGTTTTTCTTTGGCAATTTGAGCATAGCATCCAACCGCTACAACTATTGAATTTGGATTTTTCATTTTTGCTCTTCTTAAAATTTGTCTTGATTTTCTATCTGACATATTAGTAACTGTACACGTATTTACTATATATATATCTGATTTTTCATTAAAATCTACTGTTTCATAGCCTGATTCTATAAATTTTTGCTCCATAGCATTTGTTTCATATTGGTTTACTTTACACCCTAATGTGTAAAAAGCAATCTTTTTTTTATTTACTTCATTATTCATTAATCTATCTCTTTTCTATTATATAATTCCCCCAACTTAATTGGTTGGGGGAATATTGGATTATTATTTTTTTCCTTTTCCATCTAATACATCTAAATTATCAAGTGCTTTTCCTGTGCCTAATGCAACGCATGAAACTGTATCTCTAGCTATCATTACATTAATTCCTGTTTTTTCTTGTAGTAGTTTATCTAATCCATCTACTAAACTGCCTCCACCTGTCATATAAATTCCTTTATCACTTATATCTGCTGCAAGTTCTGGTGGAGTTTTCTCAAGCACTCCATGTACTGCATCTACAATCATCATTGCAGGTTCGATAAGCGCCTCTAACATTTCGCTAGAATGTATTGTTATAGTTTTTGGCAATCCAGTTGTTAAATCTCTTCCTCTAATATCCATTTCTACATCTTGAATTTTTGGATACACACAGCCAATGTTTATTTTTAATTCTTCTGCTGTTCTTTCTCCAATTATCACATTATGCTTTCTTTTTATATATTTTACAACTGCCTCATCAAATTTATCTCCAGCAACTTTTAATGATGAACTTACAACAGACCCACCTAATGATATAACTGCAATATCTGTAGTTCCGCCACCTATATCAACTATCATATTTCCACATGGTTTAGATATATCTATTCCTGCTCCAATTGCTGCAGCTATTGGTTCTTCTATTAAATACACTTTTCTTGCACCAGCTTGAGATGCTGCATCAATAACAGCTTTCTTTTCTACCTCTGTAACTTGAGAAGGTATACAAACCATTATTCTAGGAGCAAATATAAACTTTCCACCTATTTTATTTATAAAGTATTTTAGCATTTTTTCTGTAACTGTATAATCTGAAATAACTCCATCTTTTAATGGTCTTGTAGCCACTATATTACCTGGTGTTCTTCCAAGCATTCTTCTAGCCTCTTGTCCTACTGCTAAAACATCACCAGTAATATTATCTACTGCTACAACTGATGGTTCTCTTAAAACTATTCCTTTTCCTTTTACATAAGCAATTACTGTAGCTGTTCCTAAATCGATTCCTATATCCTGTCCAAATCCAAACATCTGCTTTCTTTCCTTCCATAAATAAAATAATTGTAATGTTTTTGTATTATTGTTACATTTTCATTACAATTATATTACATACTTTTTAAAATAGCAAGTACTTTTAGTATTTTATTTTTTAACACTACAAATAAATTATAATAGCAATTTTTTAGGCTCTAAAATATACACATATACACTAATGTTGTTAGAATAAGCAAGTAGCTCATTTGGTCAGATATAAATTGACCTTCTGTTACATTTTCATCAATATTATCTACTAAACTAATATTGCAGTATTCTACATCTTCAAATTGATAATACATTTCAAAATCTCTAGATTGATTTGGTAAAATATTTTGTAACTGTATATATTTTGTTCCAAGCAATATATCTCTTGGTGAATAACAATCTATTTTTAAATATTTTTCATTTATATTATTCTCTGTATTATTTTTTATTATACCTTTAACATATCCATTTACATATGTTGCTTTACATTCTGAGATATTAATTTCATAATCTTCTTGCGGTGATGTTAAATTAAAAGTTTTGTTTTGATATGTAGAATTTATTCCAACAAATATTACGATATCTGAAAATATCCATAATACTAAGATTAATAATGCATATATAAAAAATGTTTTTAATCTTTGCATAAATTACTCCTTTATATTAAATTACTAATATTTCAATATCTTTATTTTACTATATTTTCTAGTTAATTTCAATAATTCTGTCTAAAAATGTAGAATATATGTAAACCTTACTAACTTTTTTGTTTAAACTTTCTTCTAGTGCCACTTTATAAATTTCTAATTGTTTTTTGTACTTTTCTATTAATTCCATTTCTGTTTTCACATAATCACTTTTGTAATCTACTAATATTACTTCATCATTTTGATTTATATAATATAAATCTATAATACCTTGAACTAAAATCTGTTCTTTTACATCAGTATCATATATTTCATCTGAAGGAATGTATATATAAAATGGTTTTTCTCTATATACTTTTTTTGCCATTTTCATATCTTTCCAAATCACAGATTCTGTAAATTTATATATTTTTTGAATATCTATACTTTCTTTCTCTATAGGTGTTATTAATTCTTTTTTTACCATATTATCTAATAATTTATCTATTTTTTCTAAAGTATAATCTATATTTAAATCAAGCTTTTGCATACATAAATGTATCAAAGTTCCCTTTTGGGCTCCAGTTATTTTTTCTTCTTTTTTAAGAAATTTTGGAGTTTCTAGTTTAACTCTTTGTGGTACATTTAATATAGGAGTAATCACTTCATCTGAATTTATATCTGTTTGTTTTAATGATGTTACAGACGTTTTCGCATTTATTTTTGAAGCATCTTCATAACCATATTTCCAATTTAGAATGTCTTCTAGTTTTTTGTCTGTTTGAATATTGTTCGTTTTTTCTATTATTTTACTGAATGTATCTTCATTCTGATTTTCATTTTCTTTATTTAGATTTTTTATAAAATCTTCTTTATTATATATATTTAGCTTTAATATATCTTCTATTTTATCTTTATTATTTAAGTATACCAGTTCAAGCCAATCTAAATATGTTTTATATTTTTTAACAACATTTTTATCTATTTTTTTATTACTATATATTTCCAACATCTCGGATTTTTCTTTAATCGATTTTTCTGCATCTTTTTTTATTCCAGTTATATATAACTTCTCTTTTGCCCTAGTTAATGCAACATATAAAATTCTCATTTCTTCTGAAATCGTTTCAGATGTTATTTTATTTTTAATTGCCTCTTTTGTTAAAGTTGGATATTCTATTTTCCTTTCATAGTCTATATAATTTACGCCTATTCCAATATCTTGATGTAATAATATATTGCTATTTAAATCTTGCATATTAAATCTTTTGCCACATCCAGATAAAAATACAATTGGAAATTCCAGTCCTTTACTTTTATGAATACTCATAATTCTAATAACATCTTCATTTTCTCCAATTATCTTTGCTGAATTTAAATCTCCATTATTTACTTTTAATTTATCTATAAAATTTATAAAATTAAATAAACCTTTAAAATTTGCTTGTTCATATTGTCTTGCTTTTTCAAATAACAATTTTAAATTAGCTTGTCTTAATCCTCCATTTTGCATAAGACTTACATAATTATAATAATTTGTATCTATATAAATTTTCCATATAAGTTCATCAAGACTTAAATATTCCTGCTCTTTTCTCCATTCACTTAATGTATTAAAAAATTTACTAATTTTTTCTGATAGTTCATTATCTTCTTTTGTATATTTTATCATTGCATCATAAAAAGAGCCTTGCATACTGTTAATTCTAATTTTAATTAATTCGTTATCTGTAAATCCTCCTATCATACTTTTTAGTACAGTAACCAATGGAATATCTTGCATAGGATTATCTATAATTTTAAGTAATGACATTATAGTTTGAATTTCAATTGAATCTAGATACTGTGCAGATGTATCACTAAAAATAGGAAAACCTAAATCTGATATTTCTTTTTCAAAAATATTAGCTCTATTATTAGTAGCTCTTAAAAGTATAACTATATCCTTATATGTAACTTTTCTTAATCCTATTTTTTTATCATATATTAAATATCCCTTTTCCATTATTTCTTTAATTTTATTTGCAACGAACTTAGCTTCTAATACTATGTCTTCTATATCTTCTATATCTTCTTCTGATGAATCTTCTTTTTCTTCGTCTTCATTTTTCTTAGTATTTATTATACAAAGTTCAGAAATTCCTATATTTGTTTTTTCATATTGTGCGCCAAGGTTTAAATATTCATTTTCATTGTATTGTATATCTCCTAATTCTTTTGACATAATATTTTCAAAAACTAAATTAGTTACATCTAGTATGTTTTTTCTACTTCTAAAATTTTTAAATAATTGTATTTTTAGTGATGCTTTATCATTTTCTGACATATCTTCTTTTAATTTATATTTTTCGTATTTTTCTAAAAATAGTTCTGGTCTTGCTTGTCTAAATTTGTATATACTTTGTTTTACATCTCCAACCATAAATATATTATTTTTTGAGATTGTATTTAAAATGTATTCTTGTACAAGATTAGAATCTTGATATTCATCTATTGCAATTTGTACAAATTTATTTTTATATTTTTCTGCTATGTCTGATGGAATATAATTTCCAGCCTCATCTTCTTTTAGTAAGATTTTTAATGCAAAATGCTCTATATCATTGAAATCTATAATATTTCTTTCTCTTTTTTCTTTTGAAAAATTATTTGTAAAATCTAATATTAAATTTTCAAGATTTTTTAAAATGCTATACATTGAATATATATCTTCATTTATTTCTTTTGATGATAACATCATTTTTTCTTTAACTTTATTAAATTTATTTTTTACTTTATCTCTCGTTTCTCTAGCAATATCTTTCAAATCTAATACAATTTTTTTATCTATAGGCCATTTTTCAAATTTGAATTGTTCTAGTTCTTTTGCTATTTCATCCCACAAATCTAATGCATTTAATTTTTTTAGCTCATCTATGTCAGATCTTATGGTGTTAGAAAATTTAACTAATTCATCAAACCTAATTAGCTTTGTATATAAATTTTCTAGTATACAAATATCTTCTTTTAATTCATCTTTAAAAGAATTTATTAATATTTGCCCCCATTCAGTTTTTGAAAAATCTTGCTCTAATTTTTCTTTTAAATTATATTTTTCTACACTTTCTCTAAGCCATTTTTCTGGAAATGGACTACTTTGTATATATTTATATATTTTTAAAACCAATTCTTTTAAAGGCTCATCACCACGATAACCAGTATATGTATATACAAGTTTTAAAAATTTTTCATCATTATTTATATATTTTTCTTCAAATATATTTTCTATAACTTCTTGCTTTAATAATTCTAACTCTGCAGTATCAGCTATTCTAAAATTTGGTGATATGTCTATTTCATAAAAATTATTTCTAATAACATCTAAGCAAAATGAATGAATTGTACATATGCTAGCCTTTGTAAGCAATGTTACTTGTTTCTGTAAATGATTATTTTCTGGGTTTTCATCTAATTTTCTATAAATTGCTTCTAAAATTCTTTGCCTCATTTCAGAAGCTGCCGCATTAGTAAAGGTAACTATTAATATTTTATCTATATCTATTTTTTCATTAATTATTTTGTTTATTATTCTTTCAACTAAAACAGCCGTCTTTCCACTTCCAGCAGCTGCTGCAACAAGAATATTTGAACCATCTTCTACAATAGCTTGTAATTGTTCTTTAGTCCATTTAACTTCACTCATATTATCACCAAATTTATTATATATTTAAAATCTACATAAAGCAATAAAAGTAATAAAATTATTTACTACATATTATATTAATTCTAAAAAAATATTTAAGTTTTTTATAAAATTTTATAAAAAAATCACTATACTTATTTTCAATATATGCTATAATAAAATTAAAATATGAATTAGGAGTAATAGAATGAACAGTGATGAAAGATTTGAACAAATTTATTCAAAAAATGAAATTGAGCTAATTATATTAATTTAAATTTGACTAGATATAATATTAAAAATTATCATCTAAAAGAAAATCTATTAAATTCATATGTTTTATTCCATTAACTTCGTAAGACAAGTTATCTAATGTAATTACATATTTAGGATAATTGTCATTTATTACGTTATAAGCTCCAAATTCTCTTTTTTTTGTATCCTCATTTGGTATGCTAAATGCCACTTGCACATATATTTTTTTCTCTGGTTTAGTTGCGACAAAATCTATTTCGCCTTTTTTAGTTTTTCCTGTATATACATCATATCCTTTTATTATAAGTTCATTATATACAATATTTTCAAGTGCATAAGACTTATCTATTTCTGTTTTATTATTTTTAATTTGGGCTATTCCCAAATCTGTTACATAATATTTATTTAAAGTTTTTAATACTGCTTTACCATGTACATCATATCTATAAACCTTTCTAATTAACAATG
>CANQMG010000043.1 GCA_947624925.1 uncultured Clostridia bacterium | reverse complement strand
TCCTCCTCTGTTAATTGAAAACAAAAATTTTCTGGAAATCTTTCTTTGTTTCTACTTACAGTTTCATTTATCCTTTTGGTTTGTTAATGATATAATGCAGCAACATCACTATCTAGCATAACTTGCTTACCTCTTATAGTATATATTAAATTTTTTATATCATCATTTGGTAGTTCATTTTGAATTGCTAAATTATTTTCTTTCATAAATTCACATCCTTTTATTTGTATATATTCTAAAACATATGTTTGTAGATGTCAATAGTTTTATAAATATTTTAATTCATTATTATGGATTTATATTATTGAATAAAAACAATACAACTTGAATACTCTAAAAAGATAATGAACAATGAAAATTGAATAATGAATAATTCCAAATGTACTTCTCTATTAATTAAAGATTATTCATTTTTCATTATTCACTATTAATTATTAATTGCAGTGTGTTTGCACCGCACATATGGAGCTATTAGCCAGAATCGAACTGGCGACCTACAGGTTACGAATCTGTTGCTCTACCTACTGAGCTATAATAGCATAAAAAAATTATTTAATTTTGCATAATATTTCAGTTCTTGATATATAACTTTTATATATCAAGAACTTTGCATTTATTGCATTTTATATTCATTGTTTATAATCGTCATAATAATTTGTGTTGTTTTTTCTAAATCATCATTTTTTAATACATAATCATATATTCCAATTTTAGATTCTTCATAATCAAATCTATTTAATCTTAATTGTATTTCTTTTATAGATGGCTTGTCTATTCTATTTTTTAATCTATTTTCTAACTCATCTTTTGGTACTCTTAAAAATATTGTAACAACCTTCATATCATCTTTTAAAATATTAATTAAATTTTCTGTTCCATTTACATCTATGTCTTTTACTATTATCTTTCCCTCTTTTACTGTGTCATTAAAAATTTTTTTAGATGTACCATAATAGTGATTATGATGAACATTGTATTCATATAATTCATTATTTTTTATCATTTCTTCAAATTGTTCTGTTGTTACAAAATTATATGTTCCACCTTCTACATCCCCTGGTCTTTTTGGTCTATCTGTATATGATGGAATTGTTACTACATTAGACATCCTTTTTATTAGTTCTTTTTTTATTGTATCTTTTCCTGCACCTGCTACACCAGATAATATTACTAGCATACTTTCACCTTACCTTCTGCAATTTCAATTGCAGCTAATGTAACAGCTGATTCTTCATCTGAATTAGTTAGCGAATCTTCGTCATTAGATAATTGCCTTGCTCTTTTTGCAACAGCAACTACTAATTCATATCTGTTATTTACCTTTTTTAATAAATCTGTAACATTTGGTTCTACTATCATTTTTTTCCTCCTTTTATTCTTCTGATTGAATATCTTTATCTAATCTACCAGCAACAGTTTCCGACTGAACTGATGATAATATTACATGTCCTGAATCCATAATAATAACTGCTCTTGTACGTCTACCACAAGTTGCATCTATAGCCATAGAATTGTCTTTTGCTTCCTGTACAATTCTTTTTATTGGAGCAGATTCTGGACTTACGATTGCTATTATTCTGCTTGATGATACAACATTTCCAAATCCTATATTAATTAATTGCATTTTATAACCCCTTTTCTTTATTATAAATTTATTCAATATTTTGAACTTGTTCTCTAATATCTTCTAGCTCTGTTTTTATATTTATAACTATATTAGTTATATCAATACTATTTGCCTTAGAACCTATAGTATTTGTTTCTCTATTCATTTCTTGAATTAAAAAATCTATTTTCTTTCCTACATTCTCAGATTTAATTAAATTCTTAAATTGACTTATATGACTTATAAGTCTTGTTATTTCTTCTTCAACTGAACATTTATCTGCATATATAACAGTTTCCATTGCAAGTCTATTTTCATCAATAACATCTGTTTTTAATAATTCTTTAATTCTTGTTTTTAATTTTACTATATATTCTTCAACAAGTCCAGTAGAAATTTGAGAAATTTTTTTTGTTTGTTCATTTATATTATCTATTCTCTTTTCTAAATCTTCATATATCTTTTTTCCCTCTGCTTGTCTCATTTCCATAAAATTATTTAAAGCTTGATTTAAACAACTCTTTAGTTCATTCCATATTTCTTCTTCATCTTCTATATTATCTATAACTAATACATCTGGAAATTTACTAATATCAGTTACATTTATATCTGCATTTATATTAGAAACAGTAGCTAGATTTCTGAGTTCCTTAATATATAAGTCTGCAAGTTCAGTATTCAATTTTATTTGTCTTCCCTTATTACTGTTATTATTAAATGTAATAAACACATCAATTTTTCCTCTAGAAACACATGCAGAAACTTCTTTTTTTACTTTTTCTTCTAAATAACTAATAGTTCTAGGAATTTTAACAGATATATCACAATATTTATGATTTACAGATTTTATTTCTACAGTATATTCTCTTCCGTCTACATCTATTCTACCTCTTCCATAACCTGTCATACTTTTTATCATAATTATTTTCCTCTCTTTACTATTTCTGAAATATCATTTTTTTGTTTCAAGTCTTCTTTTTTCATCTTTATATAAATCGTCAAAGCTTTAATTATATAATATGCACCAATAACTAATGGAATAACAAGTATTATATTATTATATAGATTAATATTAACCATATATACATTAATTATATATAAAGTAACAATAGATACAACAAAGGCCTCTATACCATGTAAAAAAATATATCCATTTTCTTTTTTATAACTAATTTCTAATAAAACAACCGATAAAACTGAGATTATTATACTAGCTATGTTATATATTTTTAAATTTAATTTCATATCAACTTGAATAAGAGACAAATTCATTAAAAAAAAGTAAATAGCAAGTACAAGAGCTATAATAATATTTATAAATACTAATATCTTTATTTTTTTTGAAAACTTTATTGAAATTTTTTTATTTTCTTCTATTTTTTCAGCAAACTTTTTTATATTTTCTTCTTTTATTTTTTCTTGCTTTTTAGTAGTTTTCTTTATATTTGTATTATCATTTTTTTTCAAACTTTAATCCTCCAATTCATAAATTATATTACTAGCCATCATTATTGATGCAGTTTCAGTTCTCAAAATTCTTTTTCCCAATGTAATAACTTGAACTTTTGCCTTATCTTTTAAATACTGTACTTCTAGTTCTTCTATTCCTCCCTCTGTTCCTACAATTATTGCAACTTTTTTAACATTATTACATCTTTTAAGTACATCTTTTAATTTTAAATCTTGTTCCTTTTCATAAGCTAATATTACAACATCATAATCTTTAACTATTTCAATAATATCGTTAAAATTTATTAAATTATTAACAATAGGAATAAAGTCTCTCCCTGATTGTTTTGCTGCTACTTCTGCAATTTTATTCCATCTTTCAATTTTATTTTTCTCTTTATTTTTATCCAATTTAGAAATACACCTATTCATATAAACTGGTGTTATCTCACTTATACCAACTTCTGTTCCTTTTTCAATTATATATTCCATTTTGTCGGCTTTAGGTAATCCTTGAAATAAATGTATATAAGTTTTTGGCTCTGTGGAAAATAAAACTTTTTCCTGCATTTTACATATAACTTCTTTTTCTAAAAAATCATCAATACGACAAATATATGTAGTATTATTTTCTTTTAGGCAAATATCTATTTTATCATTTATTCTTAATCTTAGTACATTTTTTATATGATTAACATCATTTCCAGTAATTGTTATTGTATTTTCTTTTAATTGTTTTTCTGATACAAAAAATTTGGGCATATTCATTCCTTCTACTATTTTTATAAATTAAAAAATATAATGAAACTTGCACCTTATTTCACTTCTTAGATGCTATAAACTCATTATATTTTTATAATTTGAAATATTATATTTATTAAGCTCTTGGGTGTGCTTTTTTATATATATTCTTTATACTATCATCTTGAAATTGCATATATACTTGAGTTGAAGATATATCTGAATGTCCTAACATTGTTTGTATAGATTTTAAATCTGCACCATTTTGTAATAAATGTGTAGCAAATGAATGTCTTAAAACATGTGGAGTTATATCTTTTGTTATATGTGCTTGTTCTTTATAATATTTAATAATCTTCCAAAATCCTTGTCTTGTAAGTCTTCTTCCATTAGTATTAACAAATAATGCTTTTTCTGAACTATCCTTTATTAATATATCTCTAGCATTTTGTATATATTCCTTTAAAGCCTTTAAAGAAAGAGTTCCTAATGGTATTGTTCTTTGTCTTGAATTTCCGTTACATACAACATATGCCTCATCTAAATTTACATCTTCTACATTTAATGATATTATTTCTGTTACTCTCATTCCTGTAGCATATGCAAACTCAAGCATAGCTTTATCTCTAATTCCCTTTAAATCTACATTCTTTGGTTGGTCTAAAAGTAATTCTATTTCTTGTGATGAAAGTATACTTGGTGCCTTTTTTTCTACTTTTGGAGATTGAACATCTGCAGTTGGATCTTTTTTTGTTTTTTTAGTTCTTAATTCATATTGATAGAATGACCTAATAGAAGCTAAACCTCTAGAAATACTAGATGTCTTTTTCCCTTCATTTCCTAGATATTCTAAATATTCTTTAATATCATCTTGCGTAACTTTAGTATAATTCAATTTTTTACTCTCTAAGTATCTATGAAATTGCATTATATCTCTTTCGTAAGATTGTAATGTGTTATTTGATAATTTTTTATCAAATTCTAGAAATTCTAAGAAATTCTTAATTTGTTTTTCCATTTTTAGCTCCCCTAACTTTTAATATTTTACTTATTTTTCTATTAATATGTCCACATAGGCTTTACATAAACTATATATGTTATATCAAATAAAACCTAAATTGTAAATACTTTTTTTCATAATTTTTTAATTTAAATTACCTATTATTGAAATTAAAATATTGTTAGAAATATAAACTTCTATAAGTGATGCAATTGCAACTAAAATGAGAATAAAAACAGACAAAAAAGTATGTCTAAAAATTTCTGATTTTATATTCTCTCTTCTCTTATCCTTCATTATAGATTTATATAACCTAATACAACTAACAGATAATGCCAATATTGAAGGAATTATTATAATATTTTGTAACAGTAAAGCAGATATTGCAACTAGGGCTCCTTTTAAAGTACCAAATGTAACAATCATGCTGGAAATGCTATATCCTAAGCAAAATCCTCTAAACACAACAATTGCATATACCACTGGAACTCCAATAACAGTTAATCCCATAAACCATAAAATTAATATAAGAATAAAATTTTCTTTTAATGAAATTCCTAATAATTGCAATGTATTTATAGCATCTGGATTTTGTTTAATTGTATTTACAAAATCTCCAATAAAATTATTTATTTGTTCAATTTGATTATCATTTGTGCTATTAATAAAAATAATACTTAAAATGATTCCTATAAAAAATAATAAAATTACAATACAGAATTCTCTAATATTATTTTCTATATATCTTCTTGTAATACTTTTAAAATCATGTGTTCTTTTTGTCCTCATTATTTTCCTCCTTGTGTTTATACATAATGTCTATTCAATAACAAGAATTTTAGAACTACACAAATTAATCTTTAGCACATATTTTTCCGTATACTCCTCCGCCACCAGCTTGTATACTCAATTTTCCATCTCTTGCACATACAATATTATTTGCAATTTTTTCTCCAACAACGGCTTCAATGTCATCTTTTGATAACTTATGTAATATGTTCATTTCTGTTTCAAAACTATTAAGTAATTTATCAATAGTCTTTCCACCTAAACCTGGTATAAATGTTAGCGGAATTTGATAAATATATGGTGGCCTATTTTCAGGACTTTTAGTGCTTTGTTTATCTTTTATTATTTCAATTCTATCAAAAACTCCCATAGTAATATTTTTACTATCACAATCTGTGCATTTTGTTACAGGAGGCTTTCCTTCAATCGTTTTACCGCAAGTTTCGCAATATGTTCTATGATATTTTCCGAAGTTTTGGGTCTAGTCCATAATTTGCAATTATCTTTCTTCCATCTTCATTTTTTATAGCTTTTAGTAATTCTTTAAAACTAATATTTTCTACTAAAACTTTATTGTATTCTCTTGCAATTTTAGGTAAAGAATGAGCATCAGAATTAGTTAAAAAAGTTTTAGACTCTAATTCGGAAATAGTATCTGCTAAATATGTATCCGAACTTAAACCTAACTCTATAGCTGGAATTTTATTATATTTATCTTTAAAAATCTTTTCTAATCTATCTGTACAATTACCATAAAAACTTTTATGAGGTGTAAAAGCATGTGCTGGAATTAAAACACCATTATACTTTTCTACAATATCTATTAATTGATAAGCAGAAATAGAAGCTCTTTGAGAGCTTAATGTTATATTTTTTATATAATTTTTCATTTCATTAGAAAAACCTTTTATATCTGAAAGCCTTGGAAAATAGCATAAATTATGTGCACTTCCAGTTTTTCCTTCACTATTTACCTCAGATGTTTCTATTTCACTGCCAAGAATTATACAAACTTTATCTTTATATATAATTCCTCCATCTTCTATTTCATATGCTTCACCTTGTTTTAGAAAATTTTCTATATCTTCTATAACATAAGGAGATGCACAATCTATTATTCCTACAATATTTATTCCTTTTCTATCTACACATTCTTTAGCAATATTAGCAAAATTAAGTGACTTAGCTGCAGTTATTTTTATTGGTTTATTATTTTCACTTCTACCAATATGAACATGTAAATCTGCAAATACTTCGTACATTATTTACTCCAATTCTATATTTAAATATTTTACATTCCTATACCTAAATCATTATTTCTATCTTCTCTTTGTTTATTTTCTTCAGCTAATGTTTTTTCATTATTTCTTTGACTTAATATATAAATAATTTTCTTAATATCTATATTTTTCATTAAATTTATTATATCCTTTAAATCTATACCTTTACAATTGTTAAAAAAAAATGTTAAATCTGCAACTGGACCATAAAAATTATTCTCTGTAATTGGATTATTCATACTCTTACACCTTCTTCTTTATAAATAAACTCCTTAAATAATTCCATATATTTATTTTCATAACCTTTTAAGTTTCTATGTTCTGCTAAAACTATTGCCTCATCAATAGGAAAACCTTTTCTTTCTGGTCTATCTAAAACTAGTCCTCCAAAAATATCTATAAGCTCTAATAAATCACTCTCAGGCTCTCTTACAGTATTTCCATCATCATTATATCTGTTGGCCTCCATACATATTTTGCAAAATCTTTTTGAAAAGCCTAAACTTTCTAAATATTTTGCACCTTCAACTGTATAGCTTCTTACCTTATTAATATCTGTAGCATCCTTTGTTTTTTTACATGCATATAACAATACAGCAGTAAGAACTAAATTCTTATCCACATTTAAATTCATTGAATCTATAAACATTTCTGCAAGTTTAGCTTTAAAAATAACAGATGTATCAAAAAAGATATTTTGTCTTTTCTGTAGATAATATACAATTTCAAGTTTTTTTATTAAATCTTTTTCAGATAATATGTAATCAGCAAAAGTATCCATATAAACCTCCATTATGCAAACATTGCGTTTAGAGTATTTTTCGTAAGTAAAATTTTTCCAAATAAATTATATTCTATAAAGGAAATTTTTTCAACAAAATTTTAAATATTTTTTACAATATACTAAATATCATTATTTTTATTATATTTTTTGCGAGTAATATAAAGTTTGTTGTTGGTATTCCCATTTGATTTATTTGATCATATTTTGACATTAGTTTTTCTATTTCTTCATTACTACATTGTTTTGTATTTTCTAGATATTCTTTTGCTACATATTTTGCTTTTGTCATTGCATCATTTTCCAAATATGCTCTTAAAGCAAATTGTAGCATTGATAAAATAATAAATACAGGAAAAGTTATATTTGCATATATATTTATTTTTAGTATTCTCAATATTATAAATATTATAAAATAAAATATGTAAATATTGGATATGATAAAATTCGAAAGCAAAATTCTTTTACTTTGTACTGAATGTAAACATTCATGTGCAATTGTTTGCACACGTATATAATCAGATGTAAACTTTCCAAGTGTTATTTTGTTATTAAAAACAGTATATAAACAACTCTGATATTGTTCATCTTTTTCTATTTTTACATTTGTATTATTAAGTAATTTTAATATTTCTTTGCAAACTGTTTCATCATCTGGAAGCTTTTTAGTTATATTATCTAATTCACTACTTTTATTATTTTTATCTATATCTTTTATCTCTTTAAAATTTATTTTAAAAATAAATTTTATTATTGCCAAAACAATTATACTAATTAATATAATAACTAATCTATACATTAAAAATCTCCTTTAAATACAGGAAAAAGATGTTAAGTATACCTTTCTCCCAACATCTTTTTAACCTAAAACATCTTTTACTGCATCTCCAATTATTTTATTTACATCTGCTAATAAAACATTAAATTTAAATTCTGCATCAAAATATTTCTTAACATTTTCATTTTTTAATAACTCAGTATACAATTCTTGTAATTTTTGTGCTTTTTCTTTATCTGTGGCTTGTCCTTGCAATTCTGAGATTTGTATATTATATCTCATTTCTTCAAATTCTTTAATCTTTTGACTTAATTCATTATTAGATTTAACTTCATCTTTTAGTTTTTTATATTCATTATATTCTGATGATTCTTTTAGCTCTTGTGCAAGTTTATTAACTGTATCATATACATTCATTTAAGTAACCTCCTATAAAATTTTGTTTATTAACTTTCTATGCATATGCTTGGCGCTTTCTGAAATCTAAAAGATTTGTAATTTCTTTTTCTTCTCCCTTTAGCTTTTTAATCTTATTAGTTTTTTGCTGTGCAATCTGTCTTTCTTGTCTTTGTGCCATAGTTTCGCATATAGCTTTTTGGTAAGTAAAATGAGTATCTTGTGCTATTTTACCCCAATTGTATAAATTTTTAACCTTATTTTTTGCATTTTTTACAATTTTATCATATAATTGATGATCATATAATAATGTTAAAATTGAATCTGCTATAGAATTTGGATTTCCTGCATAACTTTTCATTCCATCCACACCATGTTCTACAATTTCATTTAATCCACCAACATCTGAAACTACAATTGGTTTTCCAGCAAGCATAGCTTCTAATGCCACAATTCCAAAAGGTTCATATGTACTTGGAAATACAGATATATCTGCACATTTATATAATTTACACAAAGATTTATAATCCATATATCCTGTAAAATAAACTTTGTTTTGTATGCCTAAATAATTTACTTGTGCTTTTAATTCATCTAGCATTCCACCTTTTCCTGCAATTAAAAGTTTAGTATCATTATATCCATTTAATATTTTAGGCATAGCAGAAATTAAATATTGTACACCCTTTTCATAAACTAATCTTCCAGAGAAAAGAATTATTTTTTCATTATCTGCAGCATATCTTCTTCTAAACTCATAATCTTTTTCTATACCACTATAGTTATTTAAGTTAACTCCATTAGGTATAACATTTATCTTCTCAAAAGGTAGACCAAATAATCTCTGAAGCTCATTTTTCATAAAATTACTATTGACTATAACTTCATTTGATTCATAAGTTAACATCCACTCTGTATCATTTATGTATCTTTGTACTTCATCATGTATACCACTATTTCTTCCAGCCTCTGTAGCATGAATTGTAGCAACTATTGGTATATCGTAAGAATTTTTTAATGTTTTGGCAGCATATGCAACCAACCAATCATGTGCATGTATAACATCAAATTTACCTTGATTTAACATTATTTCATTAGCTTTAGCAATTAAATTAAAGTTTAATTGCATTATCCAATCTATAAAATTGTTTGGATTAATCATATAATTATCTACTCTGTAAACATTTACACCTTTATCATTTTCATAATAAGGTAAATTGCCTTCTCTATAAGTAACAACAGTAACTTCATGTCCATCTTTTATTAATCTTTTTGATAAATCATGAACAACCCTTGCAATTCCACCAACTATTCTAGGTGGATATTCCCATGTAAGCATAAGTATTTTCATATACAAATACTCCTTTCAAATTCTCTTTTGTTTTTTATATATTTTATATAATTTTTTTACAAAAGTAAACATTATTTGCAAAAAATGTTAATAATTTTTAAATATACAACTATTTAATGTATCTCTCATTTCTATAGCCTCTTCTCTAGCAGCTTTTCCGTATTCTTCATCTGAATATTTGTCTTTCCATTTGTCAGATTTATATGCACACATTAAGCTTCTTGATGCATTTATTATTCCACCTAATCCATCTTTATTAAATCCTAATGCAATATCTTCTGCTTTTCCTCCGCTGAGCTCCATATCCAGGAATTAAAAAGAATGTATGTGGTAATTTTTGTCTTAGTTCTTTTAGTTGCTTAGGATATGTTGCACCAACTACTGCGCAAATACTACTATATCCATATTTTCCAATTAAATCCTTTCCCCACTCTTCTGTTAAACCTGCGACATGTTCATATACAGTTTCACCATTTTCTAGTTTTAAATCTTGTATTTCACCTGATGATTGATTAGACGTTTTTACAAGAACAAATATACCCTTTTCATATTTTGCACAATCTTCTATAAATGGTTTTATACTATCTATTCCCATATATGGATTTACAGTCAAAAAATCAATATTATTAAATGCATAAACACTATTATCTCCAATAATGGTCTTTCCTAAATATGCATTAGAATATCCTTTTGCAGTAGTACCAATATCTCCTCTTTTAGCATCTACAATAACAATTAATCCCTTTTCTTTTGCATATTTACATGTTTCTTTAAATGCATTCATACCTTCTATACCAAACATTTCATAAAATGCTAGTTGTGGTTTTATAGCAGGAATAATATCATATGTATTGTCTATTAACTCTTTATTAAATTCTAATATTGCCTTTGATGCTCCAGCTAAATCTGCCGTATATTTTTTTCTAACTACCTCTGGTATCATTTCATACCTTGGGTCAAGTCCCATTACTGTTGGATTATTTTTTTCTCTTATTTTTTCAATTAATCTATCAATTGCATTCATTTTTACCTCCATAAATATTTATTTTGCATCTTTATACATTATTTTTCCATTTACAATAGTGTACTTAACTTTTCCTTTTAATTTATGGTCTATAAATGGGCTATTTTTTGATTTTGATACTATTTTTCCCTTTGAGTATATGTATTCTTCATTTGGATTAAATATTGTGATATCTGCAGTTTTTCCTTCTTTTATTATTCCCTTATCTATTCCTAAAATTTTAGCTGGATTATATGATGTTAGTTTTACTAAATCTAAATAACTAATATATCCTGTATCTATTAAATTCATTATCTCTGCAGACAATGCAGTTTCAAATCCTATAATTCCATTTGGTGCTTTTGAAAGTTCAACATTTTTTTCATCTTCACTATGAGGAGCATGATCTGTAATAATACAATCTATCGTTCCATCTTTTAGTCCTTCTATAACAGCTTGCCTATCTTTTTCTTCTCTTAAAGGTGGGTTCATTTTAGCATTTGTTCCAGATTTTAATACTTCATTTACTGTAAATGTAAAATAATGTGGGCAAGTCTCACAAGTTACCTTTACACCTCTTTTTTTAGCATCTCTAATCATATTTATAGATGTTTTTGTACTTACATGGCATATATGTGCTCTTACATTGTTAGTCTCTGATATAACAATTTCTCTTGCTGCCATAATTTCTTCTGCCTCTGGTAATACTCCTTGTACTTGTAATTTTTCAGCTACTTCTCCTGCGTTAATAGCTCCTGCAGAAACTGACTTTTCTTCACAATGTGATGCAACAAAAGTTCCAAGCATATTTGCTTTTATAATTGCCTCTCTCATTATTCTACTATTATTTACTGGCATACCATCATCCGAAAAAGCAATCGCTCCAGCTTTTTTCATTTCTTCAAAATTTACTAATTCTTCTCCTTTTTCTCCTTTTGTTACTGATGAATAAGGTAATACATTACATACAGCCACCTCTCTTACTTTTTGCGTAATTTCTTGCAAAATAATAGCACTATCAGGTGTTGGTTTTGTATTTGGCATAGGACAAATAGTAGTAAAACCTCCAGCAATAGCACTCTTACTTCCAGTTTCTATAGTTTCTTTATGTTCAAACCCAGGTTCTCTTAGATGGCAATGCATATCTATCATTCCAGGAATAATAAACAATCCTGTACAATCAATTATTGTATCGGCATTTTCTTTTATGTTATCATCAATTTTTACAATTTTATCATCTTCAATAAGTAAGTCTTTAATTTCTTGTAGTTTAGTTTCATAGTCAAAAATTTTTCCATTTTTTAAAAGAATTTTCATATTATCTCATTACCTCCAAACTTA
>CANQMG010000042.1 GCA_947624925.1 uncultured Clostridia bacterium | reverse complement strand
TCTTTTTCCATTTGTGATATATAATCCTTATCAATTCCTAAAATTGTTCCATCATCATCAATACCTAAAAATATATGTCCTCCATTACGGTTAAGCATTGCACATATAGTTTCAAACAAATTATCAGGTA
Organism: uncultured Clostridia bacterium; assembly: GCA_947624925.1. Taxonomy (GTDB): domain Bacteria; phylum Bacillota; class Clostridia; order TANB77; family CAG-508; genus HGM13634. The sequence goes on along the minus strand of CANQMG010000042.1, from coordinate 13,146 downwards.
ATTTATTTTTGGCTTTCTTAAATTCGGTAGTAGTCTTTTCCTTTTTTCTGATAATATTTAAAAGATTATTATTTAATTTTTCCATAATTTAGCTTTTCCTTTCTTAAAATCTTTTATTCATATTATTTTCATTTTCTTTCTTATTATTTTGTAAATAATTAGATAATTCTTTCACAAATTCAGTTACAAAATTTGTTATAGCATTGTTTGAAAATAAATTTTTTCCTAATTCCTTAATATTAAAATCATCTAAGTTCATATTTTATTTTTGCTTTTTCTTAATTTGGAATTTTATTAGAATAAACATATTAAGAATAAAATGTTTTTGAATAAATTTTACATTTTATATATTACCATAAATTTCCATAAATAGCAATCTTTTTTTATTTTTTACAATTCATCTTTTAAATATTTGAAAATTTATGATTTTTACCAAATTGTTTATAGGAGGAAACCATTGTAATTACTACATTTTAATTTTTCGTCATAAGAGAATATGATTGTTAGAATTAATGCAATTAGGGTTATACCTGATTTAGACGTATTATTTGATGTTTTATGGTAATCTCTTTGAAGATGGGCAAGCACAAGACTTGCCCCTACAGCTATTTGGGCATTTTTACATATTTTAATTAAATATAATAATTTTTAATTTTCTATTTTTTATAATAAAATTTTAATTCTATTTTATGTTTTATATTTTTTGGAAATTCAAATTACCAGATTTAAATTTTTTGATAATTTGTTTAGAATTTAATTTATTTTGATGTACATCTAAAAAAACATAGGTTTATAATTTTTTATTTCTTACCTATGTTTTTTATTTTAAATTATTTTATTATTAATATAAAAATTATTTCATAGCTTCTTCAACAGCTACTGCTACTGCTACAGTTGCACCAACCATAGGATTATTACCCATTCCTATTAGTCCCATCATTTCAACATGTGCAGGTACTGATGAACTTCCTGCAAATTGTGCATCTGAATGCATTCTTCCCATTGTATCTGTCATTCCATATGATGCAGGTCCTGCTGCCATATTATCTGGATGTAATGTTCTTCCTGTTCCTCCTCCAGATGCAACTGAGAAATATTTTTTTCCTTGTTCAATACATTCTTTTTTATATGTACCAGCAACTGGATGTTGGAATCTTGTTGGATTTGTAGAATTTCCTGTTATTGAAACATCTACTCCTTCCATATGCATTATTGCAACACCTTCTCTAACATCATTTGCTCCATAACATCTTACTTTACTTCTTTCTCCATCTGAATATGAAATTTCTTTTACAATTTTTACTTTTCCTGTGAAGAAATCAAAATCTGTTTGTACATATGTAAAACCATTTATTCTTGAAATTACCTGTGCTGCATCTTTTCCTAAACCATTTAATATAACTCTTAATGGCTCTTTTCTTACTTTATTAGCAGATTTTGCTATTCCTATAGCACCTTCTGCTGCTGCAAAACTTTCATGTCCTGCTAAAAATGCAAAGCATTTTGTATCTTCTGATAACAACATTGATGCTAAATTACCATGTCCTAAACCTACTTTTCTATCATCTGCAACTGAACCAGGTATGCAAAATGATTGTAATCCTTCACCTATAGCTTTTGCAGCATCAGCAGCTTTTGTACATCCTTTTTTTATTGCAATTGCTGCTCCAAGTGTATATGCCCAACAAGCATTTTCAAAACATATTGGTTGAACACCTTTTACAATATCATAAGGATTAAATCCTTTTTCTTTACATATATTTAATGCGTCTTCAAAATCTTTTATTCCGTATTTTTCCATTACTGGTTTTATTTGGTCAATTCTTCTTTCATAACTTTCAAATGTTACTGCCATAATTTTACCTCCAATTTTTATTTTTTATCTAAATTATTTCTTATTTTATAAAATAAAGTTAAAGTGGTATATTGCTAGGAAAGCTAGCAAAAAATCTTGAGACTATACTTTTATATGTCGATAGATTTTTATGCGACGCTTGACAACGCAAGATGCCGCTTTTAATTTATTTTATTCTTTTCTTGGATCAATTATTTTAACTGCATCATCAAATCTTCCATATTTTCCTGATGCTTTTTCAATTGCTTCCATTGGTTCAATTCCTGCCTTAATATTATCCATCATTTTTCCTAGGTTTACATATTTGTAACCAATTATTTGATTATCTTTATCTAATGCTATATCTGTTATGTAACCTTCTGCAAGTTCTAGATATCTTGGTCCTTTTACAGATGTACTGTATATAGTTCCTACTTGACTTCTATGTCCTTTACCTAAATCCTCTAAACCTGCACCAATTGAAAGTCCTCCTTCTGAAAATGCAGATTGTGATCTACCATATACTATTTGTAAGAATAATTCTCTCATAGCAGTATTTATTGCGTCACAAACTAAGTCAGTATTTAAAGCTTCCAATATTGTTTTTCCAACCAATATTTCCCCTGCCATCGCAGCAGAATGAGTCATACCAGAACATCCTATTGTTTCAACTAATGCCTCTTGTATAATTCCTTCTTTTACATTTAATGTTAATTTACATGCTCCTTGTTGTGGTGCACACCATCCTATACCATGTGTAAATCCTGATATATCTTTTATATCTTTTGCTTTTACCCATTTTCCTTCTTCTGGTATTGGTGCTGGTCCATGGTCCACTCCTTTTGCAACTGGACACATTTCTTCTACTTCTTTTGAATATATCATTTTTACTCCTCCTTCTATTGAAATCAAAATGTCCTTCTGACTTCTTTATATTTATAATTTTTATTATAAATCTTAATTTAATATTTTAATATTTGATTTGTTAAGTCTTCACTTATCTCAGGCAATTTATTAGGTATATATTTTTTTTCTTCTTTTTTATAATATTCTCTATCATAAATTTCATTACTATAACCAATAATATTTTTTATAGAATGTTCATATATTGCCTCTGTATCAACACTTTTCTCAGGTGGATTTTTCATATTATCCATTATATAATTTTTTATTAGTTTTCTATCCCTTTTATTAAAACTAGATAATGGATAATTAAGATACATATATCTAAATATTTGATGCCTATCATAACTAGAATATTTAGATTTCTCTATATTCTCATAGAAATATTCTATTTTAAATTTATAATCTTCAATCGTAATAATTATATATGTCCATTCATTTTGATTTAAGGTTATGTTTAGTTTTCTTAATTTTTTTATTTTATTATAGAGTTTATCTACCAATACTAAATATGCTTGTTTATCTATACTAAATTTGTCTGGTATTTCATACACATTTACTGGATTTCTCTTTAATATTCCTTTTGGAATATAATAAAAATACATTTCTCCTGTTTCAATAAAATCTTCATGAATTAAAATAGAAGAAAACAAATATATTTTATTCCATTTTTCTGGAATCATATATGATAACTGATTTTGTATATCTCTATAACATTTTTTTATAGCAGATTCACCAACCAACTCAATTCATGCCTCCATACTATTTATTTTCTTATAATTAAACTTTCACCAGTCATTTCTTTTGGTTTATCTAATTCCATTATATCTAACATAGTTGGAGCTAAATCTGCAAGTTTACCTTCTTTTAAATCTACATTTTCCATTCCAACTAATATTAATGGTACTGGATTTGTTGTATGTGCAGTATGAGGTTCCCCTGTCTTATAATCTATCATTTGTTCTGCATTTCCATGATCTGCAGTAATTAGTAAAACTCCATTATTCTTTTTTACAGCATCTACAATTTTTCCTACACATTCATCTATTGTTTCTATTGCTTTAATTGCTGCCTCTAAATTTCCAGTATGTCCTACCATATCTGGATTTGCAAAATTTAATATAATTGAATTGTATTTATTTTCGTTAATTTCTTTAAGCACCTTTTCTGTAACTTCATATGCACTCATCTCTGGCTTTAAATCATAGGTTTCAACTTTTGGAGATGGTACTAAAATTCTATCTTCGCCTTCATATTGTTTTTCTTCTCCTCCATTAAAGAAAAAAGTAACATGTGCATATTTTTCAGTTTCGGCTATTCTTAATTGCTTTAAACCTTTATTGCTTATATATTCTCCAAATGTATTTTTTAAAACATTTGGTTTAAAAGCAATATTAACATTTGGCATCGTTTCATCGTACTGTGTAAAACATACAAAATATAAATCTAGTTTTTCTGTTTCAAATTCACTAAAATTATTATCTACTAATGCCCTTGTTATTTGTCTAGCTCTATCAGGTCTAAAATTAAAGAATATAACAGAATCATTTTTTTCTATTTTTGTATAGGAATTATCACTATTGCAAACTATAGTCGGTTCAACAAATTCATCAAAAATTTCTTTTTGATATGATTCTTCTATAGCTCTTATAGCAGAATTTGCTTTGTTTCCTTCACCTTTAACCATAGCATCATATGCTTTTTTAGTTCTTTCCCATCTTTTATCTCTGTCCATAGCATAAAATCTGCCTGCTATAGTTGCAATTTTTCCAATTCCTTTTTCTTTCATTTTTTCTTCTAATTTTATAATATACGTTTCTGCTGATGCTGGTGGAGTATCTCTTCCATCTAAGAAACAATGTACATATACATCTTCAAAACCTTTTCTTTTTGCAAGTTCTAAAAGTGCAAAAAGATGTCTTATATGACTATGTACACCACCGTCTGATAATAAGCCCATTATATGTAATTTAGAATTATGTTTTTTACAATTTTCTATAGCATTATTAAATTCTGAAATTGTGAAAAAATCTCCATCTTCAATAGATTTAGTAATTCTAGTTAATTCCTGATATACTATTCTTCCTGCTCCAATATTTGTATGTCCTACTTCTGAATTTCCCATTTGTCCTTCTGGTAATCCTACTGCCAAACCGCTAGTATGAATTGTAGTAGTTGGACATTTCTTCATTAGTTCATCAATATTAGGTGTTTTAGCTAAAGTTACAGCATTTCCATTTTCTTTATCATTTTTTCCAAACCCATCTAATATCATAAGCATTGTTAATTTATTATTCATATTTATAATTTTCCTCGTCTTCCTTTAATAATTTATTTGTCATAATTTACTATTTTTGCAAATTCGTCTGGTTTTAAACTAGCTCCTCCTACTAATCCGCCATCTATGTCTGAAGTTTCAAATAATTCTTTTGCATTTGATGATTTTACACTACCACCATATTGAATTATAACTTCATCTGCAACTTCTTTTCCATAAATTTTTTCAATTTCTTTTCTAATTTCTTTTATACTATTATTAGCATCTTCTGAAGTTGCTGTTTTTCCAGTTCCTATAGCCCAAATTGGCTCATAAGCAATTATAGTATTTTTAACTTGGCTATTACTTAATCCTTCTAAAGCAAGTCTAGTTTGTTTTGTTATCTTTTCTACTGTTTTTCCTTCTTCACGTTCTTCTAAGCTTTCTCCAACACACACTATAGGTTTTAGGTCATTTTCGAATGCAGCTTTTACTTTTTTATTTACACTTTCATCTGTTTCATTGTAATATTGTCTTCTTTCTGAATGTCCTATTATAACATATTCTACACCAATTGATTTAAGCATTTTAGCAGATACTTCGCCAGTATATGCTCCTTTTTCTTCAAAATGAACATTTTGAGCTCCAACTTTTATATTAGTTCCTTGTGTATTTAATAATGCATAAAATAAATCAATATAAGGTACACATAAAATAACCTCATTATTTGTGTCTTTAACTAATGGAGTAAATTCTTGAATATAATCAATTGCTTCATTTGGAAGCATATTCATTTTCCAATTTCCAGCTATTACTTTTTTTCTCATATTTACTATCCTTTCTTTTATATTACTATTTGTCTAATAAACATTCTATTCCAGGTAATTTTTTTCCTTCTAGGAATTCTAGAGAAGCTCCTCCTCCTGTTGATATATGAGAGAACTTATCTGATATTCCAATTCTTTCTATTGCTGCTGCTGAATCTCCTCCTCCAATAATAGTTATTGCATCTGAATCTGCTAAAGCTTTAGCAATTGTATCTGTTCCAACAGCAAATTGCTCAAATTCAGAAAGTCCAAGTGGTCCATTCCATACAACAGTTTTTGCTTTTTTTAATTCCTCCACATACATTTTAATTGTCTCTGTACCAATGTCATATCCTTCCCAGTCCTTAGGTATCTGTGTACATTTTACAACTTTGCTTTCTGTATTTGGATCAAATTCTTTTCCAACTTTTGTATCCACAGGAAGCATTAGTTTTACACCTTTTGTTTTTGCTTTTTCCATAATCTCTCTTGCTAAATCTAATTTATCTAGCTCACAAATTGATTTTCCAACTTCATATCCCATAGATTTAAAGAATGTATATGCCATTGCTCCACCAATTAAAAGTGTATCTACTTTTTCAAGTAAAGCTTCAATAACACCTATTTTATCAGAAACCTTCTTTCCTCCCAAGATTGCCATAAATGGTCTTTCTGGATTTTCAAGAGCATTTCCCATAAAATTAATTTCTTTTTCAATTAAGAAACCTGAAACTGCTGGTAAATATTCAGCTACACCAGCTGTTGATGCATGTGCTCTATGTGCACTACCAAATGCATCATTTACATATAAATCAGCAAATGATGCTAATTTTTTTGCAAATTCTGGATCATTATCTGTTTCTTCTCTATGAAATCTAACATTTTCTAGTAATACAACTTCGCCTTCTTTTATATTATTAGTTAATTCTGTTGCACTTGGTCCTATTACATCTTTTGCAAGTTTAACTTCTTTTCCTAATAATCTAGAAAGTTCCTTTGCAACAGGCTCTAAAGAAAATTCTTTCTTAAATTCTCCTTTTGGTCTTCCTAAATGAGAACATAAAATAACTTTAGCATTATGTTCTACTAAATAATTTATTGTATCTAGAGCAGCTACTATTCTTCTGTTATCTGTTATTGTTCCATCTTCTTTTTGAGGAACATTAAAATCACATCTAACTAATACCTTCTTTCCAGATACTTCTACATCTCTAACTGTCTTTTTATTCATACAAACCTCCAATTTTAAGGGATACTTTTCCCATATAATTATAATGAATAATGAATAATTTTTTATATTATTCATCATTCATTATTAACTATTTAATATTCAATATTTTTATTTTGTTGCAATGTAACAAGCTAAATCAACTAACTTATTAGAATATCCCCATTCATTATCATACCAAGCAATTAATTTTACAAATGTATCAGTTAATTGAATACCTGCTGTTGCATCAAATATTGAAGTATGTTCGTCATTTATAAAATCTGAAGAAACAACCGCTTCATCCACATATTCTATTATACCTTTCATTTCATTTTCAGAAGCTTTCTTTACAGCATTGCAAATTTCTTCCATTGTTGCAGGTTTTGCTAAATTACAAGTTAAATCTACAACTGAAACATCAACTGTAGGTACTCTAAATGCCATACCTGTTAATTTTCCGTTTAATTCTGGAATAACTTTTCCAACTGCTTTTGCTGCACCTGTAGAAGATGGTATAATATTTGCTGCAGCTGCACGTCCGCCTCTCCAATCTTTCTTAGATGCACCGTCAACTGTTTTTTGTGTAGCAGTTGTAGCATGAACTGTTGTCATTAATCCATCTTTAATTCCAAAATTATCATTTATAACTTTAGCAAGTGGTGCTAAACAGTTTGTTGTACATGATGCATTTGAAATAATGTTCATACTGCTATCATATTTATCATTATTAACTCCCATTACAAACATTGGAGCATCTTTAGAAGGTGCACTTATTATAACTTTTTTTGCACCAGCATCAATATGAGCTTGTGCTTTTTCCATTGTTGTAAATACTCCAGAACACTCTAATACATATTCTACACCTATCTCTCCCCATGGAATATTATGAGGATCCATTTCATTATATACTTTTATTTCTTTTCCATTTACTACTAACATTCCGTCTTTTGATGAAACCTCTCCATCAAATCTTCCATGTACAGTATCATATTTTGCCATATAAGCCATATAATCTGCTTCAATAAATGGATCATTTATTGCTACTACTTCAACCTCTTTCTTTTTTAATGCTGCTTGGAAAGCTAAATTTCCTATTCTTCCAAAACCATTAATTCCTATTTTTATTGACATAAAAATCCTCCATTCTGATACAATTTTTTTGTATCTTTATAAAATTTGTCCTCTTAAGACCTTATTATTGTATATCAAAAAAGAATACTTTTCAAGTATTCTTTTAATATTTCTAATTATTTTACAGTTTTTTATATGATTTAACTTTAAAATTTTATAGTATAATATAATGATTTATTATTTAATTATTCCAAAAAGCTCTGTATGTTTTATATGCACAATACACATCAAACTTAGATGTTACTTCATATGGTGCATGCATACTAAGAACTGGTACTCCGCAATCTATTACATCTACACCTTTATCTGCTAGTATATATGCAATAGTGCCTCCTCCGCCAACATCTACCTTTCCTAATTCTGTTATTTGATATGGTATTTTTGCATCTTCTACAACTTTTCTTACTTCAGCAACAAATTCTGCACTTGCATCTGATGCTCCAGATTTTCCTCTAGCTCCTGTATATTTACAAAATCCTATTCCATGTCCTAAATATCCTGCATTATTTCTGTCTGAAACATGTGCATATATAGGATCAAATCCTGCATCAACATCTGATGATAACATTCTTGAATTACAAAATACTTTATTTAATAAATTTGGTTTATTTTCTCCTGTTTTATTTAAAAGCTCTGCTATGAAGTTATCAAATACTTGTGATTCCATTCCTGTATTTCCCATACTTCCTATTTCTTCTTTATCAGAGAAAATACAAACTACTGTCTTTTTAGGATTATTTACCTCAAGTAAGGCTCTTATTGAAGTATATGCACATACTCTATCATCTTGACCATATCCTGCCACCATACTTCTATCAAATCCTAATGAATTAGCTTTAAAACTAGGTACAATTTCTAATTCTGAACTTAATAAATCTGCCTCTTTTATACCATATTTTTCATTTAATATTGCTAATATATTTAATTTTACTTTATCAGAAACCTCTTTGTCATTATATGGTATACTTCCAATTAATAGATTTAAATCTTCTCCTGCTATGCCTTCTTTTAATTTTTTCTCCATCTGCTCTTGTGCAAGATGTGGTAAAAGATCTGTTATGGTAAATATTGGATCTTCATTACTTTCTCCAATATTTACAGTAATTTTTTCTCCATTTGTTTTTACTATAACTCCGTGTATTGCAAGTGGAATCGTTGTCCATTGATATTTTTTTATTCCACCATAATAGTGTGTTTTTAAATATGCAAAACCTGTATCTTCATACAATGGATTTGGCTTTAAATCTAATCTTGGAGAATCAATGTGTGAGCCTATAATATTTAATCCATTTTCCAAATTTTCCTCTCCAATTATAGCCATATATATAGCTTTATCCCTATTTATATAATATACCTTATCGCCTTTATTTAAATTTTGGCAATCACATATATTTTTAAAGCCATTTTCATCTAACATTTTTTTTGCAAAGCTTACACATTCTCTTTCTGTTTTTGCATTATTTAAGAAATATATATATTCATCTGAGAATTTAAATATCTCTTCTTTTTCTTTACTATTTACATCCTCCCAACCACATTTTTTTTCATTAAATAATTCTTCTTTTAGCTTTTTTCCTAAAGATTCTTCACTCATATTTTATCCTCCTTAAAAAAATTTTATTAAATCTAGCACAAACCTTCAAAATTTGACAGTCTGCGTTTTATAACAATTAGACATTAAATCTGAATAGCACTATGTCTCCATCTTGCATTACATATTCTTTTCCTTCTAATCTCAATAGTCCTTTTTCTTTTACTGCATTCATTGAGCCTTCTCTTATTAAGTCATTATAACTTACTATTTCTGCTCTTATAAATCCTCTTTGTATATCTGAATGTATTTTTCCTGCTGCTTCTGGTGCCTTTGTTCCTTTTTTTATTGTCCATGCCCTTACTTCTGGCTCTCCAGCAGTTAAAAATGACATTAACCCTAATAAGTCGTAACTTGCTTTTATAACTTTATCTAATCCTGATTCATCTAACCCTATTGCTTCTAGCATTTCCTTTTTGTCCATATCATCTAATTGTGATAAATCTTCTTCGATTTTTACACACAAAGGTATTACAGATGCATTTTCTTTTTTTGCATATTCTTCAACTTCTTTTACATATTTAATATCATTAATATTTGATAAATCTTTCTCTGATACATTTGCTATGTAAAGTATTGGCTTTATTGTTAAAAGATATACATCTTTTATTAATTCTTTTTCTTCTTCATTTAAATTAACTGTTCTTGCAGATTTTCCTTCTTCTAATGCATTTCTTATTTTTTCTAAAACATCAATTTCTGCTTGATACTTTTTATCTGCTTTTAACATTTTTCTTGCTTTATCTAATCTTTTATCTATTGTTTCTATGTCCGCAAATATTAATTCCAAATTTATTGTTTCTATATCTCTTATAGGATTAACATTTCCTTCTACATGAACAATATTATCATCTTCAAAGCATCTTACCACTTCACAAATTGCATCTACTTCCCTAATGTGTGATAAAAATTTATTTCCAAGTCCTTCTCCTTTAGAAGCCCCTTTTACTAAACCTGCAATATCAACAAACTCTATTATCGCATGTGTTGTTTTTTGAGGATTATAAATTTTGCTTAACATATCTAATCTTTCATCAGGTACTGGTACCACACCTACATTAGGCTCAATTGTACAAAATGGATAATTGGCACATTCTGCTCCAGCTTTTGTTATACTATTAAATAATGTACTTTTTCCTACATTAGGTAATCCTACTATTCCTATTTTCATTTAATAATTTCTCCTTTACTTTGTTGTACATTAGTATAGTACCAAATATTAGTAATAGTGTCAAGGATAATATCTGTGAAATCTTAATATTACCTATCATAAGACTATCTGCTCTTAATTCTTCTATAAATATTCTTATAAATGAATAAAGCACAAAATATATATAAGTAATTTGTCCCTTATATTTTCTTTTGTTTTTTATTAAAATTAATATAATAAAAATTATTAAATCACATATTGATTCATATAAAAATGTTGGATGAACTTCAGTATACATACCATTTTTAATTATTCCCATTCTGAGTATTGTTTTGGTTTTTATACCATATGCCTCTATATTAAAAAAATTTCCCCATCTTCCAATAGCCTGTCCTAAAGCTAAATATGGTGCTATATAATCTAATACATCAAAAAAATTTATTTTGTTTGCTTTGCAATATATGTATATTGTAAGTATTCCACCTATTATTCCTCCATATATTGCAAGTCCTCCATTTTGTATATTTAGTATTAAATTGGGATTATTTATATAATAATCTAATTTAAATATTACATAATAAAGTCTAGCTGATATTATAGAAATTGGTATTACAAATATAAACATATCAAGTATTGTATAAAACTTAATCCTATATTTTCCATCATCCTTTTTACAAAGGATAAGTGCTAATATAAATCCAAGCACTATAAAAATAGCATACCAATAAATTTTAATACCAAATATATTGAATGCAATATTACTTACTTTAAATTCTAAATTTAATGACGGAAAAGTTATTATATCCATTATTCTCCTGAAAAACATTAATTATATTGAATATAATATACCATTTCTTGTTTTTGTTTATACAATAATTTTATAATTCTAAATTTAATTTTTCCATATATAACACCTTGTATAAATTATTATATTTTTAATTAATATATTGCTTTTTTTAAATTATCTAACCACTCAAATCCTTCATTTTCTAATGTATCAAGTTCTTCTAAATTAAAATATTTTAATTCTTCAACTTCCTCTTTTTGTAATTTACATTTAGATATATCTACATTTTTTCTAACATAGTATGTTTTGAAATGAGCTTTTTCATTTTTAGCATTACTCAAAAAATGAAGTTCAGCTTTATTTAATAAAACCCCTATTTCCTCGAAAGTTTCTCTAATTACTGCTTCAACTTCTGTTTCTCCATAATCTATTTTTCCCCCACATATTCCCCATTTACTTGGATTTACTCTTTTAAATTTACTTCTTTTTTGAAGTAAAACTTCATTATTGTCATTTATAATAACAACACCAACAACAGGAATATAATATCCATTTGGAATATTACTTTTATTGCGGACTTCTTCGTGGGTTAAAATCTTGCCAGTTTTATTTCCATTTATATCAACTAATTCATGTTTTTCCATTTACAATCTCCCTTATAAATTTATATAATAATCTTTAAAAACTTTCTTACATTCTTTTAAACGATTCATTTTTCTTTAACATATTTTCACTATAATAATATATCATTTTTGATACAATATCAATATTTTATTAAAAAAATGATATTATCAATTTTATTTTAAATTTTTTTATCAGTTTTATTTTAACATTTATACTTGCCACTTTTTGTAGGTTTATTTTTAAATAGCTTGCCACTTTTTGCAAGTTTCATTTTGAGTACTTTGCCATTTTTGATTATTTTATCCATTTATATTTTTTATTATTCGATTTGTTTCATCTATATAAATTACTAATCTTCGTCCACTGGACGCAGTCGCTTCTTCATCAGTTAATAGCTAAAGCTATAACACCGATAGGTCGTTTTTTTCTTTTAGCATAGAAAAAAACAGATAGAATACTATCTGTTTTTTTGGCTCCTTAACGATACTTATATACGAAAAATGAGCTTACTTTAAGTTTTCCGAATCTCAACTGTTAAAATTATATTAACATAATAAAATTAATATTGCAAGAGTTCTTATCTATTTTATTCACACTCATTTTACATTAGTATTGATTTTTTATGAAAATGGTTATATTATATAAATAGCAAGGAGGTGATTTATAATGAATTTAGATGATTTTTTATCTTCTACTGTTGATTCTTTAGCAAAGACTACTAATAAGTTTGACAAGAAGTTGCATTCTAGTAATTCTAATATTAAAGATTCTTTTATATCAGAATATAAATCTTTTTCTTTTATAGTACTATCGTGTGGCCTTTTTATAAATCCTGCACATAATACTATTAATA
>CANQMG010000041.1 GCA_947624925.1 uncultured Clostridia bacterium | reverse complement strand
GAGTAATAGAGAAGGTATAAGAAATACCATCTTCTGCATAGCTATAAGGTAATTTTGCAATAGAGTTCATAACTGCAAGAGCTCCATTTGTATCTCTACCATGCATTGGGTTAGCTCCTGGACCAAAAGGCTCGCCAGATTTTCTTCCATCTGGTGTATTACCAGTATGTTTTCCATAAACAACATTAGAAGTAATTGTTAGTATAGATAATGTTGTTTTTGAATTTCTATATGTTTTGTGTTTTCTTAGCTTATTAATAAATTTTTTTACTAACATAGTAGCTATAGAATCAACTCTATCATCATCATTTCCAAATTTAGGGAAATCTCCTTGTATATCATAATCTATAATAAGACCTTCATCATTTCTAATAGGTTTTACTTTAGCATATTTAATTGCACTCAAAGAATCTGCAACTACTGAAAGACCTGCAATACCACACGCCATAGTTCTAAATACATCTTTATCATGTAAAGCCATTTCCAATTTTTCATAAGCATATTTATCATGCATATAGTGAATAGTATTTAGAGCCTTTATATAAATTCTTGCTACATAATCCATCATATTATCAAACTTTTCCATAACATCATCATAATCTAGATACTCAGTTGTAACAGGCTCAAATTTTGGAGCAACTTGTTTGCCAGAAATTTCATCTCTTCCACCATTTATGGCATAAAGCAATGTTTTAGCTAAATTACATCTTGCACCAAAGAATTGCATTTGTTTTCCAATTCTCATAGCAGAAACACAACAAGCTATACCATAATCATCACCCCAGTATTTTCTCATTAAATCATCATTTTCATATTGAATAGATGAAGTTTTAATAGATAAATTTGTAACATATCTTTTAAAACCTTGTGGCAAATTTACAGACCATAGGACTGTCATATTAGGCTCTGGAGCAGGCCCTAATGTTTCTAATGTGTGTAACATTCTAAATGTATTTTTAGTAACTAAAGTTCTACCATCAATTCCCATACCAGCTAAAGATTCTGTAACCCATACAGGGTCTCCACTAAATAGTTCATCATATTCAGGAGTTCTTAAAAACCTTACCATTCTAAGTTTCATTACAAAATGATCCATTAATTCTTGCGCAGTCTCTTCTGTAATAACACCAGATGTTAAATCTCTTTGAATATAAATATCTAAAAAAGTAGAAGTTCTTCCAAGACTCATAGCAGCTCCATTTTGTTCTTTTATTGCTCCTAAATATCCAAAATATGTCCATTGAATAGCTTCTTTTGCGTTAGAAGCAGGTTTAGAGATATCTATGCCATATTTAGATGCCATTATTTTTAATTCTTCTAAAGCTTTAATTTGGTCAGAAATTTCTTCTCTTCCTCTTATTATTTCTTCATCAAAAGCATCTGAATCAAAGTTTTTTAAAACTTCTTTTTTATTTTCAATTAATACATCTACACCATATAATGCAATTCTTCTATAATCACCAATAATTCTTCCACGACCATATCCATCTGGAAGACCTGTTATAAGATGTGAACTTCTAGCTGCTCTTACGTCAGGAGTATATGCACTAAATACACCATCATTGTGTGTTCTTCTTATATTATTAAATATATAATCAACATCAGGATCTACTTCTTGACCATATGCCTTGCAAGATTTTTCTACAATTTTTATACCACCAAAAGGCATAATAGCTCTTTTTAATGGTTCATCTGTTTGAAAACCAACAATTTCTTCTAAAGATTTATCTATATAACCAGCATTATGAGCAGAAATGGTAGAAATAGTTTTAGAATCAATTGCTAAAACTCCACCATTATCTTTTTCTTTTTTATATAATTCTAAAACTTTATCCCATAGTTTCTTCGTTTTTGATGTAGCTTCACTTAAAAAAGAACTATCTCCAGTATAAGGAGTATAGTTTTTTTGAATAAAATCTCTAACATCAATATCATATTTCCAGTCACCTGAATTGAAATTATCCCATTCTTTAAAATCCATATTCAACCTCTCCTTTTCTTAAGTTATTTTAAACTTTAAATATTATAATATAATATTTCCAAACAGTAAATAATAAATTCAAAATTCACAAAAAATATTGTATAGAATAAAATGTTATATAAAAAGGCATTGTTCTGCAAGGAGGAATACTTATGATAGATTTTATTTTAACGACAATCATATGGACTTTAGCAATATATGGATTAATTGAAATTATAAAAAATATAATTTATATATTTACATATACAAATTTAAAATCAGATGGAATATATATAATAATTGCTGTAAAAAATCAAGAAGATAGAGTAGAAGGATTTTTTAGAACAACAATATTTAGATTATTATATGGAAAGGAAGACTGTATAAAAGACATAATAGTAACAGATTTAGATTCAACAGATAAAACAAAAGAGATATTAAATAAATTGTCAGAAGAATATGATTATATAAAAGTAACTAATTGGAAAAAATGTAAAGAGATAATTGATGATATAAAACAGTAAAATAAATATAGACAAATAGAAAATAATATGATAATAATTATATAAGGATAACCATATATAAAGAAAGGAAAATTTATATAAATGGATAAATTTGTACAATTTGAAAATTATAGAAAAGAATATAAGGAGTTTTATTATAATTATTATAAAATAAAAGAAGATAATGCTGAAATAAATATTGAGTATGAATTTGAAATTCCAAAGCTTGCAATTTTTAAACCAAAAATAAAAATATTAAAAAAGAATATAAAATTTAAGGATATTAATAATGTTTATGTAAAGAATATGGCTTTTCATATAGGATTAATAGAACTTATTAGTTATTGGAAATGTACATGTTCTCCCAAAATTATAATTAAATGTGGATATTTAAACGAAGAACAAATTAAATGGTGGAAAAAGTTATATTTTTACGGATTAGGGGAATTATTTTATACAAACAATATACAAACAAATATAAATGATTTTGTAGAGATAGAATGTAAATGCAAAACAGATGAATTTGAACATAAAAAAATAGATGATGAATTTGAAGGTTATATAGTACCTATTGGAGGAGGAAAGGATTCAGTTGTTACATTAGAAACACTAAATATAAATAAGAAGAATGATTATTGCCTAATTATAAATCCTAAGCAGGTAACACTTAAGTGCGCGCAAATAGCTGGATTTGAAGATAACAATATAATTGAAGTATATAGAAGTATAGATAAAAATTTAATAGAATTAAATAACAGAGGATTTATTAATGGACATACTCCATTTTCAGCAATGTTAGCATTCTTATCTTACTTAATTGCATATTTATTATCAAAAAAATATGTAGCCTTATCTAATGAAAATAGTGCTAATGAGTCAAATATAATAGGAAAAAAAATAAATCACCAGTATTCAAAAAGCTTTGAATTTGAATGTGATTTTGAATATTATGCAAATAAATATTTAAAAGCTCCAGTTAAATATTTTAGTTTTTTAAGGCCTTTAAATGAATTACAAATTGCGAAATTATTTTCAAAGTATGAAAAATATCATAGTACATTTAAAAGCTGTAATGTT
Source organism: uncultured Clostridia bacterium (assembly GCA_947624925.1). GTDB lineage: Bacteria > Bacillota > Clostridia > TANB77 > CAG-508 > HGM13634. The sequence goes on along the minus strand of CANQMG010000041.1, from coordinate 10,250 downwards.
GGAAGTAAAGATAAAGAGTGGAAATGGTGTTGTAATTGTGCTAAATGTTTATTTGCCTTTATAATTTTAAGTCCATATTTATATAAAGAAAAATTAGTTAATATATTTGAAACAGATATGTTTGAAAAAGTAGAATTATTAGAAACATTTCGTAAATTAACAGGAAATGAAGATGAAAAACCATTTGATTGTGTTGGAACTTTTGAAGAAGTAAACTTTGCTATTAGTAAAACAATTGAAAATATAGAAAGAGATGGTAAAAAATTACCTTATTTATTAAAATATTATAAAGATAATTATAAAACTGTAGATACAAATAATGATATAACAAAAAGATATAATGAAAGTAACAATTTAAATGATGAACAAAATGCTATATTAAGAAAAGAGGTATTTTCAGGTGATTAATGATTTAATACAATATTTTAAAGATAAAAAAATACTTATATTGGGATTTGGAAAAGAAGGTCAATCGACATATAATTTAATAAGGAAATATTTAAAGGAACAAAAATTATATATTGCTGACCAAAAAGAAAATTTTTATGAAGATTTTGATGTGCTTAAAAAAGACAAAAATGTAACATTTATATGTGGAGAAAATTATTTAAACAGCTTAGATTCTTATGATATTATTATGAAGGCACCTGGTGTATCATTTGTTGGAATCGACACAACAAATTTTTTTCATAAAATCAAATCACAACTTGAGTTATTGCTAGAATTTTTTAATATTTATACTATTGGAGTTACAGGCACAAAGGGTAAAAGTACAACTAGTTCTTTAATATATAAAATATTAAAAGATCAGAATATTAATTCTTTACTTTTGGGAAATATCGGCACTCCAGTATTTGACTATATAGAAAAAATAAAAGAAAATATGACTATAGTTTTAGAAATGTCATCGCATCAATTAGAGTATATGCATTTATCACCTAATATTGCAATTCTATTAAATATCTATGAAGAACATCTAGATCATTATGAATCATATGAAAAATATGCAGATGCAAAATGTAATATATACAAATATCAAAAGAATAATGATTATTTTTTATATAATTCAGATAATGAGATGTTAAAAAAAATTGTAAAAAATACAAATGCAATAACATATAAAATAAGTTTAAATAATCCAAATGAAAATGATATATACTTAAGCGAAGATACAGTATATTTAAAAGGAAAACCTATATATGATAAAAATGAGCCAAGAAATTTAATAGGTGAATATAATCTAAATAATATTATGTTTGCACTGGGTGTTTCTGAAATTTTAAAATTAGATTTAAATAAAACTATTAAAAGTATAAGTCAGTTTAAAACTTTAGAACATAGGTTAGAATTTGTAGGAAAATATAATGATATTTTATATTATGATAATAGCATAGGTACTATTCCTGTTGCTACGATTGAAGCGGTGAAAACCTTAAAAAATGTAGATACATTAATAATAGGTGGAATGGATAGGGGAATAGATTATAGCGAGTTTATAAAATATCTAAATAATTGTCAAATTAGAAACATAATATGTATGCCTAAAACTGGACATGACATTGCAAAAAAATTGAAAGATGAAAAAAAGTATATAGTAGAAACATTAGAAGAAGCAGTAAGCATAGCAAAAAAAGTAACTCAAAAAGGTAAAATATGTTTATTATCTCCTGCTGCCGCAAGTTATGGATTTTTTAAAAATTTTAAAGAAAAGGGAAATTTATATAAAAAGCTAGTAAAGGAAGAAAAATAGAACGAATTATAACGATTTTGTTATTATGTTTAATGAGATATAATTGATTAAACAAAATAAGTAATGTGAATAATATAATATATACATTATTTATGAGGTGTTTAATAGTGAAAGTTGGTATTGCTTTATCTGGTGGCGGAATACGAGGAATTGCGCATGCTGGTGTACTTAAAGGATTAGAAGAAAACAATATAAAAATAGATATAATTGGAGGCACAAGCTCTGGAAGTATGATTGCTTCATTATATGCAATGGGTTATTCTCCATATTATATATATATTCTTTTTAAAAAATATGCTAAGAAAATGATTGAAATAAATACAGGCCCAATAATTTCTGGAATACGTAATATATTAATAAATAAAAAGCTTAGTATAAGTGGGCTAAAAACAGGAAAAAGTATAGAAACAATTTTTAATGAGGTTGCTTTAAAAAAAGGAATAAAAACCATAGAAAATATAAAAATGCCTATTGTAATTCCTACAGTTGATTTAGCTGATTCAAAAGAATATATATTTACAAATATAAAACCAGAAGATAATGAGCAATATATTACAGATATAAGTGTAGGAAAGGCTGTTAGAGCAAGTAGTAGTTTTACAGGAATATATAGTCCTTGTGAATATAGAAAACATTTATTTATTGATGGTGGAGCTTTAGATAATATACCAGTACATGAAGTAAAAAAACAGGGAGCTGATAAAGTTATAGCAGTTAAATTTCATAGTGATGAAGTAGATAATGAAAGTAATGTAATGGATGTAACAATGAAAACAATAGATATTATGGGAAGTAAAATATCAGAAGAAGGTTTAGAAGAAAGTGATTTAGTATTAGATGTTTATACAGATAAAACAGGGCTTTTAGATGTACAAAAATTAGATTCGTGTTATAAATATGGATATCAATGTGTAATTAATAATATTAGCAATATAAAGGAAATTCTAAAAAATCGGGTGAATTTTTTAAATTGTGAATATATAAGTTGACAAAATATTATTTATTATGATATAATTACTAACTGTAACCGCATAATTCAAGGTTTATAAAGTTTAATTAAGTTTAAATACCTAAAGTTTAAGGTTAGCGAGTATACAAAAAGGGAGGTGCTTTCGTAATGTACGCAATAATCGAGGCATGTGGAAAACAATACAAAGTAACAAAAGGTGATGTAGTATTTTTTGAAAAATTAGATGCTGAAGAAGGTAAAAAAATTACTTTTGATAAAGTTATATTAGTATCTGATGATAAAAAAATAGAAGTAGGAAATCCTTATGTTAAAGGTATTAAAGTAGAAGGTAAAGTAATTGCACATGGTAAGGGTAAAAAGATAGTTGTTTTCAAATATAAACCTAAAAAGAATTATAAGAGAAAACAAGGACATAGACAACCATATACTAAAGTAGAGATAACAGCTATAAAATTACCTACTGAAAAAGCAGAAAAAAAGGCTGAAGAAAAAGTTGAAGCATAAAAATTATAAAAATTAAAAATTGCAAATAAAAAACCAAAAACGAAAGGAGTGAATCCTCAGATATGGCACATAAAAAAGGTCAAGGTAGTGTAAAAAATGGAAGAGATAGTGAGTCAAAGCGTCTTGGAGTTAAAAGAGCTGATGGACAATTTGTTCTTGCTGGAAATATATTAATGAGACAAAGAGGAACAAAAATACACCCAGGAACTAATGTTGGAAAAGGTAGTGATGATACACTATATGCATTAGTTGATGGAAAAGTTAAATTTGAAAGAAAAGGTAAAGACAAAAAACAAGTTAGTGTTTACCCAGTAGAATAATAAAATTATTAAAGCAAGAAAAATTTAATTTTCCTTGCTTTTTATCATTATTAGGATTAATAATCAATATAAAATGAAAAAACGTAGGGGCAGGTCTTATGCTTGCCCAAAATACCATAAAAAAATCAATATAAAATGAAAAAACGTAGGGGCAGGTCTTGTGCCTGCCCAATAATAAATATTATAAAAAACGTAGGTGAAGAAAATGAAAAAAAGAGTATTATTAGGAATGAGTGGTGGAGTAGATAGCTCAGTTTCTGCAATACTTTTAAAACAACAAGGATATGAAGTAATAGGAATTACAATGAAATTATGGGATGAAAATAATGATAATGAAAAATCCTGTTGTACATACTCTGCTGCATATGATGCAAAAAGAGTATGTGATAAATTAAAAATGCCACATTATACTATTAATTTTATGGATGAATTTAAAAAATATGTTGTAAATGATTTTATAAATTGCTATAAATGTGCAAAAACTCCAAATCCTTGTGTAGAATGTAATAAATATTTAAAATTTGGTATGTTATACAGAAAAGCTATAGAATTAGAATGTGATTATATAGCAACAGGTCATTATGCAAAAATAGAATATAGTGAAGAATATAATCAATATGTACTAAAGAAGGCAGATAACATATTAAAAGATCAATCATATTTTTTGTATAATATAAATAAAGATGTACTTAGTAAAATAATATTTCCTTTAGAAAAATATACAAATAAAGAAGAAATAAGAAATATAGCTAAGGAAAATAATTTGCAAGTCGCAACTAAAAAAGAAAGTCAAGAAATATGTTTTGTAACAGATAATAATTATAAAGACTTCTTAGAAAATTATGGAAATATTAAACCAAAGTCAGGTAATATAGTAGATAAAAACGGCAATATACTTCGGAAAACATAATGGATTAATAAACTACACAATAGGACAAAGAAAGGGATTAGGGATTTCAAACAAAGAACCATTATATGTTACATATTTAAATAAAGAATTAAATGAGGTAGTTGTAGGGCTAGAAGAAGATTTATATAAAAACGAAGTAATAGTAGAGAATATAAATTATTTAGTAGATATTTTAAAAAATAAAGAAATAGAAGTAGAAGCTAAAATAAGATATAGAGCAAAGCCTTGCAAAGCAAAATTATATCCTTTAGAAAATGGAAATATAAAGCTAATATTTAATGAACCACAAAGAGCTGTAACTCCAGGCCAATCAGCAGTATTTTATATTAATGATATAGTAATAGGTGGAGGAAAAATTGCATATAATGAAATTATTTACAAATAATAATTTTAGAAACTTAACAAAAATTATTTAAAAATTGTAAGGGCAGGTCTTGTGCCTGCCCTTTTTATAAATATGATGCCCCTAATAAATAAAAAAACGAAAAATTCTATGCATTTTCTATAAGAACAGGTAAAATTTGTTTTTTCCTAGATACAACACCTTTTAAGAATGCTGTATTATCTTCTAATTTAACATTAAATGCTTTTTCTGCAATATGAGAGCTATTTCCTAAAGTAATTATCTGAGAATTATTATTTATTATATCTGTTATAGCTAAAATAAATAAGTCTAAACCTTCAGAATTGATTGTATTATTCATAGCCTTTTCAATATCACTTTTAATTTTCATAACATCATTAATATCAACAGTATTAACTTGAGCAATTATGGTTTTCAAATTTTTTATTTCTATGTGTTTAGCATCTAATGTTAATAACTGCTCAGGAGTGTAAGAACTTAAATCTGTACCAGCTTTAAGCATAGCTAATCCATATTTTTCTAAATTTACATTAGCAATTTTTGCAAGTGCTTTTGCAGCATTTTCATCCTTTGGTGTAGTTGTAGGTGATTTTAGTAATAATGTGTCTGAAATTATTGCACTTAACATTAAACCTGCAATTGTACTGCTTATTTCAAAGTTATTAATTAAATACATATCATAAAGAATAGTTGCTGTACATCCAAATGGATTAGCAATATAAAATAATGGTTCAGATGTTTCAAAACCACATATTCTGTGATGGTCTACGACTTTTAATATTTTTGCTTTTTCTATACCATTAGCACTTTGTGCAAATTCATTATGGTCTACTAATATTACTTCTTGACCTTCTTCTAAATTATCTATTGTAATAGGCTCGTTAACATTAAAATATTTTAATGCATATTCAGTTTCTTTATTTACATTACCTAATTTACAAGCAAGTACATTAGATCCCATCTTTTTTTCTAAATCTTCCATAATTAGTGCAGACATTATTGAATCTGTATCAGGATTTTTGTGTCCAAAAATTAATATTTTTTCCATATAATACCTCTTTTCTTGTTAATTTATATTAAAGATAATATCATAAAAGAATATAAAAAATCAATTAAATTTTACAAAAACCTTTATAAATTGTAAAAAATATGTTAAAATTTTATTTATAAGGAGAAAATGTAACAAAATGAAAGTTGGATTTATATCACTAGGTTGTAGTAAAAACCTAATAGATACTGAGATATTAATAGGAAAATTTAAAAAGAAGAAATATGAAATTGTAAATAATCCTAATGAAGCTGAAATTATAGTTATAAATACTTGTGGATTTATTCAAAGTGCAAAAGAAGAGGCAATAAATACAATACTAGAAATGGCACAATATAAAGAAAGTAAATGTAAATATCTAGTTGTAATGGGATGCCTAGTAGAAAGGTATAAAGATGAGCTTGAAAAATCACTTCCAGAAGTAGATTTGTTTATTAAATTTTCTGAATATGATAAATTGTGGAATAAAATAGAAAATTTAATAGATAATTCTAAGGAAAATTATTTAGAAGAATATAACAAATTAGAAAATTATGTACAAAGAACTATAACAACAAGTAAGCCAACAGCTTATTTAAGAATTGCAGAAGGATGTAGTAATAGATGTACATATTGTGCGATACCATATATTAGAGGACCATATGTAAGTAGAAAAATAGAAGATATAATAGATGAGGCAAAACATCTTTCAAAAGAGGGTTACAAAGAAATTATATTAATTGCACAAGACACTACTAAGTATGGAATAGATATATATGGTAAGCCTAAATTAGTAGATTTACTAAGAGAACTTTGTAAAATACAAGATATAAAATGGATTAGATTTTTATATGCATATCCAGAAACAATAACAGATGAGTTAATACAAGTAGTAAAAGAAAATGAAAAAATATGCAAATATTTTGATATACCACTTCAACACATATCAAATCCTATATTAAAGAAAATGAATAGAAAAAGTGATGAAAAAGGAATAAAAAAGCTTATAGAAAAAATAAAAACTAGTATTCCAGAATCAGTTATAAGAACAACTTTTATAGTAGGTTTCCCAGGAGAAACTAATGAAGATTTTGAAAAATTATATAATTTTGTAAAAGATGCTAAATTTGATAAAATGGGGGTATTTAAATATTCAAAAGAAGATGGAACACCAGCAGAAAAACTTCCAAATCAGATAAATGGAAATACAAAAAATTCTAGATATAATAAAATAATGAAGTTGCAAAATGAAATATCAAAAGAAAATTTAAAAACAAAAATAGGAAAAGAATATGAAGTTCTAATAGAAAATAAAACTTTTGACAATAAATATTATGTAGGAAGAAGTTATATGGATTGTCCAGAAATTGATGGACTTATTTATATATTAAATGAAAAAGAAAATTTAATTGGACAATTTGTTAAATGCAAAATTACACAAATAAAAGACAATTATGATTTAATTGGCGAAATTGTATAAGAAGAGAGGAGTTTTGGTGTATGGAAGAAAAGAAAAAGGAAGAAGTATATGAAAATTTAGTAGCAATGTATAATAAATTAAATTTAAATTTAATGGAAAATGGAAGAGATAAATCTACTAAAATACAGAATATAGCTTATTTAGGAACAACACAATTAGAAGAAAAAATTGATAATACAGATGAATATAAAAATATTTTAAAAGGCGTATATGTTGTAGAAGAATATGATTTTGAGAAAGATAAAACATATTTAAAATATTATATAGATGATATGCTATTAGGTACAGAATTTAACAATGAAATGATTGAAACAGAAGATTGCAAAAGAAGATTTAAAACTATGGATAGTATTAAAGACCTAATTGAACAAATGCAAGAAGAATCAGAAAATTCTTTGAATAAATTGGAAAAGGAAAGAACTGAAAAAATAGCAAATGCTTTAGAAATAGATGTAGAAAGAATAGGAGAAATTCATGAATTTAATATAGATGAGGAAGCTCATGAAAAAAATAAAGAAGATGAAAAAGAAAAATCAGAAGAGAACGATAAAGAAGAACAAAATGATAATATTAATGGCATAAATACTAGAGAAAAAGTAGATTTAAATCTGGTTTTTGAAGGAATAACATTAAGAAATGTTTTAGGATTATCCGCAGATTACGAAAAAATTGCTATTGTTGATATTAGTGATATAAAAAATAATAAAGCAAATAAACAAAATGGTAAGTATGGATTTGTAGGAATTAAGTCAAATGGAGAAATATCTGCATTAGATGAAAATATTTTAGGTCCAGATAACCTAGAAGGAAAAAATCCAACTAAAGAGGATACTACTATTGATATAGACGGAACAGTTGATAAAGAACAAAATATAGTTAGTTATAAAATTGCTGGAAAAGAGAATTTATATTTAGGAATTGGATATGATGAGAGTCATGGATTAGAGGTGAAAATTGCTCAAAGAGAAATAGGAGGAAAGGATGACATAGAATATGAACTTTTAACGAATAGACAGGCATATTTTGAAGAAGATACTGATGTAAGAAATTTTAGAAAAGATAGAAGTGAAGGCAAATATAAGGCAAACAACACCTTAGAAAGAGAAGAAGAACATGATGATGAATTAAATAATGATGAAAACATAGAAGTAGAAGATATTGATAATATAAAAGGTAATGAAACTCATGAACATGTAATTATAGACGGAAATGAAGTAACATTTGAAGAACTTGCAACAAAGTGGGGATATTATAACAATGGTAAGCCAGATGCGGAAAAAGCTAGAAAAACATTTGAAGAATATAAATATAATAATCCACATTTATCAGATGAGGAACTAGTGCAAGAAGTAAGTGATGATTTATATGATGAATATCCTGGACCAACTATGCAAAGATAAAAGAAAAAAGTTTGGAAATATTTCCAAACTTTTTTATGTCATTTTTTGTTGATTTAAGTTGAAGGGTTTGATATAATAAATTTGGGTTTAATTAATATAATGTAATATAAACTTTTAAGGAGGAATCAAATGAGCGAAAAAATGAAAGAATGTTGCTGTGAAAGTAACCTAAAAGAAATGAAAGAAATTTTGAATACGCATGAAAGGGACAAGAGTAATTTAATACAAATATTAAATGAAGTTCAAGAAAAGTATGGATATATTCCAGAATTTGCACAAAAGGAAATAGCTAAATATTTAAATATTGAACTTGCAGAAGTATATGGTGTTATAACATTTTACTCAAGATTTACTTTAAAACCAAAAGGAAAATATTGTGTAAGTATATGTTTAGGAACAGCATGCTTTGTAAAAGGTTCAGAGAAAATTTTAGAAAAAGCAAAAGAATTATTAAAAATTGAAGAAGGACAAACAACTCCTGATGGAATGTTTTCTTTAGATGCAACTAGATGTATTGGTGCGTGTGGACTAGCACCTGTATTTACTGTAAATGAAGAAGTTTATGGAAAAGCAACTCCTGAAATGGTGGAAAAGGTAATTGCAGAATACAAAAATAAATAAAAGAAAGGATAGTATAAATGAAATCTTTAGAAGAAATTAAAAAAATTAGAGAAGAAAAAAGAAAAGAATTAGACCTAAGAGTTAACCTAAAAGCAAATACTCATGAAAAACATATATTAGTATGTAGAGGAACAGGTTGTACATCATCAAAATCTCCTAAAATTATTGAAAATTTTAGAAGAATAATTGAAGAGAAAAAAATAGAAAATGTTAAAGTTATTCAAACTGGTTGTTTTGGACTTTGTGCTAAAGGACCTATTGTAATAATAAGACCAGAAGATACTTTTTATGCTATGGTAACTCCTGATGATTGTGAAGAAATAATTAATACACATATAATAGAAGGAAAATTAGTAGAAAGATTATTATGCAAAGATATAGATGAAACAGTTGTTAAAAGATTAGATGAGCTTAATTTCTATAAAAAACAAAAAAGAATAGCCTTAAAAAATTGTGGAGTTATTGACCCAGAAAATATAGATGAATACATAGCATTTGATGGATATAAGGCATTAGAAAAAGTTTTATTTGAAATGAGTCAAGATGATGTAATAAAAGAAGTTACAGATTCAGGACTAAGAGGTAGAGGAGGAGCAGGTTTCCCTACAGGTAAGAAATGGATGTTTACAAAAATGGCAGAGGGAGATCAAAAATATGTAGTTTGTAATGCAGATGAAGGAGATCCAGGAGCTTTTATGGATAGAAGTATATTAGAAGGAGATCCACATTGCGTTATAGAGGCTATGATGATTGCAGGTTATGCAGTAGGAGCAAATAAGGGATACATATATGTTAGAGCAGAATATCCTATAGCTGTACAAAGATTCCAAACAGCTATAAATCAAGCTAAAGAGTATGGTAAGAATATATGGAATACAGGATTTGATTTTGACTTAGAAATTCG
>CANQMG010000040.1 GCA_947624925.1 uncultured Clostridia bacterium | reverse complement strand
AATATTTAAAAATTACACATAACTCTTTTATTCATACCAAAACAAACATTAGATTTTCTAATGTTATTTTTTATTTTATTTCTGTAAATATATCGTGTGTGTGTGTGTGTGTGTTACAGCCACAAGGTTTCTAGCTATTTTCATTATTTTCATATGTACTTTTCCTCTTTTCTTACGTTCTTTTTTTCTTACAATATAAGAATACCATATCTCTTTTTCTTTTGCAATATTTTTTTATCAAAAAGTAAAACTGTTGACAAAAAAACTTTGTCAAGTTACTTGTGATACATTATTTTTCAGAAATATTAACTACTTTTATATAATCTTTTCTAAATAAAAATCTTGATTTTCCTTTATTTTACCTTTTATAATATTTGAAAACATATTTGAATTAATATTATAATTAACATAAATTATATTTTTATCTATTATTATCATATTTTCAGGCACAATGAATCTTATGTTTTTTTCATCCCAAATTTTTATACTATCATAATTAAAATCAGATAAATTAATATTTTCATTACTTTCTATTTTTAAAACTAATTGCACATTACTCAACTGTGCATCTATAATTTTAAAGTTATTATTGTCTATTTCAGTATTAATTTCTTTATATTCCCACACTTGTCTATTTCTAAATTTTTCATTTATATTTATTTCAAAATTCCAATCCCCTTTAATTTCCTTAACTTTATTTCCATTGTTTTTTAAAATTACATCTTTTAATTGAACATATATTTTTTTACTATTAGGAAATTTTTCTTTATTTATGTAAGCATATAAGCTCGCTATTCTTTTTACATTATTATTGCTAATATTTTCATAACAAGATTTACAATCTACATTAGATATTTTTGTTTTTTTTTTTCTTCTACCGTATCTTGATTATATATGATTCCATAACTAATTTTATTATTTTTTATAAAGGTATTTCTATCTACTGCTTGTGATGCATTATCTATCACAATATCATTTTTATATAATATATTGCCTTTCTCATCCTTAACTATCATTTTAGAATCAGCTGATGTTATTGGCTTTTTATATAAATAATCTATATTTAATTCTAATTTAAAATCGTCTAGTAATATTGAATTTATTTTTATAGAAAGATCATCTACAGTTTGATAACTCATATTTAGTATTTGAACATAATCAGAGTTTGTAGTAAAAGAATCATTATTTTTCTGTTCATTGCTATTTAAGTTAATATTACATAATATCTTAATTGCATAAGCACAACCACCTATTAAAGAAATACTTGTAACAATAATAGCTATTGTTTTTAATATATAATTAATAATAGAACATCTATTATTTGTATATTCTTTTAAGGTCTTTTCTATTGTATTTTTATACTTAGGTGGTTCATATATTTTTTTACTAATAATATTTGATATATATATATCGAAATTATCCATTTTTCTCATCTCCTATATAGTCTTTTTTTATTTTTTCTTTTGCTCTATATAATTTTGTTTTTACTGTATTTTCATTAATTTTAAGCATTTTACTTATCTCTCTAAAAGTAAACCTTTCAGAATAATACAATATAATAATCATTTTTTCTTCATAATCTAAAATTTTTAATAATTGGTAGAAATTTATGCTGTCTTCTATGTTTTCTATGTCATTTTTAGAAGTTAAACTATTTATAATATTAGTAAAATAATTATTGGAATTTAATTTTTGTATTTTTTGTTTTTCTCTATATACTTTGTTACAATTATTTATTAAAATAGTAATTATCCACGCTTTAAATTTACTTGGATTATGTAACTTTTTTATATTTTTATATGTTTGAATTATCGTTTCTTGAATTACATCATCTATTTCATTGTCATCAATTAAATGTATTTTACAAATTTTATATAAATCATTTCTTATATTTAACATTAGCTTAGTATATGCATCAGAATCTCCATTTTGAGCACATAAAACTAGTTCTTCCACTTTCATATCATCTCCCACGTTTATACCCATTTATTTTACTATCTATATATTAGATAACATTTAGCATAAAAAAAGTTTCATTTATAATAAAATATTATAAAAAGAGACAGGTACAAAGCCTGCCACTACGTTTATTATTTTTAATAGTTATTATTTCAGTTTTAATTATAACAATAACATCTTTTTATTACAATACTTTTTACAATTTTTCTATTTCTTCTTTTGTTAATCCAGTTACCTTTACTATTAGTTCAGTATCTATTCTTTCAGCTTTCATTTTTCTTGCTATATTTAATTTTTCATTTTTTTCACCTTCTTTTCTTCCTTCCTCTCTTTCTACCTTTAAATTAGTTAAGTCATCTCTTATTTTTTTCTCCCTTAATTCCGCTATTCTTCTTACTTCTTCATCTCCACTTAAATATTCTAATTCTTCTTCTGCTTTTTTTATTACTTCATTCTCCTCCATTGCATTTTTTACCCCCTCTTCGCTTATATTTCCTATAAACTGCATCCATTTATCTAGTTTCGTTTTTTGGTCTTCTTTTTTGCATTTCTTTATTTGTATAAAATGCATTTCTAAATCTTCTGTTAATATTTCTCCATTGTAATCTCTTCTTATCATACATCTTTCATGATATGGTCCTTCTTTAAATATATTATACATTAATATATTTATTGTTATTGTTCTATTATTTTCTGTATAATCCTGCTTTTTGTATAAACCATTACTATATAGATTTGCCCAATAAAATAAACTTCTATCTATCATATTATGTTGGTCTCTTACCTGCATCTCTACATCTACTGTTATGTTATTATTTAATGTTGCTTTTATATCTAGTACTCCTAATTTATTTTCTTCTAGTTCTCTTTCTAAATGGGCATCTTTTATTACCACTATTTTCTTTATTGGTATTTCTAATATTGATATTAATAAATCTTTTAATATATCTTCGTTTCCTTGTTTTCCAAATAATTTTTTAAATACAAAGTCATTTGTTAATTTTAATTTTTCCGTATTTTCCATATTTTCATCTTCCTTCCTATTTTATCATTGTTTTGTTTTTTTAGCAATATATTTTTAAATTTTTTAATTATAAAATTTTAAAAAATTCATAATTATAATATAAATTTTTTATTTATCATTGTAATTATTCCAACTACTGATATTATAAATGAAAATGACAATAAAAGGTAATTTGTTTCATTTCCTGTTTGTATAACTGGCTCATGAACATTTTTCATAATAATTTCTTTTCCATCGCCTGCTATAAATGTTATATCTTCTGATAGTTTATATCCATCTGGTGCTTTAGTTTCTCTCATTATGTATTCTTTCCCTTCTTCTAAATATTTTACAATATGCTTTTCGCCATTGGTTTCCCATTCATCAATTATTTTTCCACTTTTCTTATCAATAATTTGAATAATTGCTCCTGGTAATTCTTCACCATTTATTTCATCTATTTTAGAAAATATCATTTGGGTTGGTTTATTATTAAAATCAATTGTTATGATTTCTTCATCATTTCCTTTATATGTTGCATCTGCTAATATTATTTCTTCATTTAAAATATATCCTAGAGGAGCTTTCGTTTCTTTTATTTCGTATTTACTAAATGGTAAATCCAAATTAAAATTTACAAATCCGTTCTCATCACTTATTGCCTTTGCAATTAACTCTCCTGCTTTTACAATAATTTCATTATTATAATTTATTATATCTTCTTTTGCATATAATTCAAATTCAGCGCCTAAAACTCCAACATTTGTATCTTTATCTTTTTTATATAAAATAAGATTAACCTTTTGTCTATCATTTACAAAAGTTATATCTTCAAACACTAATGATGTATATTGATCTTTATATTCTAATAAAACACTCTTTTCTTCTTTATTTAAAACATATCCTTTTGGTGCTTGAACTTCCCTTATTAAATATTCTCCTAAGGGTAACTTTTTTGATATAGCTTGTCCCTCAGCATCTGTAATAACTGTATCAACAATTGTTCCTGCTTTATATATTACTGATTTATCTGCTGGATCTAAAATATCTTCTTTTGCAATAATTTCATATTTAGCATTTGGTAATCCTTTTTCCTCATATATAAATTTACCATTCTCATATGACTTTAAAACCTCTCCTCTTTTTTCTATATGTATTTGACCATTAACAGAAATATTTTCTTTAGAAACAGTTATTACAACTGTTTGTCCATCATCTAAAGTTTGGTAAGATGATCTATATGATACTTTAAAAGGAACAGGCTCTTCACTTATTAAATATCCTTTAGGACTTTTTTGTTCCTCTAACTGATAATTTCCAGCCTTCAATTTTCTTCCAGTCATTACAGTGCCAGTTTTATCAGTTGTCCATGAATCTACATAATGAGGTGAAGGATTCCACTCCCAGTATCCAAAATATTCATTTGTATCAAGATTCTTTATTTTAAAAGTAGCACCTTCAACAAGTACTGTTTTATTTGTATTTGCATCCTTTTTCACAATTTTTATAATAGATTCAAATGAGGTATCATTAAATACTCTCCATACTTGCGGTTTAGAACTATCTTCTGAAATTACTATTTCAAAATCAGCAACTCCAAGTTTTCCATTAGGTACTTTTGTTTCACGAACTATATATGTTCCAAAAGGAAGTCTTTCAGAAATTGCATAACCTTTGTTATCTGTTATTAGTTTAGTTGCTGTTTTACCATCAGCATTTATTGCTATTGGAGCTGCATCCCATGAGCCATATTTTTCTACATCATTTTTAAATTTTATAGTGAATTCTGCACCTTCTAATAATTCTGTTTCTCCTACTCCCTCACTTGATATTTTTATAATTTCAAAAGCTTGTGATTTAACTCTTTCTTTAACAGTAACTGTTTTGGTAACAATTTCACTATTTTGATTTTCATAGCTTAAGTCAAAATTATATTTATTAGAATCAAGTGTATATCCATTACTTGGTATAATTTCTTTTAAATAATATTGTCCAAGATATAAATCATTTGCTATAGCACTTGCATTATTATCTGTTGTAAGTTCTAAAATTTTCTCATCTGTATCATATAATACACTATTATCTGCTGGATCTAAAATAGGAGTTCTTGCATATATTCCATAAACTGCACCTTTTAATGTCGCCTCTCCTAAAGGTTTTGTTCCATTTTTACTATCTTCTTTATGTATAGTAACAGAACCTCTTACTCTTTTATTTGATATAATTATTTCATATGTTTTATTATTTTCTAAAACACCTATACTATCACTAACCTTAACATTAATTGTATATTTATCAGGTGCAGTAGATTCTTTTACAGTATAATTTCCATAATCTAAAGGTCCTGATATTGCAATACCTTCGTTATTTGTTGTAATACTTGAGACTTTTTGATTTTTTGAATTATATATATCAAAAACAGTCCCTGATTTTTTTACTATTTTACCTGTTTCAGCATCTTTTTTTATAACTTTAATATATCCTTGTTTCCAATTATTAGTTGCAGTATATGTTACTGTTGAATTAGCATTAACAGTAACAGTATGAATTGTATTATCTAATATTAATTGTTCTGGAACATTTATTTCTTGTATGTATATAGTACCAGGTTTTACATTTTTAACAGTTACTTTGCCATTTGCTCCTGTTGTATATGTTCCAATAGGTGCTGACATATCTGAATTATAGCTAACTTTAAATGTAGTATTTGGAATAAAATTTCCTTTATTATCCTTTTTTGCAATTTCAATATCTCCATATAGATTTAAATTAACATTTATACTTAAATATTTAGGGTCATTATATCCATATGCAACTATTAATCTTTGATGAATTTTGTCATCACTTAAAGGTGTTAAAACGAAATTTGTTTTTACTGTTCTATTATTAATATTTTTTCCCATATTATTATTTATAGCATCTGTTTTAGTTATAGAAACATTCTTTTCTGTTGCATCTTTTGCAACAGTTATTTTCAAATCATTACTTCCTTTTGTATGATTAAATGTAACTTTGTTTTTTGTATAATTGAAACTTTCATAATACTTTAAAACATTATTTTTATCTGTAAGAGTTTTTGTTTCTCCTAGATTTAATGTTTGCGTACTTCCTTCAAAACTAGGCTGTGTATCCCATTTATTAAATTCATCCATAATATCAGATTTAAATTTATCAAAATCTGTACCTAGGCTATAGCTATTAGGAACTTGTCCTAATTTTTGCCAAACTAATATTGCAGTATAGGCATATTGCACATTATCATCTCTTCCGGTAAGTGATTTACTTGCATTTCCATTTGCATTGCTATATCTGTAATATGCTAAATACGAAATTCTTGCACTATTAATAAAATCAGATGTTTTGGTAAATTCGTCAGAACGATTTAGTGTTGTTAATGTTTCTGGATGGTCCATATGAAAATTCATACAGAAAGCTGTTTGTCCAAATCCATTTTCTTGTAATTTTGGAATTTCATCCCCCTGAACTCTAATTTTAAATACATTTTGTCCTAAGTTATCACTATATGGCGTTTCATATATTCTTGCTATATATTTTCCTGTTGCAATTTCAGCTAATACAGGCATTACATTACTAAAAATTGTTATGAAAATTGCAATTATTGCAAAAAATATACCCATTACCTTTCTTAAATCAATTTTTATTTTTTTCATTTTGTCATTTCTCCTTTTTATATAATGTTTTGTTACTACTTTATTTAACATTTACTAATTTTGCAATTATATAATATCTTTGGTTTGTAGGATTTTTTCTATTATTTAAATACGAACATGTAGATAATTTTACTATCTTTTCTATTTTACCTATATCTTTTATGTAAAAATTACTTGATTTTTTATAATATTCAATTTTATTTTGAAAATCTAATCCTTTTATATTTTTTTCTTCATCTTCTATTCCAATAGAATATGCACTAAAGATTGTACACTCATAATTCTGAGTAGTTGTATATATTTTAAATGTATTATGCTCTTGAAAAAAACTTGAATCTAAATACTTACTTAATTCTGAAAACATTGTTCCATCTTTCATATTGTGACCATATATAATAGTTTCTTTATCTTCAAAAGGATTTAAGTTTGTTGTAAAAATTGCTCCATGATTATTATAAGTTTGTTTATATGTATGATTTAAATAAAATAGATTTTTATCCTTTAAAATTGGATAATTAATATTTGTATTTTTGATTTGAATCCATCCAATGATATTGGAGTTTATTGAATTTAATTCTTGCCAATTAATAAATATTTTATTTTTATCCTCTGTTTCTTGTATTACTTTTCCATAAAGTTTTTTTATTTCTTTTGCATTTATTTCATAATCTGATATATTTTTGCCAATCAAAAAAGTAGAAATGAGAAATATTACTAAAAATATAAGAAATATTACTATTTTTAGCATTTTTTTTGAATATGAAATTATTTTATTTTTATGAATTTATAATCACCTCCTTTTATGTAGGGCTTGTTATTTGAAGTAGTAGCAAATCGCAAAAATTGCATCTACAGTTCATATTGCAAACCATTGAATTTAGATTTTATTTCAATAAAATTTAAATAATTTAATTTGAAATTTTTTAATAGAATTAATTTATAAGAATTAAATCTATAGAATAAAATTTTAATTTAAAATAATTTAGAATTTAAATATAAATTTTATGGTATTTGGGTATTTCAAGTTTTAATTCTTGAAATACCCTATACCAATTTTAAACTTTTATAAAATTTAATTATTATTTATCTAATAATTTTTTTTGTCTTGCAGCATATACAAATCCTACTATTGCAATTATTAATAATGCAGTTGCAATTACTATTGTTACATCACCTGTTTTAGGGCTTTCAGCTGTAGTATTATTTGTAACATTATTTTCTACTACTCCACCTACAACATTATTTCCTTCATCTGTTGCTTGATTATTTCCTTGTTGTTGATTATTACTTACATATTCATCAGGTAACTCAGTTTTTGATAAGAAATATGTTGATGCATGATCTAAAGGTAATTTAATTCTTCCTCCATTAGCAGAAACATATAAATCTTTTGCAACTAATTCAGCTTTTTTAGTTGTTTCATTGTAATAGTATAAATATACTTTATCTCCAGGTTCCCAGTCTTCTTTAGCATTTATTGATATTATTGTTCCTTTAGGAAGATTACCAGAATATTCTATATCTACAAATAAATAATCTGTATTTTCTTTATTAGTCCAAATATCACTTTCAAATGGTTCTGTTTCTGTTACATCAATATTTAAGCTTAAATCATTTGTAAAATCTTCTGTTATATTAGCTGTATTGAAACTAATAATATATTCTCCATCATTAACAACGATTTCTACGTCTTTTGGTTCACCGTTTTTTAATTCATTTAATACTTCTTTACTAATTATTTCATCGCTAGATGCTTTAACACTAACACTTCCTGTTTCATTAGTTAAATGACTATCTAAAGTATCTTCATATACATTTATTTTTAATGAATTTTCTGCAACTGTAACACCGGTATCTTCAGCTTTTTTTACAGCATATTTTACAGTATATGTTCCAGCTTTTTTAAATGTTGCTCTAAATTCAGATGTTGCATTTGCTAAAGGGAATCCTTCTGAAACTCCAAAATATCCTTCTGGTACATCTTTCCATTTGCCTGCATCTTCTCCATTTACTTCTTTATATTGCAATGCATCTAATGCAGATGTTGCATCATTTCCACTTTCATCTGTTATTGAGCCAATACCAAGAACTTTAGTCTCTGGGTATCCTTCTGGTTTAACTGTTGAAATTGAGAAATTTTGTGATTTACCAACATAGAAATTTCCATCAACTGTCATATTAATTGAAGGTTCTTCTACTTTAAGTACAATTGAATTCTCTGCGACAACATTGTCTGTTCCAACTTCTTTTAATACATATTTTACATTGTATTCACCAGCTTTATTGAAAGTTGCTCTGAATTTTAATGATCCTGTTGTTAAATCAAAACCCTCATCTGAATTTCCTAATGTTTCACCTTTTAAATTTTTCCATCCTGTGTAGTCTAAGACTTCAAATTTATCTAAAACTGATTCATCTTCTACTCCACCTGTACCATAAACTTTACCACCATTATAGTTTTCTGGTCTTGTAGTTGAAATAGTAAATTCTTTTGATATTCCTACATAAAAAGATCCATCAACTGTCATTTCAATTGTAGGTTTGCTTTCTTCTGCGTTAACACGCGTAAATAAAATTGCCATACTTGCTAGAACTAACATTACTCCTAACAAGATTTTTAAACTTTTTTTCATATTTTTTCTCCTTTGCATAAAAAATTTAACAAAATAATTTTGTTATTTACTGCATTGTATATCATTATTTCATTTTTGTAAATAGTTTTGTCTCTTTTTTTATATTTTTTTCTTTTTTTATTTTATTATACATTTTAATAAAAATTATTATATTTTTTTTGTATTTACATATAATTTATTTAATGTTATAATTCGAAAATGGAGGTGTTTATTTTGAGTAAACATGATGGCAAACAATTAAAAAATACTTCAAAAAATGACAATTCTAAACACGATAAAAATAAAAAAGGAAAAAAAAGAACTGCATCTATTGTGTTCTATTTTTCAGCAATTATTTTTATTGTTGCTATTATACTTATAATATACTGGTTTTATGAAAATAAAGTTTCTACTCAGATTGCTGACGAGATTTTACAAAGTACAAGCATAACAGAAGTTGAAGAAAATGATGAAATTGAATTAGTTAATCCACCTGCTAATACTTCTAATGACTATTGGGACTTTATTAAAATGCCATTAATAAGTGTTGACTTTTCTTCTTTATTAAAGAGAAATCCAGATACAGTAGCTTGGATACAAGTTAATAATACAAATATTAATTATCCTGTTGTTCAAACAAATAATAATTCAGACTATCTTGTAACAGCATTTAATGGAAAATCTAATCAAGCAGGATGGATTTTTGCAGATTATAGAAATAATATGAAATCATTTGATAGAAATACTATTATATATGGTCATAGTAGATTAAATAAAACAATGTTTGCAAGTTTAGTAAATGTTTTGAATAAATCATGGTATACCAATAAATCTAATCATATTATTAAATTATCTACACCAATAGAAAACACAATGTGGCAAGTTTTTTCTGTATATAAAATAAAAGCTGAATCATATTATATTACAACATATTTTGCTAATGATTCAGAATATCAAAACTTTTTAAACACAATTAAATCTAGAAGTATTTATGATTTTAATGTAGATTTATCTGCTGATGATAAAATTCTTACACTTTCTACTTGTAGTGATGCAGCAGGATCTGGTAGAATTGTTTTACATGCTAGATTAATAAAAAGAGAAATAAGAAAATAATTTATATTGTTTTATTTTCTTATACATAAATCTCCAATTTTGGTTAATACTACAATAAAATAACTAAAATTGGAGGTTTTATGTTTAATTCAAATAATAATTCCTTATTTAATTCTATAGTAAATATTTTCAAATATACACCTAAAACTAAATATAATTTTTCACTGCCTAATAATCAACCCGAAACTAATAATACAGATAATAATGATGAGTTAAAGCCCTTAGAAAATATTAAGCAAGAAATATATCCAAGTGTTTCAGTTAATTTAGAATATTTAAATGTAAAATATAACAGTTTAATAAATAGTGATATTAAAATTAGAAAATTTAATGTAATTGCAAGAGGTAAAAGTTATAATGCTTTTATTTTATATATAGATGGAATGAGTGATACAAAATCTATAAACAGATTTATACTTCACCCTTTAATGTTAAGAAATAGAGCAAATACCTTTGATAAATCTGAGGAAGTTGTTAGCACTAATAGTAAAGATAATTCAATTAATGTAAAAAAAGTAGATAAGTTTGATTTATCAGAATATATATATTCTTCTTTAATTCCTCAAAATGATATTAAAAAAGTTAAAAACTTTGAAGAAGTAATAGATAATGTAAATGCAGGAGAATGTGCATTATTTGTTGATACATTACCTATTTGCTTTGTGTCTGATTTAAAAGGTTTTGAAAAAAGATCTATTCAGCCGCCAATTAATGAAGTTGTTATAAGAGGGTCACAGGAAGGTTTTGTTGAATCTCTAGGAACAAATAGAACAATGCTTAGAAGATTAGTTAATAATGAAAATTTAGTTATAGAATCTACAACTGTTGGAGTTGTTAGTAAAACTAAATGTGCAATATGCTATATAAAGGATATTGCTAATGAAGGTCTGGTATCTGAAGTAAAATATAGAATTAATAATTTAAATATTGATTACATTGTTTCTTCTGGACAGCTAGAACAATTAATAAAAGATAATGATAAATCAAGTATACCAGAAACAATAGCTACTGAAAGGCCTGATAACGCAGCAACCTTTTTGTTAGAAGGTCGTATAGTAATTTTAGTAAATGGAAGTCCAACTTGTTTAGTTTTACCTTGTACAGTTATTGA
Source organism: uncultured Clostridia bacterium (assembly GCA_947624925.1). Taxonomy (GTDB): domain Bacteria; phylum Bacillota; class Clostridia; order TANB77; family CAG-508; genus HGM13634. The sequence goes on along the minus strand of CANQMG010000040.1, from coordinate 2,352 downwards.
TTTATTAACTTCTTCTGAGGATAGGAATATAAATTATAAATTTTCAAATTTATTAAAGATTGTAAGAGCATTAGCTGTATTAATTACCCTATTACTTCCTGGTTTATATGTTGCTATAACAAGTTTCCACGAAGAATTAATTCCAACAGAATTATTGTTTTCTATTGTAGCTGCAAGAACTTCTGTACCATTTTCTGTTGTATTTGAAATTTTACTAATGGAAATTTCATTTGAGCTTATTAGAGAGGCTGGAATTAGAGTTCCCTCCCCTATTGGCTCAACAATGGGTATAGTTGGAGCATTAGTATTAGGAGATGCAGCAGTAAGTGCAAGTATAGTAAGCCCTATATCTATAATTATTGTTGCAATTACGGGACTTGCCTCATTTGCAATTCCAAACTTTTCTTTGGAATTTCAGCTTCGTTTAGCGAGATTTGTGTTTATAATTTTAGGAGCTGTATCAGGATTTTTAGGAATTTCTCTTGGTTTATTTATATGCCTTGCCTTAATATGTAATTATAAATCATTTGGTGTTTCATATTTGGCTCCATATGTACCTTTAACTAAAATAAATAATGAAGGCTATTTCGTACATCCTATATGGAAAAGAGAAAAAAGAATCGATGAACTAAACACAAATAGAGTGAAAAAAGAAGGAAATATTAGTATGACATGGAAACAAGGAGGAAAATAAGGTTGGAAAAAAATTATATTTTGTCGTTGTAAAAATTTAATTCTTTTACAACTAGCTTTATGCCTTAGAAAGGAATGGTAATAAATATGGGATCATATAAAATTGGATATTTTGAAGCATTATGTATTTTACTTATTGTAACAATTTCACACATTTTACTAAATATCCCTAAAATTATTTTAGAGCAAACTGGTTCTTCAGGTGCTTTAAATATTATTTATGTAACTATTTTAGGATTAATATTTATATGTTTACTTATAAAATTATATAAAAATTTTCAAGGAAAAGATATATTAGATATATCTAAATACGTTTTTGGTTCTTTTTTTCAAAAACTAATTGGAATAATCTTTTTACTTTATATGTTGTTTATATCGTCTACTTTACTTAGAAATTTAGCTGAAAACTTAAAAATAATATATTTTCAGGATGTTCCAATTAATAATATTTTATTAATATTTTTAATATCAATAGTATTTGTTAATTTATTAAATCCTAGATCTGTTATAAAATGTAATTCTATAATAGTACCTTTAATTCTTATAATAGTTGTTATTTTATTTTTAGGAAATACTGGTAATTTTGTTATAGAAAGATTTTTTCCATTATTAGGATATGGTGCTAAAGAAACATTTTTATATGGAAGTACAAATATCTTTATTTTTGGAAATATAATATATTTATATTTTTTAATGCCAATTTTAAAAGATATGAAAGATTTTAATAAAGTTGCATATTCTGCAGTTATAATAACTAGTATTTTACTCCTTGTTAGCGTTGTTTCTTTACTACTTATGTTTCCTTTTGTTTTAACCACACAAGGAAATATGCCAACATATTTAGTAAGTAGACAAATAAATTTAGGACAATTTATGCAAAGAGCTGATGCATTTTTCTTATTAATATGGATAATAACAATTCTATCATACCTAGGAATTGCACTTCATTTTATTGTTAATATTTTCAAAAAGATTACAAATATTCAGGATACTAAACCAATGGTATATTGTTTTGCTGCTCTAATTTTCTCTGTTGCATTACTTCCAAGAAATTTAATAGAAATTAAATTACTAGAAAGTTCAGTTTATAAATATATTAATTTAATTTTAATATTTGGATTAAGTTTTCTTATTTTATTATTAGCAAATTTAAAACTAAGAAAACAAAAAAGTAAAAATATAAGGAGTGAATCATAGCTATGAATGTAAAGAATAAATATTTAAGAATTATAGCAATATTTTTAATTTTATTATTTGCTCTTTTTACATTAACTGGTTGCCAGTCTAGTACAGATAATAGTATTGATGATTTGGCATATGTTGTTGCTTTAGGAATTGACTTAGGAGATTATGAGAGTATTAAGCTTAGCTTGCAAATAGCTACAATTTCGGCTAGTGGAGGCTCTGAGTCTTCCTCTGGTGGAGGCGGCTCAAGTGGACAATCTTCAACATTTATTGTAAACACTATAGATTGTTCTTCTATAGATTCTGGAATTAGTCTTTTAAATACTTATATTAATAAAACAATAGAACTTTCACATTGTAGAGCAATTGTAATTTCTGAAGAAGTTGCTCAAAAGGGTATATCTACTTATATTTATACATTAATGAATAAAGTAGATATTAGACCTGATTGTAACTTGCTTATTTGTAAAGGTT
>CANQMG010000039.1 GCA_947624925.1 uncultured Clostridia bacterium | reverse complement strand
AAGTGTACTAGCTACTATATTGGGACAAATAATTATTATGAATGTATATTATTATAAAACTGCTAATTTAGACATACCACAATATTGGAAAAATATTATTAAAATTATTGTTCCAATTTTAATAATAGCAATATTTATACATAGAAGTATAATTAATGTTAATTTTACATGGATTAAATTAATAATATATATATTTATATACACGTTATTATATATTTTATGCATATATTTAATATATTTTAATAAAGAGGAAAAGGAAATGATAAATGTATTGTTAAAAAAAATAAAATGGAGGGCAAAACAATGAATATTGCAATTATTTTAGCAGGTGGTTCAGGAAAAAGGTTTGGAGCTAGCATTCCCAAACAGTATTTAAAATTAAATAATAAAGCAGTTATAGATTATGTAATAAGTGCTACTAAACAATCAAATAAAATTGATAAAATAATTATTGTGATGAATAAGGAATATTGTAAATATTTGCAAGAAATTGACAGTAGTATAGACATAGTAAAAAATGGACAAGAAAGAAATTATTCTGTAAACAACGCAATTGAACATATAAAAAAAGAATATCCTCAATGTGATAATGTAATTATTTTAGACGGAGTTGCTCCAATGATAAATGCTGAAATAATAGATAATTATTTAAATTTACTAGATAATAATGATGTTGTTGTTACAGCAAAAAAAATTACAGGAGAATTAGCAAATTATAGTTTAGATAGATTTAATAGAAATGATTATTGTATCATACATTCTCCTGAAGCATATAAATTTAATTTATTAAAAAAATATTTTAATAAAGAGTCAAGCTATACAGAAATTGCTTATCAATTACCTAAAGATATAAAATTATTTTTTAATTTTGATTTTAAATATAATGTAAAAATTACTTACGACTATGATTTAATATATTGCGAAACATTAAAGAAATACTTAAATAATGAAAATTATATATAAAAATTATTATAAAAAGGAAATAGTATATGGAAAAAAATATAAATAATAAAAAAATTAATTCATCAATAGAACTTTTAAGAATTATATCTATGTTTTTAATTATATTATCCCATTATTCTGTTCATGGTGGGATTAAAATTGAAACATTAAATTTTGGATTTAATAAGTTAATTCTACAAAATGTTACTTTAGGTAATTTGGGAGTTGATATATTTATATTGATATCTGGATATCTTATTGTAAAATCAAAATTTAATGCTAAAAAGGTAATAAAGTTAATATTTCAAGTGATGTTTTATTCAATACTATTTTATATAATATTTATAATAGTTGGATTTCAAAAGATTTCAATTATTCAAACTATAAAATCTATGTTCCCAACTATTTTTAAGATGTATTGGTTTTTTACTGCTTATATTATTTTATATATTCTTTCACCATATATAAATATTTTTCTTAATCAAATATCAAAAAGAACTCATCAAGTTTTTATAGTGACAATGATTGTTATATGGTCTATAATACCAACATTTACAAATAGTGATATGTATGGAAATGTTCTTTGTCAATTTATAATGATGTATACAATAGGAGCTTATATTAGATTATATAATGATGATATATTAAAAATAAATAAAAAAATATTGATTATCTTATCAATTTTATGTATAAGCTTATTAATATTTTCTACTATAATACTAGATTTTATAAATAAAGATACAAGCACAATATACTTTTATTCACGTACATCAATATTGATAATAGTTTTAGCCATTAATATATTTATTATGTTTTTAAAATTAAATATTCCATATAACAACTTTATTAATATGTTAGGTTCATGTACATTTGGTATTTATTTGATACATGATAATACATATGTAAGAAATTTTTTATGGATTCAATTTTTTAAAAATATTAATTATTCAAATTCTAACTGGCTAATAATGCATATGATAATAAGTGTGATTATGGTATATGTAATTTGTTTCATAATTGAATATACACGTAAAAAATTAATTGAAAGACCATTTATTACATTTTTAGACAAATATTACGAAACTACAAAGAAATATTTTGTGAAAATATTTAACAGAATATACACAAAAACTAAAGAAATAATTAAGTAATTGGAGGAAAGAAATTATTATGTTTAATAATATTATATAAGATGAAATTTATATTACATAAAAAAGATGAGTATTTTGAAGATTATTTATCTAAAGAGAAAACTATTTCTGTAAAAGGAATATTTGTTATATTAGTATTTATGTCACATATAATGTCATATATGTATTATCAAACATATTTAGATAAGCCATATATAATAATAGCAAACATTTTAGGACAACTAATTGTAGTAATGTTTTTCTTTTATTCAGGCTATGGAATATATGAAAATATAAAAAATAAAGGAGAATCTTATATTAAATTAATGCCTAAAAAAAGAATTCTTACGACATTTATTCATTTTGATATTGCAGTTTTATTATTTATAATGTTAGGTTTTATATTAGGAAAAGAATATAATATAAAAAATATATTATTATCTTTTATTGGTTGGGAAGCAGTTGGAAACAGCAATTGGTTTATGTTTGCAATTTTATATTTATACACAACTACATATTTATCTTTTAGTACTATTAAAGATAAGCATAAAGCTTTATGTGTAAATACTATTTTTTCTTTAATATATTTAATAGTAATGTATAATTTAAAAGAATCTTGGTGGTATAATACAATATTATGCTATATTGCTGGTATGTGGTTTGCAAAATATAAAAATATAATAGAAAAGTCAATGATGGAAAAATATTATACAAATTTGATATTCTGCATAGTTTTATTTTTTACATTATTTTGTTTTAGAAATGAAATAATCGCATATGAATTATATGCAATTATGTTTTCTATTTTAATAGTAATAATTACTATGAAGGTATCAATAGGAAATAAAATTTTAGAGTTTTTTGGTTCACATGTATTTAGTATATATATATTACAAAGAATACCAATGATAGCATTTGGGTATTTAGGATTGGATAAAGTAAATTATTACGCATATTTTATAGTATGTTTTATTATAACCATAGTAATTTCATTTTTATTTGATTTGTTAATGAAAAAAATAGATAAATTAATTCTAAAAATATAAAAATAAAATTTATTACACACAACTATAAACTACTAAATTACCTTAATAAAAAAGGAGAAAAAAATGATGTCAGATAAGATAGAAAATAATGATTTAAATAAACAAGATAAAAGATTATTATATTTAGATATAGCACGTGGATTTGCAATGATTATGATATTTATGATTCATTTATATTCAGTTAAAGTATATGCGAATTTTTATGTAATATCATTTTCACTACAATTATTTTATATAATATCTGGATGCTTAATATTTTATAAAAGAAAAGATAGATATGATTTAAAGGTAGAAATAATAAAGAGAATAAAAAATCTTATGATTCCTTATGTGTTTTTTGAACTTATATATGATTTTTTAGAATTTTATCAACATGGCTTAAATGGTTTTTTAATATCTATTAAATATGCAGTTTCTTTAACTCCACTAGCCGCAATGTGGTTTCTACCAGCTATATGTATTGCTGAAATTGTATTTATATTTTTATTAGAATATTTAAAAGATAATAGGTTAATAGCTTTAAATATAATCATCCTATATATAATTGGACTTGTGTTGCCTATGATTGCAATTAATCGCCCAACTATTTTATTATCAAGAGTATTAGTTGCCTTAGGCTTTATTTATGTTGGATATATAAGTTTTAAATTTATTAATAAAATTGATTTAAAAACACCATACATAATTATTTTAATTATTATATTTGCTTATTTAACTAGGTTTAACGGAGTTACTAGTTTATATAATGTTAGATATAGAAATTTATTTATGTTTACATTTTTTTCAATTGTAAATTCATTTTTATGGATTTTATTGTCTAAAAAAATACAAAATGTAAAATATATTAGTAAAGCTATTACTTATATTGGAACAAATACTTTAGTTATAATGGCTACTCACCAAAAAATTATTGAAATTGTAGTTCAAAGGCTAATAAATGGATATCAATATAAGAATTATTTGCCAGGTATTATAGGTATGATAATTATAATGATAATTGAAATACCAATAATAGAATTTATTAATCGTAAAGCTCCAATATTAGCAGGAAAAAAGAAAAAAAGCAAAATATTATTAATAGAAGATAAAGCATCTAATTGAATAAATCTGAATGTGTACCAATTGCAATAAGTAATAATATTAGTTCTTTCAATTTTGTATTTCACTATGCAAGTCCTCCATAAATTCTTCTACACTATTGAAACTTTTATATTTTTCTGGATGTTTAGTCATATCTTCAGCTTCAGCTAATGATTCTTGCATTTCGTTACTAAATTTAGGATATTTTAATTCAAATGGTATTCCATTTATTAATTTTATTTGATGTAAATATATATTTATTGCTTCACTTAAGGATAATCCTAAATTTTTTAATATTGGAACAACTTCTTTTTTTATATCATCATTTATTCTTACAGTAGACATTTTAATCAACTCCTTATATTTATATTATATTACGTTTTGTATACAAATGTCAACAAATTGTATACAATTATTATACCAAAATTTTATTTTTTTATTCAAAATAAAAAATTCAGGCGAATCCAGTTAAAACTATTATTAAGCAAAATTTTTTTGTAAAATGCTTGTCTTTTCATTGATATTTTACACATAATATTGTATAATAATTATGTTCAAGAAAAATAATAAATAATGTAATAAACTAAAAAGCAAGACATATACTAATAATATAAGAAAGTTTCTGAGGACGGAACAGGCAGCCGTCACCCATAGTTAGGAGATGTAGGAAGGTCAACCTACCTAAACTTTCTTGAACAACCCACCTTTTATGGTGGGAATTTTTTTTATCTAATAAGAAATTTCTTCGAAATTTTTATTAGATAAAAATGCTACAATCGCTATTGCCTTTGAGATTTCCTCCTTTCAGTCGAAAACTCAAATCGGCACGAACAAAGAGCGCCTAGGCGCTTTGTTCTTATCTATAATATTTATTTTAAAAATCTCATATTTTCCATTGTAATATTTATAAAAAAATGATAATATGTATTAGAAAAAAGAATCAAGGAGTAGATATGTTTGATATACAAAATATTTATAATGAATTGTTAAAAGATATATCAAAAGAAAATATTATTTTAAATGAGCCAATGTGTAAACATACTTCATTTAAAATTGGTGGAAACGCAGATATTTATATTAAAGCTAAGTCAATAGACGATATAAAAAGTGTGTTAAAAATTGTAAATGAATACAATATACCATTATTTGTATTTGGAAATGGTACAAATTTATTAGTTAAAGATGAAGGCATAAGAGGGATTGTTTTAAAAATTGAACTTGATAATATTGAATGTTATAGTGAAGATGGCAGTTATTTTGTAAAAGTATGTGCAGGTGTAAAAAATGCTGTATTATCTAAATATTTGGAAGACAATAGTATTACTGGGTTTGAGTTTGCAAGTGGAATTCCAGGTACAATAGGTGGAGCTATAAAAATGAATGCTGGAGCCTATGATGGCGAGGTAAAAGATATTGTTAAAAATGTTACATATATTGATTATAATGGAAATATTCATACTCTAGGTAATGTACAATGTGAATTTTCATATAGAAAAAGCATTTTTAGTAGTTTAAAAGGAATAATTTTAGAGTGTACTTTAGAGCTAAAAAAGGGTAATAAAGAAGATATAAAGAAAAAAATAAATGAATATGCAAAATTAAGAAAAGAAAAACAACCATTAAATTATCCTAATGCAGGAAGTACATTTAAAAGAGGTGAAGATTTTATCACCGCTAAACTAATTGATGAATGTGGGCTAAAAGGATATTGCATTGGAGATGCAATGGTTTCTGATAAACATGCTGGATTTATTGTAAATAAGGCAAATGCATCATATTATGATGTTATTAAATTAATAGATTTTGTAAAAAAACAAGTATATGATAAATTTGGAAAAGTAATAGATTTAGAAGTTGAAATTGTATAATGGAGGTAATGTAAAAAATATGAAAGGTTTTTTTAGTTGGTTTAATTCAAAATCAAAAATGAAAAGATGGATTTTTACAATTCTGGCAGGTATAATACTTGCTTGTTATGGTGTATCAGAAGTATTAGTATTGCAAGAAGTATCTTTTCTAGAGGTTGGAAAAATTATTGTATTGTTTGTGTTGGGCTTTACAATGATTATCGTTGGATTAATATATAGTCAAAAAAGGGTATTAGAAATTCTTATAGAATCAACAGACTATAGAATGGATAATGGTAGTAGAAATATAAATGCAAAATCATTAATTTTTAATAAAAAGGTATATAATGAGGGCCCAAATATAGTTGTAATAGGAGGAGGTAGTGGACTTAATACTGTTCTTAAAGGATTAAAAAATTACACTTCAAATATTACGGCAATTGTTACAGTATCTGGATATGGAAAAGAATTAGATGAAGGAAAAAAAGCTTTAAATTTATTACCCTTAGAAGATATAAAAGATAGTATTATTTCACTTGCCGAAAATGAAGAACAAATGCAAAGACTTTTAAATGAACATATAAATATTAGACCTTTTGAAAAACTAGAATTTAGTGATATATATTTTAAAGTAATGAATGATATCTATGGAAATTTTTCTGATTCAATTGTTGCATCTTCAGATTTATTAAAAATGACAGGAAAGGTTTTGCCTGTAACATTAAATGAAATGCAAATATGTGCAGAATTAAATGACGGAACTATAATAGACGAAAAGGACAAGATACCAGAAATTGTTTCAGATAAAGTAGCTAAAATTAATAGAATATACATAAATCCATCAAACTGTGTGCCTGCACCAGGTGTATTAGATGCTATTTCAAATGCTGATGCAATAATAATTGGACCTGGTAGTTTATATACAAATGTAATACCTAATTTATTGGTAAAAAATGTTTCAAAGACTATAAAAAATTCAAAAGCAATAAAAATATATGTAAGCAATATAATGACAGAACCAGGTCAAACAGATAATTATTCTTTATCTGAGCACATAAAATCAATAATAGACCATGCTGGAGCCAATATTATAGATTATTGTATTTATGATTCAGGAGAAATTATACCAGAATTTATAAAAATATATAACAAAAATGGTCAAGATATTGTTGAACCTGATATTCAAAAAGCTAAGGAATTAGGTGTTAAACTTCTAGAAAAGAATTTATCTTATATAATAGATGATAATATAAGACATAATCCAAATGCTGTTGCAGAATCTGTTATAGAAATTATTTGTGATGACTTAAAGTACAAAGATAAACAAGATGATCCTAAATATGTTATGTTAAAAACTAAATTAAGAGAACAGAAAAAAAGTGATAAGCAAAAAAAGAAAAACGAAAAAAAGACAGATGATACAGTTACTATAAAAGAAAAACAGCCAAAACAAAAACATTTGGCAAGAAAAAGTAAATTTAATGAAAAATATAAGGAAAGAATTAAGTCTATAAAAGAAAGTGACCATATGATAGATAAAAGACGTGCAGAGGCAATTGAAAAAATAGAAAAAGAGCAATTTTTAAAACAATTTAAAAATAATAGTGATAAATAAAATATATTCATTAATTGAATAAAAGGAGATACAAATGAAGTTTAATAAGAAATATATGAATTTAGAAAATGGATTAAATAAGGAATGGATTATAACCAATGGACTGGGAGGATTTAGTTCTTCAACTATAATTGGATGTAATACAAGAAAATATCATGGATTATTAGTTGCACCACTAACACCTCCAGCAAGAAGATTTTTAATATTATCTAAGCTAGATGAAGCAATAGAAATTGATGGTGAAACATATAATTTATATACTAATATGTGTAAAAATTATGTTTCTGATGGGTATAAATATCTTGAAAGTTTTGAAAAGGAATATGTACCAATATTTACATATAATGTTAAAGGTATATCAATAAAAAAATTAATTTGTATGCAATATGGAAAAAATACAGTTTGTGTGTATTATAAAATTAATAATATAAATAAAAATTCAAAATTAACAATAGCACCTATTATTAATTATAGAGATTTCCACACAGTAAATTCAAATCATAATTTTAATATAAGACAAGATATTAAAAATAAAAAGATAAAAATTGTAGTTGATGATAATGCACATACACCAATATATATGAACATTACAGACGGAAAATATATTGAACATTCTAATGATAATTTTAAGAATATGTATTATATAGAAGAAGAAAAAAGAGGGTTCTATCCAGAGGAAAATCATTGTGTACCAGGTGTATTTGAAGTTAATCTAGTTCCAAATGAAGAAAAAGAAATATATTTTATATGTTCATTAGAAGATAATATTGATGAAATTGATGCAAAAGATGTTATAAGTAAAGAAATTATTAGAATTAATGAATTAATGATTAATTCTAATTTTATAGATACAAAAAAAGAAAATAATACAAAAGAATATTTAGAATATAAAGACTTTATAAAAGAGTATATAATTGCTACTGATAATTTTGTAGTTTATAGACCAAGTTTTTCATTACATACTTTAATTGCAGGTTATCCATGGTTTTTAGACTGGGGAAGAGATGCAATGATATCGTTTGAGGGGTTGCTATTAATTACAAAAAGATATAGTATAGCAAAAGAAGTTTTAAAAACTTTCGTTAAAGATATAAAGTTTGGATTGGTGCCAAATGGATATTCTGGATTTGATAATAGACCATTATATAATAGTGCAGATGCATCACTATTATTATTTGAACAAGTATATAAATATATAAAATATACAAATGATTCTAAATTTATAAAAGAAAATATATATCCAAAGTTAAAAGATATAATAGATGCATATTCTAAGGGAATAGATTTAGACGATAATAATATATTCCTAGATACAGACGGTTTAATATCATCAGGAACTGAAAAGACACAAAATACATGGATGGATGCAAAATATCTTGACTATGCAATTACACCAAGAAATGGTAAAACGGTTGAAATAAATGCTCTATGGTATAATGCCTTAATGATAATGGACGAGTTATATGCAAAATATGAAGGAAAGAAAAAAGAAAGTAAATATAAGCAATTAGCACAAAAAGCAAAAATATCATTTGAAAAAAAATTTTATAACAAAAAAAGAAAATGCTTATATGATGTAATAGGAGATAGCAAAATAAGGCCAAATCAATTATTTAGCTTATCATTAACATTTCCGGTAATTGAGCCTAATTCCGAAATAGCAAGCGAAATTATAAAGGTAACAGAATCTAAATTGTTAAATAAATATGGAATGAAAACACTTGCAAAAGGAGAAGAAAACTATGTAGAAGTATATGAAGGAGATTCATTTAGAAGAGATGCAAGTTATCATCAAGGAATTACATGGCCATGGCTTTTAGGATTATATTATAATGCATTAAAAAATATGATAAAAGTAGAAAAAAATAAGACAACAAAAAAAGATTTAGAGGATAAACTAGAAAAATTTATATTACAAGTTGAAAAGACATTTAAAAAAGAATTAAATGAAACAGGTATGATAGGTAGCATATCAGAATTGTATGATTCAAAAACGCCATATTTACCAAAAGGAGCATTGGCTCAGGCATGGAGTGTAGCAGAAGTATTTAGAATAATTTTAAGAAAATAAATACAGTATTTATTTTGCTGTTATTACTTTTTTAATTTATAAATTTTTATTTAAGTATTTAATTAGTTATAAAATAAGGAGCAATAAATGAGAATTTTGGGAATTGACCCTGGATATGGTATAACAGGGTATAGCATTATAGACTATATAGGAAATACATTTAAACTAATACATAGTGGAGCAGTTAAAACACCGGCTAAACAATCATTTCCACTAAGACTAAATCAAATATATATAGATTTACAGAATATAATAAATGAATATAAACCAGATGCTATTTCAGTAGAAGAACTGTTTTTTAACAATAACATAAAAACTGCAATTAACGTTGCACAAGCAAGAGGAGTTGTACTAGTAGTAGGATGCCAGAATAACATACCAACATATGAATATACGCCCTTGCAAGTAAAGCAAGCAGTAGTAGGATATGGACGTGCAGATAAGATGCAAGTACAAAAAATGGTAAAAACAATATTGCATGAAGATACATTACCTAAACTAGATGATATTACTGATAGTATGGCTATAGCAATATGTCATGCGCATTCTGCAAAATTTGCCCAAAAGTTATGAGAGGTATAAATGAACATAGAAGAATTAGAAAAAAGTTTAAAAGAAAATAAATTAAACAGTATATATTTTTTTTATGGAGAAGAGCAATTTTTGCTTGAAAGTAGTGTAAAAAAAATAAAGAAAATATTTGGACAATTAGTGGAAGGTATAAATTATATACAAATAGATGAAAATAACATACAAGAAATTATACCTAATATTGAAACTCCAGCATTTGGATTTGAAAAGAAATTAATAATAATAAAAAATACAGGACTTTTATTAAAAGATGGTAAAAAAAAGAATGTAAAATTAGCAGAACAAAGAGAGAAAATATCTAATTATATAAATAATAATATTAATTATATACAAGAAACTTTAGTTATAGTATTTATAGAAGAAAATGCTGATAAAAATGATTTATTTAAAACTTTAGAAAAACATGGTATAATATGTAATTTTGAAAAACTTAAATTGCCACAATTAGTAAAAAGAATAAGAGCTATATGTAGTGCGTACAAAGTAAAAATGGATGATACAGTTGCAAAATATTTTATCGAATGTTGCGGAACGAATATGCAAGAATTAATTAATGAAGTAAGAAAACTCATAGAATATTCTGGAGAAAATGGAGAAATAACAAAAGAGAGCATTGATATGCTTTCAACAAAGCAAATTGAAAGTGTTATATTTGATTTAACAGATAATCTTGGAAAAAAAGAAATAGATAAGTCATTAACAACATTAAAAAATTTAATATATAACAAAGAACCAGTACAAAAAATATTAATAACATTATATAATCATTTTAAAAAATTATACATAACTAAGCTTGCAATAGAGCAAAACAGAAGCCTAACTGAGGTTTTAAATTTAAAACCAAATCAATTATTTTTAACAAGCAAGTATAAAATGCAATCTGGATATTTTAGCTTACAAGAATTAAAAAATATAATAGATGAATTTATATTATTAGATAAAAATTATAAAAAAGGGTTAATTGATATAAATATTGGATTAGAAGCAATACTTTGTAGATATTGTGGATAGAAAATAATAAAATTGAATAAAATTAAAAAATCTCTCTATACTAAAAGAAAAGGAGAGATTTTTATGTATAATTTTAGAACAGATTTGGCTGATGAAAGAAGAGATATTTATAAGAAGGCCAACAATATAGAAAATGAAGTTGAAGGCATACAAACAGAAGTTAAAGAAGAGGAGAATATAAAGACTACAGTTGTAAAAATATTAGATGAAAAAGGCGAACAAGCAATAGGAAAACCAAAGGGAAATTATATAACTATAGATTTAAAAAAACTAAATATTGCAACTGTAGAAGATATAGAAAAATATGCAAAAATACTATCAGAAGAGATAAAAAAATTGTTAGAAATACATGTTACACAAAAAGATGATGTATTAGTAGTAGGATTAGGAAATATATATGTTACTCCAGATGCATTAGGTCCAAAAGTAATAAATGAAATAGAAGTAACAAGGCACATATTAAAATACATGCCAGAATATATAGATCCAAACACAAGACCTATTAGTGCTGTTTCACCAGGTGTGCTTGGTACAACAGGAATAGAAACACTAGAAATTATAAAAGGAATAGTAGATAATATAAAGCCTAAATTAATAATAGTAATTGATGCATTAGCATCTAAAAGTATAGAAAGAATAAGTAGTACAATTCAATTATCAGATACTGGAATAGTACCAGGTGCTGGAGTTGGAAATACAAGAAAAGAGCTAAGCATAAATACGGTTGGAATACCAGTAATTGCAATAGGAGTTCCAACAGTTGTAGATTTAGCAACAATAACAGATGAATGTTTAGATTTATTTATAACAAAACTTCAAGATGAAGCAAAATCAAATGATTATTTAAATCAACTAAAAGAAAATGACAACTATGAAGAAATAAGAAAAGCACTAATCCCAAAAGATTATAATATGATAGTAACACCAAAAGAAATCGATAATTTAATAGAAAATATGAAAGATGTGGTAGCAGAAGGTATAAATCTTGCTTTGTAATAAGTCAGACCCAGACTGTAAAATTTAGTATAATTAATATATCTTTTTAAAATAAAAAATATAAATACCAGAAAATAGTAAAAGAGATAATACTATTTTCTGGAAAAATTACATTAAAATTTTCTATCAATTTAACTTTGTATTTTTTTTATTTATTTATATTGACTTTTACAAATATTATATATAGAATGTAACTAAATATAGTTAATTGTATAAACACAAAATATTACTTACAAGAAGTAATAAAATTTGTTAATATCAATAAAATTTATACTAACATAAAATATTAATTTTATAAAATACAAATAATTTGATATTTATCCAGATACAAGTATTAGAGTTATAAAGAGATAGAAGATTATCTAAAAAAACATAGTATTCAAGATATAAATAGTATAGTAGGAACTGTAAAATTAAATTAAGGGGGAAAAAGATTTTTTATGGAAGAATTAATTTCAAATTTATTTTTAACCAAATCAATTAAAGCATGTGAAGCTGATAAACCATTTTGGTTAACATCTGGAAAAATAGGAGCTTATTTTATAAATGCAGAATTTTTATATGGGAATGAGGAGGAATCAAAAAAATTATTACAAATAATTGATGAATCTTTGTCTAATCGTAATGTATTACCTGAAAAAATATTTAAAAATGTATCAAAACAATATCAATCAAACGAAATATATAAACATACAATAGATTTTTTATTACAAACAATAACAAAAAATATTGATGTTAATAATATTGATTATATTAGTGGTGGAGAAAGAAGAGATTGGGTGTTTTCATATATAATAGCAAATTTGTTAAAAAAACCACATATTACAATTTTTAAAGATTTAAGTATGTTAGTAAGTAATAGTGATTTTACTAATACTGAACAAGTAAAAAATTTAGAAGGAAAAAAATGTTTACATATATCGGATTTAATTACTGAAGCTGCAAGTTATGTAAATATGTGGTTGCCTGCAATTAAAGAAAAGGGTGGAGAAATGAAATGGACTGCTACGATTGTTGATAGAATGCAAGGAGGAGACGAGATTTTATTACAACAAAATGTTGTTACATATCCATTGGTTAAGGTAAATAAAGAATTATTTAAAACTGCTTTAGAGAAAAGAGATATTAACAATGAGCAATATTTAATGATTAATAACTATATAGATAATCCTTATGAAACAATGAGAAAATTTTTAATATCTCATCCTGAATTTATAAAAAATTCTTTAGAAAGCTCTGGAAAAACCTTAATAAGAGTAAAAAAATGTATTAATGATGATTTATATAATTTAAAAGGAATAGTTGGTGATTAAAGAGATATTATATCAGATGCCGAAAATGGAAAAGTATATTCTATTGATGATGCATTCTTAGAAGTTGAGAATATATTAGCAGATTAATTAGCACTTATATTTCTGAAAAATGTTGAAAAAAAATATAGTATATGGTACAATTAAAATTGTAAAAAATAAGAGAAAACAAAGGAGAAAATTTAAGATGAACGTAAAACTTAAAACTCTTGGTACTCTAAGAGAGAGAGAGAGAGAGAGAGAGA
>CANQMG010000038.1 GCA_947624925.1 uncultured Clostridia bacterium | reverse complement strand
ACAATAATAACGAAAGGTTTAATTTTAATGAATGAAATAGATATATTGAATTATTTCCCAAATTCAATTTCATATGAGCTTTATAAAAAAATTAATTTGGACAACTATTCTAAGTTAGAAGAAATTAGAATAAGGGTAAATAACCCTATAATACTAAAATTCAATGATACACATTTTATTATAGATTATTTAGTAACACAAGAGGAAATATTAGAAATAATGCAATACATATGTGATAATTCTATATATAGTTTTCAAAATCAAATTTGTAATGGATTTATAACTATAAAAAATGGACATAGAATTGGTATTACAGGAGATGTTGTAATAGAAGAAAATAAGGTAAAAAATATTAATTATATATATAGCTTAAATTTTAGAATATCAAAAGAAGTAATAGGCGCAGCAGATAATGTAATTAAATATGTTATTAATTATAATAGTAATGATATTTTTAATACCTTAATAGTTTCTCCACCAGGAAGCCGGAAAAACCACTATTTTAAGAGATTTAATAAGAAGTTTAAGCAATGGAATTAATTACATAAATTTTCAAGGTAAAACTATAGGTCTTGTAGATGAAAGAGCAGAAATTGCAGCTATGTACAAAGGAATTGTTCAAAACAATATAGGAATTAGAACAGATGTACTTAGCAACATTCCAAAAAGTATAGGAATGAAAATGCTTATTAGGTCTATGTCACCTGAAATTATTTGTGCAGATGAAATTGGTTCATCTGATGATGTAGAAGCAATTGAATATGCTATTTGTTCCGGAGTAAAAGGAATTTTTACAGCACATGGAGATTGCTTTGATGATTTGAAACTTAATATATCTTTAAAAAGTTTATTAGAAAAAAAATTAATAAAAAAAATAATCCTTCTAGACAAAGAAAAAAAGGGAAAAGTAAAAGAAATTTATTCATTAGAAAAAGGAGAATATGTAAAAATTTAACAATTTAGTTCTAAATGTAAATTTATTTACATATATATTAATAAAGAGGAGAGTTAAAATAAGAATGCTAACAATAAAATGGATAAGCCTTATACTAGTATTTATAACCACTTTCTTTATTGGAATTTTAATATCTAAAAAATATAAAAAAAGAGTAGAAGAATTAAACGAAATGAAAAATGCTCTAAGTATATTTAAAACAAAAATTAAATATACATATGAACCTATACCAGAGATATTTAATCAAATATCTAAAATTTCCACAAATAATATAAAAAATATATTTAAAAAGTCAACAGATAATATGAAAAAGACAAATGCAGGTACAGCATGGAGTAAGGCATTAGATGAAAGTAGTACATATTTAACCTATGAGGATATTGAAGTTTTAAAAGGACTTGGTAAATTACTTGGTAAAACTGATATACAAGGGCAAATAAGTGAAATAGATTTAACAAGTAATTTTTTAGATGTGCAAATTGCAAAGGCTAGAAACGAACAAGATAAAAATGAAAAAATGTATAAAACATTAGGTGCAATAATTGGACTAGTATTTGTTATTGTATTAATTTAAGGAGTGAAACTTATATGGATATAAATTTATTATTTAAGATAGCAGCTATAGGTATTTTAGTTGCTGTTTTACATCAAGTTCTAGTAAGAGCAGGAAGAGAAGATCAAGCAATGATGACTACTTTAGCAGGATTAGTAATAGTGCTAACAATGGTTATAAAAGAAATAAGTACACTATTTGAAACAGTTAGAACATTATTTAATCTGTAAAAGTTGGTGATTAAAAATGGACATTATAAAAATAATTGGAATAGGTTTAACATCATTAATAATTATAATTGTTTTAAGACAATACAAACCAGAATTTGCTGTATATGTTTCTCTAATTGCAGGAGCTTTAATTTTATTTTTAGTAATAGATAAAATAGCTGGAATAATATCACTCTTAACAGAATTGTCTAACAAATCAAATATGAATAGTCAATTTTTAGTTATATTATTAAAAATTACAGGTATAGCATTTTTAACGGAATTTGCTGTAAGCATATGCAAAGATTCAGGCGAAAGTGCAATAGCGAATAAAATTGATTTAGGAGGAAAAGTAATAATAATAGCAATTTCTATACCAATCATATCTGCTTTGCTAGAAACAATAATAAATGTATTACCAGCATAAGGGGTGTAAAACAAATGAGTAAACTATTAAAACTGTTTATAATAATAGTATTATTATTTTCTACATATACAAATTACATATATTGTGAGGAAACAGAAATTTTAAACTCACAAATGGAAGCCTTAAACATACAAAGTTTTTTGGATTCTTCAAAAAAATATACAGAAAATTTAGGAGAAGATTTTAATATAAACGAAATATTTTCACAGTTACTTGCAGGAAATGTAGATAATTCTACACTATTAAAAAGAATATTAAATATTTTTGGAAAAGAATTAAGAAGTAATATAAATATAATTGGATTAATTCTTGTAATAATTATTATACATAGTATATTAAAAAGTATAAGTGAAAATCTTGAAGATACAGGAGTAAGTAAGATAACATATTATGTTCAATATATATTAATAATAACACTTGTATTATCAAGTTTTTCTCAAATTATAGGAGTGGTAAAAGATACAATACAAAATCTAGTCGGATTTTTGCAATCATTGCTACCAATACTAATAACATTAATGTTAGCTACAGGAAGTTTTACATCTGCAAGTATTGTACAACCTATACTATTATTCTTAATAACATTTATAGGTAATTTTGTTATAAATTTTATATTACCACTTGTACTAATTGGAACAGCATTTTCAATAATTTCAAAATTATCTAGTGAAGTAAAAATAGATAAAATAGCTAAATTTTTAAAATCAACAGCTGTATGGATTTTAGGTGTTATACTTACATTGTTTGTTACAGTTTTATCATTGGAAGGTACTTTAACTAGTAGTGTAGATGGAGTAACTGCAAAAACTGCTAAAGCAGCAGTATCAACAGTTATTCCAGTTGTAGGCAAAATTTTAGGAGATGCAGTAGATGCTGTTATAGGTTGTAGTGGAATTTTAAAAAATGCTGTTGGAATTATTGGTGTATTAATAATTATAGCTATATGTATAGCACCAATTATAAAACTATCTATTTTAACCATTACATATTATTTAGTATCATCAATTGCACAACCAATCTCAGATTCAAATATTGTTGGACTCTTAGAACAAATAGGAGATACTTTTAAAACAATGCTTGCAATATTAATTAGTATTTCCGTTATGCTAATTATTGGAATAACAATAGTAATTAAAATCTCAAACAGTGCATTAATGTACAGATAAAGGAATATAAAAAATGATTGAAAATATAAGTATTTGGACAAAGCAAATTATTTTGGCAGTTATTATTGCTAGTATTATTGAATTAATAACACCAAATGGAAAAAATAAAAAATATATAAAAATGATTATAGGCATGTACATATTATTAATTATAATTTCACCAATAACTTCAAAATTTACAAAAAAGAGTTTGAACGTTTCAAATTTTGACTATGAAAAATATTTTGGAAATTCTTCTTACAATCAAAACTATAATATATCAACTGATTTGGAAAGAAGTAATAATAAAATAATTGAAGATACATATGTTGCAAATATAAAAAAGGATATAACCAACAAATTAAACGAGAAAGGATATGATGTAAAAGACATAAATGTTCAAATAGATACCACAAATGCTAATTATGGAAAAATTTTAAAACTTAATATAACTATTAAAGAATTAGAAGAAAATAATATTTCACATACAAATGAAATTATTATTAATAAAATAGAAATAGGCAATAAAGCAATAGAAAATACAACATTAGAAATTAATAAAAAAGTTAGAAATAAACTAATAGATTATTTATGCGAAGAATATGAAATTTCTAGAGATGTTATAAATATAAATTAATATATATTTATTAAGAAGGGAGCCACATATGAAAAATACATTTAATAAATGGCTAACAATATTTAAAAGCGAAGAAGGAAACAATAAGAAAAAAATTCAAAATTTAGTTTTTTTCCTTATTATTTTAATAATTACTATAATTTCAATAAATTTAATTTGGAATGATACCAATAAAAAAACAGATAGTAATAGTAGTGGAGAATACAAACAATTAGCAATAAATAAAGATAGTGTAGAAAATAATAATAATAATAATTCAGAAATGCTAGAAGAAAAATTAAAATCTGTTTTGAGTAAAATGAATGGCGTTGGAGAAACAGAAGTTTTAATAACATATTCAGAAAGTAGTGAAGATGTATATTTATATAATGAAACTTCACAAACAACTGTAACTAAAGAAACCGATTCTGCAGGTGGAAACAGAGATACAAATCAAACTGATACAAAAAAAGAAGTGGTATATAAAGATGAAAATGGAGAAAATGTTCCCATAACACAAAAAATAATAAATCCTAAAATAGAAGGTGCCCTTATACTTGCACAAGGAGCAAATAACGCAAACATAAAAAATAATATTATTCTAGCTGTAGAGGCTTTAACTGGTCTTCCTACACATAAAATACAAGTATTTGAAATGTAAAAAAGAAAGAGAGGTGTTAAATGATGAAAATATTAAAGAAAAATCAATTAGCAATTTTGGTTATAGCTTTAATGCTTATAACAGCAGGATATCTAAATTATAATACAAATTATAATAATGATAATAGTGTATTTACAAGTATGGAAGTAGATGAAACAACACTAGGAAGTATAGGAGATGCAACATTGGTAAGTAGTGGCGAAATAGTAGATAATAATGAAACAATAGAACAAACAGATAATAGCATAATAAATGAAACAAATAGTGGCAATGAGGTTTTAACTAGCGCTAATGTAAAAGATGATGAAGATGATAATTATTTTACTAATTCTAAATTAGAAAGAGAAAAAATGTATTCACAAATGCTAGAAACATATGAAAAAATACTAGAGAATACTGGAATTTCAAATGAACAAAAATCAGTTGCACAAGAAGAAATTAATAAAATTAATAATACAAAAAATGCAATTATGATTTCTGAAAATTTATTAAATACAAAAGGATTTGAAAAAAATGTTATTTTTATAAATGGAGAAAGTGTAAATGTTGTAATAAAAAAAGATGAAATAACAACAGAAGAAATTGCTCAAATTCAAAATGTTGTACAAAGAGAACTAAATGTAGAAATAGAAAATATACATATAGTTAATAAATAGAGGCTAGAGGTTAGAAGTTAGAAATTAGAAATTAGACTGATATCTCTGGTTTTCACAGAGTTTTCTAAGTGAAAATTAAATAATGAACAAAGCGCCTAGGCGCTCTTTGTTCGTGCCGATTTGAGTTTCCGACTGAAAGAAGGAAATCTCAAAGGCAATAGCGATTGTAGCATTTTTATCTAATAAAAATTTCGGAGAAATTTCTTATTAAACAAGAAAGAGAATCCTTAACTTGGACTCTCGAAAATATTGGAAAATTCACGTAAAACTTTAAGAATTTTAAATTTATTGTGTTATTACCAATTTATGAGTATAATCTAAATTAGCCCATGAATCATATGAATAACCTAATGTGTATACATCTGTTGCAAAGAAATCTTTTTGAAGCATTGCTGATATATTTTTATTAGTGTTAGAATCCATAAATTTTTTTACAGAAGTTACAATATTTAATCTTGGATTTTCAGCTTTAATTGCTGAAAGTAGTTTTTTCCCTTTATTATTTACTCCAAGAACTCTAATATATGTATCAGTTTTATTAGCTAAAATTAAATCTTTTTTGGTTATATTTAATAATGCAGAAACTAATATTCTTTGAATTCTTGTTTGAGTATATCTTTTGCTCTTAACAATATTAATTAATTCATTTACAGTATTACATGAATTAGCAGCATTTTTTATTGCATTTTCTAGTCCTTCTGAAACATCTGGTAATTCCTTTATATCTTTAATACTCATTTTTCTCAATGTATACAATATTTCTTTATCAAATGCAGATAAATCCTGAACGATATGGCCTTTTTTAAAGCTTTCATATAATATACGAAATGTGGTATTTGGCACGCATTTTTGTAAATTAACTAAATTTTTATTTTTAAGCATTTCTCTTATTGCAGTTGCACTTGCATACTTATCTACTATATTTATATCATTATAAGAAGGTCCTTGCCTTTGTAGTGTGATAGGGCGAATAGGACTTTTCAATTTTTTTAGAGATTTTAAATATTCTATAGCTAGTATATTGTTTGGACTAGAAAGAATATTTGCATATTTTCTTATATCATTCAAATACATAAGTAAAGCATTTTCTCTAGCTTTTGGAAAAGAAATTCCTTTACTTAATTCATGGTTAAGTAATGATTTAAATTCAGAAGGTTCTTTATATAAAACATCAGCAAATTTATTTAGTATATCTAAATCAGAAGTTTCTGAGCCAAATGAAACATAGTCTATAATATTTAAACTATTTAAAGTTTTTATAGCTCCATATGCAAAATTTTCTGCACTAGATGTACTATATACTACGGGCAATTCTATTACTAAATCAACTCCACAAGCTATAGCCATTTGTGCTTTAGTCCATTTGTCTACTATAGAAACATTTCCTCTTTGAACAAAGTTACCAGATATAATAGCAACAGTATATTCCGCTCTAGTTCTTTTTTTAGATGCAGCTAGATGGTATAAATGACCGTTATGAAATGGATTATATTCTGCTACAATACCAAGTACATTTGTCATTATCTTTTCCTCCTACAATTTAATATTGAATAATTTAAAATATACTGATATAATATCATAAAATAAAAATATTTACAAGGAGTAATTAATGGAAGAAGTAATAATATATACAGATGGCGCATGCTCTGGAAATCCTGGCCCTGGAGGTTGGGGATGCATTCTTATGTATAAAAATATAAAAAAAGAAATTTCAGGAAATGCAAAAGAAACTACTAATAATATAATGGAAATTACAGCAGTAATAGAAGGATTAAAATTACTAAAATTTCCGTGTAACGTAAAAGTATATAGTGATAGTGCATATGTTGTAAATGCCTTTAATCATAAATGGATATATGGTTGGATAAAAAAAGGATGGGTTAATTCTAACAAGGAAGAAGTAAAAAACAAACAATTGTGGCAAGAATTATATAATTTAACCAAAATACATAAGGTGGAATTTATAAAAGTTAAAGGACATTCAGATAACGAATATAATAATAGATGTGATGAACTAGCAAGAATGGCAATAAAAGAATTATAATCTAGAACAAAGCGCCTAGGCGCTCTTTGTCCTTGCCGATTTGAGCTTTCGACTAAAAAGGAGAAAATCTCATAGGCAATAGCGCTTGTAGCATTATTATCTAATAAGAATTTCGGAGATAGATAAAAAAGAAAAAGGCAGACATAAGTCTGCCAAATATTTAAATTTTATTCTTCATCTTTTTTTACAGTCATAACTTCTTTTCCATTATAGTAACCACAATTAGAGCAAACTCTGTGTGGTTGAACTGGTTCATGACAATGTGGACAAGTAGCAATGCTTGGTTTATCTAATTTCCATGTAGATCTTTTTAAATGTGTTCTAGCTTTTGACCATCTTCTTTTTGGTTGTGCCATATGTAAATCCCTCCCTTGTATTACGAAAAGATATGTATATATCTATTAAAATTTATTACTTTATTGAAGTCACTATAAAAGTATACAATTTTTTTGGTACTTTGTCAATACATCAAAACAAAATTATTGACAAAGTCTGTATATGTGAGATTCATTTCTGACACTAAGCAAGCTAACATAATTATCTTACAATATAAAATTTTAGTAATACTTTTATATAAAATAAGATAATTATATTTGAATAATTTATTTTTTGTGATATAATACGTAATGAAAGGAGATTACAATGCCTAAAAAAAGAGTTGATAAGATTAATTATTACTTAGACATTGCTGAGACCGTTGCAGAAAGAGGTACGTGCTTAAGAAAAGATTATGGATGTATAATTGTAAAAAATGATGAGATTATATCAACAGGATATAGTGGAGCACCTAGAGGAAGGATAAACTGCATAGATTTAGGGTATTGTTGTAAAAAGAAAATTTATCCTGATATTCATCATGGAGGACATGATGCCTGTAGAAGTGTACATGCAGAGCAAAATGCAATTATTAGTGCAGCAAGAAAAGATATGATAGGTTCTTCTATGTATTTAGTAGGAAAAAGAAAAGATACAAAAGAATATGAAGAAGGAGCAATGTCTTGCCAAATGTGCAGAAAGATGATAATAAATTCAGGTATAAGCAATGTTATTGTTAGAAAAAACAAAAAAGAATATATTGAGGTCGATGTTAAAGAATGGATAAAAAATGACGACCTACTTGAGGGAATTGTAACATATTAATATTAAGCAGAAAGGATTTTGATAATGGATAAACCAATAGTTGCAATAGTAGGAAAACCAAATGTTGGTAAATCTACATTTTTTAATTATATAATAGGTACTAGATTATCAATAGTAGAAGATACACCTGGTGTAACTAGAGATAGAATATATGCAGATACAAGTTGGAGAGATAAAGAATTTACATTAATTGATACAGCTGGTATAGAGGAAGAATCGGATGATATTATAATAAACCAAATGAGAAAACAAGCGACAATAGCTATTAATATAGCAGATGTAATATTATTTATGACAGATATGAAACAAGGTGTTACTGCATCTGATAAAGATATAGCTTTAATATTAAAAAAATCTAAAAAGCCAATAGTACTTGTATGTAACAAGGCAGATAATTTTGGAAAAGAATCAGATGATATATATGAATTCTATAATTTAGGCCTTGGACAGCCATATCCTGTATCTGCAGCAAATGCAAAGGGTATAGGAGATGTTTTAGACGAAATATATAATCTACTTCCAGATAAAACACAAGGAAGTGACGATGAAGAAATAATAAAAGTAGCTGTTATTGGAAAACCAAATGTAGGTAAATCGTCTTTAATTAATAGGATATTAGGAGAAGAAAGATTAATTGTAAGTGATATTGCCCGGAACTACTAGAGATGCTATAGATTCAAAATTTGAAAATAAATTTGGTAAATATGTCTTTATAGATACTGCTGGGGTTAGGAAAAAGAATAAAGTTAAAGAGAGTATAGAAAAATTTAGCATTATGAGAACAATACTTGCTATAGAAAGATCTGATGTATGTTTGATGATGATTGATGCTACAGAAGGAGTTACAGATCAAGATGCAAAAATTGCGGGAGAAGCTCATGAAGCAGGAAAAGGTATTATTTTAGTTGTAAATAAATGGGATGAAATAGAAAAAGATAATAACACAACTGAAAAATTTAAAAAAGATATTTACAATAAATTAGCATATTTAACATATGCTCCAATAATATTTATATCAGCAAAAACAGGTCAAAGAGTTAATAAACTATATGAATTAATAAACTCAGTAGCAAGTCAAAATGCTTTAAGAATTTCTACATCAATGATTAATCAGGTTTTAAATGAAGCAATTGCAATTGTTCAGCCTCCAACAGATAAAGGAAGAAGATTAAAAATTTATTATATGACTCAAGCTTCTACAAAACCACCAACATTTGTTGTTTTTGTAAATGACAAAGAATTATTTCATTTCTCATATGAGAGATACTTAATAAATCAAATAAGAAAAGAATTTGGAATGATTGGAACTCCAATCAGAATAATAGTACGAGAAAAACTAGAAAAAGATGTATAAAAGGAGGAAGTAAATATGGTTTATATAATTGTAGCAATAATAGCTTATTTAATAGGTAGCATAAATTTTTCAGTAATATTAAGTAAAAAAATGGCAGGATTTGATGTAAGGGAAAAGGGAAGCGGAAATGCTGGAACTACCAATATGCTTAGAACTGTTGGAAAAAAAGCCGCAGCAATAACATTAATATGCGATATTCTAAAAGGAGTAGTTGCAGTGCTTTTAGCAATTTTTATAGGAAATATAGCAAGTAATTATTTTGATGTAAGTGTGGAAAACTATATATTAGTTGAACTTGCCGCTTTATTAGTTATATTAGGGCATACTTTTCCAATATTTTTTAAATTCAAAGGAGGAAAAGGAATTGCTACTTCACTAGGTGTTCTATTAGTTATAAATTGGCAAATTGGATTAATATGTTTAGTATTTGCTCTTGTTTTAATTGCTCTTACTAGAATGGTATCAGTTGGGTCAATTGCAGCTGCAATTTTATTTCCTGTTTTAACACTTTTTCTTAATAATGAGCATTTTATATGTGAAGGAAAATATTTTATATTTAGTGTACTACTTGGAATATTAATTTGCTTTAACCATAGAGAAAATATAAAAAGATTGATGAATGGTACTGAAAATAGAATAAGCTTTAAAAAATAAAATGAATATAAAATTTTTTTTAGAAAAGAATAATTATATAAATAATTTATATAAAATTAAAATTATTTAAAATTGGAGGGAAAAAATGGATTTTTTAAATAAATTGAGTAATGTAGCTAGTGAAACTTACAAATATACAGCTGAAAAAACTGGAAAAATTGCAAAAGAAGCAAAATTAAAAATGAAAATAAATGAAAATAAATCTAAAATAGAGGACTTATATGAAGAAATAGGTAAAATAGTATATCAAAAACATGTAAGAGAAGAAGACATAAATATTAAAGAAGATATACAAGATTATTGTTCATCTATAGATAAGCTATCTTCAGAAATCGAAGATTATAGAATGCAAATATTAAACTTAAAAGAAAGAAAACAATGTAAAAATTGTTTTAGTGAAATTGACATAGATGTAAAATATTGTCCAAATTGTGGATATGAACAAAAGGATGAACCAAGTAGTAAAATAATAAATGAAAAACAAGATGATGATAAAGAAGAAGTAAAAAACGAAGATAAAGGTAATAATAATGATAATAATTAGAGCAGAAATTTTTCTGCTCTAACTTAATATGGAAATCTTTCATAGATGTATTTAATTACATCATTTGCATTATTATCATTTATATTTATAAAAACACCATTATCAATACTTACCCACATATTTATTTTATACTTTTCATTATTTTCAATAAAAACCCCAATAATATCTATTAAATCGATTGGATTTTGATAGCTTTTTTCCCATTTAAATTCATTATTTAGAATTATGTCATCACAATAAAAAGATTCTAAAAAATTTTTAATTTCATCTTTTTTATCACTATATAAATTTACAGCATAGTTATTCATGTTATCACCTAATTATATTATTATATTTTTATTATACATATATACGAGAGAATAAAAGGTAATTTTATTGACATAATATTATTAAGAAATTATGAATGGAGTTTAAAAAATGAAAAAGAACATATATAAAAATATAATTTTGACAATAATCTTTTTTACTTTAATTTTTGTACTAACTGGTTGTTCAAATAATAAAGAAGATAACTTAAATGAAAAAACAAATCAACAAGTAAAATTTTTAGACCAGAAAATAGTTGGTATGCTTAATTTACTTAATAATATAACATTAACAGATTATGGAGTTATAACAGAAGAAGTAGAAAAAAATAGTAAAGATAGTAAAGAAAGTGCAAGCTCAGGAGCAGACCAGGCAAGCAGTGCAGGTTCAAGTGACACAGGAGGAGAAACATCAATACAAGATAAAAAGCCTACTGTGAAAACCGAAGTAAAAGCTTCAAATATTTTAAACAGCAATAGAGAACCAGATTGGACAACATTAAAAACAAATGTTGAAAATTTGTATACTTCGTGGTCTAGTATCGTATTAGATTTATATAAGGTTAAAGTAAATAACACCGATATAATAGA
Source organism: uncultured Clostridia bacterium (assembly GCA_947624925.1). Classification (GTDB taxonomy): domain Bacteria; phylum Bacillota; class Clostridia; order TANB77; family CAG-508; genus HGM13634. Next base: position 2,057 of record CANQMG010000038.1, on the reverse strand, counting down.
TTTTGAAAAAACATTAGATGAAACAATAGTTGCTATAAAAAATGAGGATAAAGCACAATCAATAGATAAACTTACTATATTATATTCCTATTTACCAAAATATCTAGAAGCATTTTCAGATAATGATAAAATTAATGTAACTAAAACAAAGTATAATATAATTGAAGCATATTCATTGGTACAAAAAAATGATTGGAATGCAACTAAAGAAAAACTAACTGATGCAGAAAACAATTTTATGACTATTATAAATGATATACAAAATAATCCAAATCAATTGAATATTAACAAAACATATATACTTATAAAAGAAATGCAAAATTCAGCAGACTTAAGAGATTTAGACCTTTTTTATATAAAATATAAATCAATAATGACAGAAATTGAATTTGTATAATATATTAAAGAACAAATTTAATAAATATTTTCGCTAGTCTAAAAAACTTAATAGTGTAAATTTAGAAATATGTAAAAAAATATTGTAAAAAAATCCAAATATGATATAATCTGTTGTAATATAAACAGTTTACGAATAAAATGAGAAAAATCAAAAGCTGATATATCAAAACAACAAGAAGGATATTACTATTATAATCATTAGTCAATTGATAATATATTTACTTTTTTAATAGTATATGTAAATTTAAATAAAGATAAGGGGGAAAAAATATGATTTTTAATTTTAAAACTAAATTAATTATAAAAGAACAATTAAAACCGAATATATTTAAGTTTGGAATAAAATCAAAAGAAATTGCAGATATTGCTAAACCAGGTCAATTTTTAGAGATAAAAGTTTCTAACGGAATAGATCCTTTTTTAAGAAGACCAATTAGTATATATAACATAGATAGACAAAAAGAAATTATAGAGTTTATTTTTCAAATAAAAGGAAATGGAACTAATATATTATCAAAAAAAAATATTGGAGACGAAATTGATATAATTGGACCAATAGGTGATGGAGTTTTTAAAATTATACAAAATAAAAAAGTTGCTATTCTTGGTGGAGGTATAGGTGTTTTTCCTTTATATGAACTTGCTAAAAATTTAAGAGAATCAGAAGTAAATACATATTTAGGTTTTAGAAATAAAGAAGCTGTAATTTTGGAAGATGAATTTAAAAAGGTATCTAATCAACTTGTAATATCAACAGATGATGGTAGCTATGGTGTACGTGGATTTGCAATAGATGAATTAAAAAAAGATTTACAAAAAAAGCAAATAGATTTTATATATTCTTGTGGACCACTTCCTATGCTAAAAGCTATAAGAGAATTAAGTATTGAAAAAAATATACCATGTCAAGTATCACTAGAAGAAAGAATGGCCTGTGGAGTAGGTGTATGTTTAGGATGTGCTGTAAAGAAAACAAAAGTTGTTGAAGGTGAATTCAGCTATAATTATGTATGTAAAAATGGACCTGTTTTTTATGCTCAAGATATAGAAATATAAAGAAATAATTTTATGTATAAGGAGGAAATGTTATGAATACAGAAATAAATTTCGCAGGTATAAAAATGAAAAACCCAGTAACTGTTGCATCAGGTACATTTGGAAGTGGAAAAGAATACAGCCAATTTTTCGATTTAAGTAAATTAGGTGCTGTTATAACTAAAGGTGTATCATATGAACCAAAAATTGGAAATAAATCTCCTAGAATATGTGAAACTCCAGCAGGTATGCTTAATGCTATAGGACTTGAAAATTTAGGAGTTAAACATTTTATAGAGTCAGATTTACCATTTTTAAAGGAATATGATACAGCTATTATTGTAAATGCATTTGGTGGAGTGGATGGAACTATACAGGACTATGTTAATATTTGCGAAATTTTAAATAAATTGGATATTGATGGTGTCGAATTGAATTTATCATGTCCAAATGTATGTTCAGGATGTATGGAATTTGGAAAAACATATGATGGAGTAAAAAAAGTTACTGCTGCATGTAGGAAAGTTTTAACAAGTAAACCTTTAATAGTAAAATTAACTCCAAATGTTACTGATATAACAATTACGGCAAAAGCAGCTGAAGAAGCAGGGGCTGATGGCATA
>CANQMG010000037.1:0-12500 GCA_947624925.1 uncultured Clostridia bacterium | reverse complement strand
AATGGTTCTTATATAAAAATAATAAAAGTTTATCCAATTAATTATAATTTAAAATCAAATCTCGAAAAAGAAGCAATTTTAAATTCATATAAAATTTTTTTAAAAACTTGTAATTTTGATATTCAAATTTTAATCCAAACAAATAAAGAAGATTTATCTAAACATATTAATAAAATTAATATTCAAAAAGAAAAAGAAAAAAATGAAGTTATTTCTTATATTTCCAATCAGTATATTGAATATATAAAAAAATTAAATAAAGAAAAAATATCATCATCTAAAAATTTTTATATTGTTATTAAAGAAAAAAATGAAAATAAAAAAGATGAAATAAAAAATAAAGAAATAATAATAGATGAATTAAATGAAAAATATTTTAAAATAAAAGAATGTTTATCTAGATGTGGAAACCTTGTATTTGAATGCAAAGATAAGGTTGAAACTAAAGAAATTATAAAAAGCTTTTTAAATAATAAAAATTTTAATAAAACATAGTTTACAAATAATTAAATTAAGTAAACAAAATTAGGAGGTGATAAAAATAAATAAATTTTTTTTAAATAATTTTATAAAAAAATTTGTAAAAAAAAATAAAATAAAAGAAGATGTTTTGGATGGAATATATACAGATATAGATGAGATATCTCCTACATATGTAAATAATACAAATCCAAAATATTTAGAAATTGATGAAGTTTATTATTCTTCTTTATTAATAGTAAACTATAATAGAGAGCAACCGGATTTAATTTTAAAAAATTTAATTGATACAAATGCAAACATTAATGTTTCAATTTTCTATGAAAAAAAAGATACATATAAAACAATTAGAGAATTAACATATCATATAGGTAATACTGGAGTAGATTTAAAGCAAGCAAATCAAAATAGGCAGGACATAGATATTGTTGCATTTTCATATAATGATGCAAAATATATAAGAAAAGAAATGCAAGTAAATAATGAAGAAATGTACTATTTATATATATATGTAAATTTATTTTCCACCAATATAAAAGAATTAGAATATTTGTTAAATAAAATAGAAGGTCTTTTACAAAGTAGAGGTATGCAAACAAAAAGAGCATATTTTAGACAAGAACAGGCTTTTACATCATGTATGCCATATATGGAAAATAATATAGATCTAAAAGAAGCAAGTAAAAGAAATGTTTTAACAAGTGGTTTAGTATCTACATATCCTTTTGTTTCGTCATCTGTATTTGATGATAATGGTATTTTTATAGGAACTAATATTTATAATAATTCTTTAGTTTTTATAGATAGATATAATAATAATAAATATAAAAATGCCAATATGTGTATTTTTGGTACAAGTGGAGCAGGAAAATCTTTTTATACTAAACTTCTAATTTTAAGGAATAGACTGCTTGGAATAGAACAATTTATTATTGACCCTGATAGAGAATATACTAATTTGTGCGAAAATTTAGAAGGAATATTATTTAAAATAGGGCCGACATCAAATACATTTATAAATGTATTTGATATAAGAGAAGAAAGCATAGAAGATAATAATAAAGGATATTTGGCTACTAAAATTACAAAATTAATTGGATTTTTTAATTTAGTATTTGGCGAAATGGATGAAGAAGAAAAAGCAATAATAGAAGAAAAAATTATAGAATGTTATAAAACAAAAGGAATTGATTTTAATGATGAGTCTTTATATAAAAAAGAAAACGGAAATAAAATATTTAAATGTAGTTATGATATGCCAATATTAGAAGATTTTTATAATGTTTTAACTAAAGATATAAAAACTGAAAAATTTAAAATTAAATTAATTCCATTTATAAAAGGTTCATTAAAATTTTTTAATAATTATACAAATATAAAAATTAAAAACAAATTAATTGTAGCAGATGTTTATGAACTAGGAGAAGAAAATTTAAAATATGGTATGTATATTTTTACAGAATTATTTTGGGATAAAATAAAAATAAATAGAGAAGAAAAAAAAGCTATATATTTAGATGAAATTTGGAGGTTAATAGGTGTAACATCTAATAAAAATGTTGCAGGATTTATATATAAAATATTCAAGACAATAAGAAAGTATGGAGGAAGTGCTGTTGCAATAACACAAGATGTATCAGATTTATTTAGTTTAGAAAATGGAACATATGGAAAAAGCATATTGAATAATTCAAGTATAAAATCCTTTTTTTCGTTAGAAGAAGAAAATATTAATTTATTAAGTGAATATACAAATATAACAGAAAAAGAAAAAATAGAAATTAAATCATTAAAAAGAGGAGAATGTTTAATGTTTGTTGGAGATGAACATATTTTAACTAAAATTGATTCAAGTAATTTAGAAAAAGAGATATTAAGCAAAAAGATAAACATAAAAAACTTATGTAAAATTGAGGAGGAGATAGATTGAATATTTTAACTGCAATTGGGAATCCAGCAATTAATGAAGAATTAAAGAAAAATAATAAATTTAATATTATATCTAGAGATATATTATATAAAGAAGGAATATTAGAATTCTTAGAAGAAGAGAAAAATATAGATATTATTATTTTAAATGAAGAACTTGATGGAAAAATAGAATTAGATGAATTATTAAATAAAGTAAATAAAATAAATAATAAAATAAAAATTATTATTTTATTTAAGGATAAAAATAAATATTTAAATTATGAAATATTAAAAAATAATTTTTTTAAATTATATGAAAGTGAAATTAATTTTTATAAATTAAATGATTTTATTTGTAATATAGAAAAAATTAAAAATGAATTAAATGAAGAAAATAAAAATAATAAAAAAATAATAAAAGAAGATATTAAAAAAAATAAAAAGATACTAAAAGAAAAAAATAAATTAAAAAGTAATAATAAAATTAAAAATAATAAAATAAAAAAATTAATTAATAATTTAAAAAATAAAAATTCTGATATTAATATAAAAATAGAATTAAATATAAATATTAAATAGGAGAGAGATTATGGAATTAGATGAAAATAAAAAAGTAAATGAAGAAATAAATAATAGCATTAATAATGTTATTGAAAATGGAGTTGTAACAGAAAAAGATCAAAATAATTTTATAGAAACAACTTTAGGAAAAACAATAAATACAGCCTTAGATATAGGTCTTAGGGTGGTGCTTCCAGATTTTATAGAAGAGGAAGTAATAGATATTAAAGATGCAATAATGAAAAGTGGTTTTAAAGAAGGAATTAATACGGCAATTAATTCAGCAATCAATTTGGGAAAAAGTGCATTAGGAATTGTAACAGGAAAATTTGATAACATTTCTCAAGTTAATGCTGCAATAAAAAGCGGAGGAATTATAGATAGTTTATCAAATGGAATTGATACTGCTTTAAATATATCAGAAAAAAATGGATTGATTCAAAGTAAAACAGCATTATTAATAAAAAAAGGAAAAAATATGATATTAAATACAGTGTCAGATAATATAGAAGAAAAGTTCACAAGTCAAATAAAAGCTATAGAAAAAATAGGAAAATATACTGAGAATTGGAATAATTATTATAACAAAAAAGATTTAGATGGAATGGAAAGAGAATATAACAAGATAAAAAAACAATTACCTGAGGTAATTCCTATGGAAAATACAATAAAAGAGGCAAGAAGAATAGAAAATATACATAACTTAGTAAAAAGTAAAGGAATAGATTATGTTTTTTCAAAAGAAGAAGAAGAATTAATAAATAAATTAGTATAATATATTTATTATAAAAAATTTAAAATATTATTTAAAAAGTTTATTTTTTTCTTCTTGCATATTTCCGTAAGGTTTAGTATAATATGACTAGAATAAAACAGAAAAGAGGTAAAATAATGGAACAACAAGGAGAAAAAATTATACAAAGAGATATTGAAACAGAAATGAAAACAGCGTATATAGACTATGCTATGAGCGTTATAGTATCTAGAGCTTTACCAGATGTAAGAGATGGATTAAAACCAGTTCATAGAAGAATTTTATATGCAATGTATGAAGATGGAATTACATCTGATAAACCATATAGAAAGTGTGCTAATACTGTAGGTTCAGTTTTAGGAAGATATCATCCTCATGGTGATGCAGCTGTTTATGATGCTATGGTTAGAATGGCTCAAGATTTTTCTTTAAGATATATGTTAATTGATGGACACGGAAATTTTGGTTCTATAGATGGTGATGGAGCTGCTGCAATGAGGTATACAGAAGCTAGAATGGCAAAAATTTCTAATTATATGCTAGCAGATATTGATAAAAATACAGTTAATTTTATGCCTAATTATGATGATAGATTACAAGAGCCAACAGTTCTACCAGCTAAAATTCCTGCACTATTAATAAATGGTTCATCAGGAATAGCTGTAGGTATGGCAACTAATATTCCACCACATAATTTAACAGAAGTAATTAATGGAATTATAAAAATTATTGACGAAGACAATGTATCTGATGAAGAATTAATGAAAATTGTTAAAGGTCCAGATTTTCCAACAGAAGGTATTATTTTAGGAACAGAAGGGATAAGACAAGCATATACAACAGGAAAAGGAAAAATAACTTTAAGAGCAGAAACAGAGATAGAAGAAACAAGTGGTAATAAACAAAGAATAATAGTAAATTCTCTTCCATATCAAGTAAACAAGGCTAAATTGATAGAAAATATTGCAAGTCTTGTAAAAGAAAAAAGAATAGAAGGAATTTCAGAAGTAAGAGATGAATCAGATAGAAATGATAGAGTAAGAATTGTAATTGAACTAAAAAGAGATGCTAATGCTCAAGTTGTTTTAAATTTATTATTTAAGCATACACAGATGCAAGATACTTTTGGAATAATAATGCTTGCTTTAGTAGATGGAGAACCTAGAATTCTAACACTTAGACAATGTATGGATTACTATATAGAGCACAGAAAAGAAGTTGTATTAAGAAGAACTAAGTTTGAGCTTGATAAAGCAGAGGCAAGAGCGCATATCTTGGAAGGTTTAAAAATAGCATTAGACAATATAGATGAAGTAATTAATATTATAAGATCTTCTTATGATGATGCTAAAGAAAGATTAATGGAAAGATTTGGTCTAAGTGATATCCAGGCACAATCTATATTGGATATGAGATTAAAGACATTATCTGGATTGCAAAGAGAAAAAATAGAAGAAGAATATCAAGAATTAATGAAATTAATTGCTTACTATAAAGAAGTTTTATCAAGTGAAAAATTAGTATTCAATATTATAAAAGAAGAACTTATAGAAGTTAGGGATAAATTTGGAGATGAAAGAAAAACCAAAATTATTGCTGCAGAGGGAGAATTTAATGTTGAAGATTTAATTAAAGAAGAGCAAACAGTAATTGCATTAACACATTTTGGATATATAAAAAGAATGCCAATTGATACATATAAAAGCCAAAGAAGAGGTGGAAAAGGTATAACTGGAATAGCTACAAGAGAAGAAGATTTTGTAAAACAAATATTTACAGCCTCTACACATGATACATTATTATTCTTTAGCAATAAAGGAAAGTTATATAGATTAAGGGGATATGAAGTTCCAGAGGCAGGAAGAACTGCAAAAGGAACAGCAATTGTAAATTTATTAAGTTTAGATAATGGAGAAAAAATTTCAGCGGTAATTCCTATATCTAATTTTGCTGACGGAAAGTACCTTCTTATGGCAACAAGAAGTGGATTAATTAAGAAAACACCATTAAAAGAATATGATTCAACTAGAAAATCTGGTTTACAATCTATTACATTAAAAGAAGATGACGAATTAATAGATGTAAGACTTACAGATGGAGAAGATAATGTAGTTTTAGTAACAAGTAAAGGTATGAGTATAACATTTGATGAGAAGGATGTAAGACCAATTGGTAGAACAGGACAAGGTGTTATAGGAATTAGATTAGACAATGATGATTTTGTTATAGGAATGGAATCTATTATAGTTGGTTCTAAGGCAACTTTACTTGCAATTACTGAAAATGGTTTTGGAAAAAGGACTGAATTAGATGAATATAGAGTACAAGCAAGAGGAGGAAAAGGAGTTATAACATATAAAATAACAAATAAAACAGGAAATATTGTTGGAATAAGAATTGCAACAGAAGATAATGATGTAATGCTTATAACAAATACAGGAACTATTATTAGACTAAATGTTAAGGATATAAGTATATTGGGAAGAGCAACGCAAGGAGTAACGTTAATGAGGACAAATGATGGAGGAAAAGTTGTAAGCATAGAAACTGTTGAAAGAGAAGATAATTAAGATTTACAAAAAAGGTAGCATTAATTGCTACCTTTTTTAAATCTTATATCTTCACCAAAAAATTTACAAATATTATAATAACCAACTAAACGAGAAATAATTCTTTCATCATATGTAGAAAATAAATTTTTTAAACTTAAATTAGTTGAAATAATGGTTTTAGTTATATGATTGTGTTGATTTAATAATCTAGTATTAATTACATTAAAAAGTTCTGCAAATTTTATATTATTAATACTTTCTGTGCCTAAATCATCAATTATTAATAAATCTACATCTAAGATATTATTATAAATATTTAAAGAATTATTTTTTCCAAATTTATAATCAATAATACTATCTAACATAACAGAGGAGGTTTGATATAATACAGTTTTTCCTTGAGATAATATCTCCTTTGCAATACAATTTGATAAATATGTTTTTCCAAGTCCAGTATTACCTGTAAAAAGTAAATTTTTTTCATCTGGATCTTCAAAATTTTTAATAAATTTATCACAGATTGATTTTATATTTTTAATATTTTCTCTAGGAGAAATATTAGAATTATATTTTTCGTAATTTATTTCATCTGAATATAAATTAAACTTAAAATTCGAAAAATTTTCTTTTTCTAAATTTCCTATATTTGATTTATTATATTCAATATCAAATATTTTTTGTTTAAGACAATTGCAAAATACAGAAGAACCATCTTTTTGAACAAATCCTGTATCATTACAAATCTTACACTCATAATTTGGAGATGATAAATCATAGTCTAAATTTAGAGAATTTATAATCTTTTGCTTTTCTTGTTTTAGGTTATTTATTTTTTCTTGTAAATTAGATACATATTCTTTTGAAGGACTATTTAATATATGTTTAACAGTAGAAAAGGCATATGAATTTAATTCTTCATCTATTTTTCTTAAACGTGCATTAGAAGAATAAATTTGTTCTTTCTTTTTATCTAATTCCATTTCAGCTAATAATTTTTTTTTCTCATAAGTTTTTAATATTTCTTTTAAACTATTATTATCCATTAAAGCTCCTTTCAACTAAGCCTCTTGCTTATTAGCATATAATGAATCAAAGTCTGTAAATGCCCTTTGATCGTAATTTTGGTAATTAGCCTTTTTTTCTAATTCTTTTACTTTTTTATTTTTATTTTTTAATTCAAGTAAAAAGTTTTGAATATCATTTGGACTTTTTAAATTTCTATCATTCCAATCAGAAATTATTTTATCTATATAATCAAAACTTGGATTTGTTTTTGAAGTAGTTTTCTTTAAAGCAAGATCAATTACATCTAAAGAATATCCATAATCAAGATACCATTTTTCAATATATGCTTCTTCATATTGTGTAAGTGCTCTTGTTAAACCTAATTTTTTAGTAACAGATTTTTTTAATTTATTTAATTTATCCTGTTTTTCATAATATAAATCTAAGTCATTAAATGTTTTTATATTATTTTGGTACCAGGCTTCAGCGACAGCTCTTACGTAATTTTTATGTAATGCAGATTTTTCAAAACAATATCTAAAAAGGGCAATCATTACTTGCTCATCAAAAGAATAATTGTTAAACCATAGGTTTATATCTGCATACCAAGCAGGAGACATAATACCCTGGAAGAAAGAATTATTAATATCTTCAATGGCTTTAGCTCTAGACATACTTTTTTTATTATTTTCAATTTGATCTGTAGAAAGAGCTACTTTTGGAGAATATAAATTATATAATTCAATTTCTTGCAAATTATTTATTATATATCCAGTATTTTTTTTAATAATAACATTTAAATCTTCCCAATATTTTATTGAATCTTGTATAACTGGTAATGGCAAAGCCAATTTTTTAGATAAATCATTTAATTTTATTTCTTTATCATATTTTGAAAGAAATAAAAGATATAAATAAACTTTTATTGCATCACCAGTAGCTTGTGAAAAATATTCTGTGAAAAATACATCTGGAATATTTGTAGAAGAAAAAAGTAATGCATTATCTTTTTGCTCTAATTTCATAATAAAAGCACCTCATAAAATTTAGAATATAATCTTTTGTAATTGTTTGTCAAATTATATCATTTTATAATAAAATATACAAGATTAAATTTATCTAAAAATTAAAAATACATAAAAATAAAAACATAAAGGCATGTTTTATATTTATTTAATTTTAAGAAATTATAGAAAAACGGATAAATAAAAATTATTTTTTATTAAATAAATATATTTTTCTATTAAAAATAAATTTAATAAAATACATTATAATTGTAAGTAAACTTTCTTTTTGTGAACTTACAATGCTTAATATAAAAATTGGAAAGCATAATACTATAAATAAAAAAACTTTTATATTTAAATTATTAAAAAATAAATTTAATAGACAAAAAACAAATAAATAATAAATAATATTTATAAAGACAGTAAAATAATCAATTACACCGAATAATTTATTTTTAAAATCGTAATTTTGTGGAAATATAAATAACATATAATTAATCCCTTCTTTATAATAAAGTAATTTATCTAAAAATTTTTTTTATGAATTTTATAACATATTTTTAAAATTTCTTATACTGCCATTAAATTCTGTGCTAATTCCACCTAAAAATTCTCTTACTAATGTATTCGATTTCATAAGTACAAGAATTACTCCAACAAGTAAAATTTTTGATAAAAGTTTACCAGTCATATTAATTGAAAAGGCTAAGAGTAATACTAAAGATATAAAATCTTGAATAAATAATAAAGATATAAATGCTCTAATCCATGATTTAAAAAATATAGATGTAGATGGTATAGTTAAGCTTAAAAAAGCAAATGGGGAAATTAAAATAAATACTTTTAATAATATATATCTTATAGAATATGAAAAAATTAAATTTAAAAAGCCAACAGAAATAATACTTTTAATTATTCCATCAATTGAAAAAATGTTTATATCTGAACTATTATATAGCGATGAGTTAATATTTTTTAAAAGAGTAGAAAAACATATGTTATCTTTAAAAATATTTTCTCCTAATGCTCTAATTGATGAAGAGATTAAAGAATTTATATAAACAAATTGTTCACATATAAAAAAAGCAGAATTCATAAATATTCCAAAAAGGACTAATTTTAATATAAATTGAAAAGGTCTTTGAGATTGAGTTATTCCAAAATTAGAACCTAAAAGTTTAATACAATAATATATAGCAAAGCCTATTAACAACGCATTTGCAATTAATAGAATACCTTTTGTTGAACTTGATCCAAAGATTTTTTCAAAAAAAGATTCTTTAAAAATGTCTGAATCTATAAAAACAAGTTCATCTAATATTTCATATAAACTAGAATCTACAGAAGAAAATATATTTTGGAACATTTTATTTATTGCATCTATAATATTGCTAGTAATGCTAGAGGAATCCAGGGAAAACACCTCCTTTTATGAAAGCAATCCATTAATTGCTGATAAAATTAAATCTAATAGTAATATAAATGCATAAGAAAATAATGAGCCACGAATCAAATTTTTTCCTGTTCTTATTTTTTCTTCATCTCCAAAGCTGAATTTTCGTATAAAAACTCCGCTTCCAACTGCAACAGCAGCTGCAGGTGTAGCAAGTTTTAGTAGCCAACTTTCTATTGACTCAAATGCTGAATTTATTTTTTTTACTAAATTTGGATAATTGGCAGCCAAAGAATAGCTATGTGAAAATATTATAAAAATTATAGATAAGTAAATAATAAATAATAAATATTTTATTTTTTTATTTTTCATTAAATAAAACCCTCCTTTATTGATATAAAATAATAAATTTTTTTATTCTTGATTTATAAAATATGGAATTAAATTTATTTTTTGTGGTGGAAGAATAGATGTACCATCTGATAAAAATCCTATACAAGAAAATGTTTCAAGCTTTTGTGTAAAAAAATTAGTTTCATAAATATAGTCTAATTGAGTGTAGCTATTTATGCTTTCTGAAACGTTTGAACCTCTAGAACTAAATTTGTGTGTTAAATAATTATAATTTGTTTCTTTTGAATTTTCTGATATACTTTTAGATTCCTTTTTCTTTTCTTCTTTTCCAATTTGTTTTTGTGCTTCTTCTATTGTGTATATATCATCTGTCCTAAACCAAAATTTATTTACTAGATTTTGAGTAATTGCTTTTACTGTATATTCATCTTTTAGGGAATTAAGTAAAGAAGTATAGCTTTGAGTCGCAACAATATTAATGCATTTTGCTTCTCTACTTTGTGCAAAAAAATCAGCATCTGTATCTGTTACATATTCATGAAATTCATCACTAATAAATGCTACTTTTTTTATATCTTCAGAATTATTATTAGATAATCTTGACAATACTTCTGTTTGAAAATCAAGTTTTAAATATGCAGCAATTATTTTTGAGAGATTTTTATATTCTGCTATGTTCATATTTAAAACAACGATTTTTCCAGAATTTACTACATCCTTAAAACCAAAAAAATTTAAATTCTCCTTTTCAGGACAGAATACATTTAATACATCTAAGTCAGATACAAATGAACCAGTCATACGAGTTATTTCAGATTTTAATATAGATAATGTTCGTTGATCTAATGAATTAAATTCTTTTTCAAAAAATTCCAAAGCAGATAAAAGGTCAAATACATCTTGTTTTGAAAGTTTTCCAGATATAAAATTTTTTCTTAAAATATTTAATTTATCTTTATAATAATCAGGTGTTGTAATTAATTTATGTAGCTCTAAAAAAGTAACATAACCATTATTATAAAGCCTACATAATTTTATACATTCACATAAGATTTGCTCTGCTTTATCGAGCCAGTATGATTCGGAATTATTTTTTGAAAATAATGTTAAAATTGTTTTTAATCTATTTGCAATAACAGATGGCTTTAAATTTGGCTTATCTAAAGGATTATATTTTATATCTCCATTTAATTGTATGATAATTAAGTCATCTAATCTATTATATAATTTTGCATATTCATATACTTGTCTATAATAATTTCCTTTAACATCTAAAATTAACATACCTAATTTAGAATTTGAAAAAAAAGAATCATAACTCAATAATTGTCTAGTAAAAGGATACATTGCAGAGCTTGTTTTCCCTGATCCAATTGTACCTGTAATTAGGATATTTTGAAAAAGACTTTTTTCTGGTAAATATATTTTATTATTATTTGAATATCCCACTAATAAATTTAAACCATTAGAAAGTTCCTTTTTTTCTTTTTCTTCTTTCTTTTTCTTAATTTTTTTATTACATATTAATGAATAAATATAATTGGAAATTATTAAAGAAGATAAAATATATGATAAAATATACGTTTTTTTTATAAATATCCATAAATCCGGACTTTCAGATGTAATATTAAATGGATGTAATCCATAGTTAAGAATTATATTATTTGAAATAAATATAGGATAAAATATAAAAAGGCAAATTACTACAGAAATAAGAGTAAAAGACACAACGAAAAATAATCTCCTAATAAATGTATTAGCAAACATTAAAATAACTCCTTAGTTTAATGAATTTTTTTTGATATTTAATTTTGAACCTTGTAAATTATGGAAAATAAAAATATCGAAAAAAGTATAAATTGAATAAAAACAAATGAAAACATTAATAATATAAGATATAAAAAATAAATTTAGTAATTTATCAATTCTAACCACCACCTTTTGTAATTTTTTACAATAATACAACAAAAAAATAAATATGTCTATACTTTTTTTAAAATTTATGTTAAAATATGAAAAAAGATAATTTATTCATAAATTAAAAAAGGGTAGTTTCAACAGCTGTTCATACAGTTAAAATTATTATTATTTGTAAACAAATAAAAATTTGTTAAATTATAGGAGGGTATGATGAAAATAGAAAAAACAACTAAAATTGGAGATTTATTACAAGAGGCTCCAGAAAAAGCAGATATTTTATTAGAAGCAGGTATGCATTGTCTAGGTTGTCCAGCTTCACAAGCAGAAACTTTAGAAGAAGCATGTGATGTTCATGGAATAGATGTTAATGATTTAGTTGAAAAATTAAATTCATAAAATTTTCACAAAAACATTGACATATTATAAAAAATGTAGTAATATATATAGGCAGTCGCGTAAATGACTGCTTATATATTTAATTGGTGATATGGGCCATTAGCTCAGGTGGTAGAGCACTTGACTTTTAATCAAGTTGTCCCGCGTTCGAGTCGCGGATGGCTCAC
>CANQMG010000036.1 GCA_947624925.1 uncultured Clostridia bacterium | reverse complement strand
TAGTTCAGTTGGTTAGAACGCTAGCCTGTCACGCTAGAGGTCGACGGTTCGAGCCCGTTCCAGGTCGCCATTTTTTTAATATAAATATTATTTGGCTCGATAGCTCAGTCGGTAGAGCAGAGGACTGAAAATCCTTGTGTCGGTGGTTCGATTCCACCTCGAGCCACCAAAAAAGCAATACCAATAAGTATTGCTTTTTATGTTATGTTACTTACTTTCAACTTTATTTTTTTCTTGAATTTTGGCATTTATGTTTTTTATTATGCTACATTCAAAAACACCTTTTACCATAAAGAATATACCATATGTAGCATATAATATAACTAAAATTATTATATTCATTGTTGATATATTTTTTGTAAATACTTTTTCGGTACTTGCAAGAATTACTGCTATAATGAGTTCTATAAAAGATAATAATGATATTGAAACTGTTTTATATAGGTGTTTATTAATTTTATCATTAACATCTTTGTTGTATAAATGTAAGAATATATGAAAATGGATAAATAAAATATAATAAGATAATCCTATAGTTAACATTTGTGAAATTAATGTTTCGATATTTTGTAGATTACCTATTTCTGTACGAAAAATATTTTCACCAATTATATAATATATACATATATAAGCTATCATAAGTAATGCTATTCCAACTGGAAAACCCATTAAAGAAGAAACTAGAATTTTTTTTGCAATACTTTCTTTTTTCACTTCAATCACCTCCTAAATTTTTAAAAATTCTTTTATTTTTGGTATATACCTTCTTGAAGCATATGCTTTATTTCCACTCTTGAAATTTATAACTAAAGTTCCAAGAATTTTGAAATCAATATTTTTAACTTTATCAAAATTGATTATCTCAGAATTAGATATTCGAATAAATGAATTTTTATTAAGTATATTTTCTAATTCATATAGTCTATTTTTTATTGTATATGTTTCATTTTCTAATCTTACATTTATTTTACTATTTTCAGAGTAAATAGCTTCGATATCTTTTTGATTTAAAATATATAATTTATCATCCTTATATGCTTTTAAAGTTTGTTGATTAATGCTTGATATACTGTCTATTATTTCAGCAATATTTTTATCTACTTGTTTAACATATATAACAAGTTTAGGTTCATCATATTTTTCATCTAATTTTATTTCTATATTCATTTTAACAATCTCTCTTTCTTTTTAGTTGTTATTTGTATTATAGCATATAAGTAAAAAAACATCATTATATTTTAACTATGTGGTTAATTTTTAATACTAATTGGTTAATAAATTAATATATAAACAGTAACAGTAAATACATTTTTGCATAATATATTTTATAAAATAAAAGGAGATTTATATTATGCAAAAATATTTAGATTTTTTATCGAAAGAAAAAAATTCTAAAATTGATAGGGCAAATTTTCTTAATATATGGAAAGAATTTAAACAAGATTTAAATTTAGGAAATATAAGAGTTGCATTTAAAGATGATGAAAATTGGAAAATAAATAAATGGGTTAAAGAGTTTATATTATTAGGTTTTAAATATGGCGAAAATTGTAAATTTTATGAAGGATATTTTGATAAAGATACATTAGGAGAAAGACATATATCTATAAAAGAAAATATAAGAACTGTATCTCATACAACTTCTATAAGAGATGGAGTGTATATAGGTAAAGGAGTAACCTTTATGCCTCCAAATTATACTAATATAGGTGCATATATTGATGACGGAACAATGGTTGATTCATTGGTATTAGTAGGCTCATGCGCACAAATTGGAAAAAATGTCCATATAGGTGCTGGTACAATTATAGGAGGAGTTTTAGAACCAATTGGAACATATCCTGTAATCGTTGAAGATAATGTATTTATAGGTGCTGGAGCTAAAATAACAGAAGGAACTATTATAAAGAAAAATGCAATTATTGGTGCAGGTACAACTATTACAGCTAGTACCCCAATATATGATAATGTAAATAATAAAATAATTACTCCAAATTGTGAAAATCAAATTGTTATACCTGAAAATGCAGTTGTAATTCCAGGAGCTAGAAAAATTCAATCTAAAACGTGTGATTTCTTATCTATTGCAACCCCAATTATAATAAAATATGGTGGAAAAGTTAAATTAGAAGAAAATCTAAGACTATAAATATTATTTAGAGTGAAGGGATTTGTATGAATATAGAAGAAGATATTTGGAAATTAAGAAATCAAATAAATGAGGATAAAGAATTTTTTTGGAGTCATCCAGAAAAAGGTCTTAAAGAAATTGAGACTTCAAATTATATAAAAAAAAGATTAATTAATATGGGATATAAAGCTATTGACGATAAAATATATAATACAGGTATAATTGCAACATTATATGGAAAAGAAAATGGACCTTGTATACTATTTAGAACAGATATGGATGCTGTTTGTATGGATAACACGGGTAGGTTAAAACATACTTGTGGACACGATGCTCATATGACAATAATGTTAGCACTTGCTAAATTGTTAATAGATAATAAAGATAAAATAAATGGTACTGTAAAACTTTTATTTGAGCCAGATGAAGAAGAAAATGGCGGAGCAAAGCCGATGATACAAAATGGTGCATTAAGTAATCCAAAAGTAGACAAAGCATTTGCAATACATATGTGGAGTGAATTTGAGGAAGATACAATAGCTATAAAAGATGGACCAATTATGGCATCAACAGATCCTTTTAATATTACTATATATGGAAAAAGTGGTCATGCAGCAATTCCACAAAGCTGTGTAAATCCAATATATATTGCTAATAAAATAATAGAAGAAATAAATATAATGGAAAAAAATATAAATAATACAAATAAAATGTTAGTATTGGGTATAACATCAATAATAGCTGGAAATAATAATAATGTTATACCTGAAAATGCATATTTAAAAGGAATATGCAGAACATATGATAATAATTTAAGATGTGATATAAAAGAAAAATTAAAAGATTTAATAGAAAGAGTAGCTACTTCAATGAATGGAAAGGCGCATATAGAATTTATTAGTGAATATCCAGCAACGATTAATTCATATGAAGAAGCCAAAACAATTGAAGAACTATCAAAAAAAATTGTAAAAAATGTAGTAACAGATTATAAAACAATGTGTTCAGAAGATTTTTCATATTTTTTAAATGAAGTTTCAGGAGCATTAATATTTGTTGGATGTAAAAAAAATCAGTATTATCCTCAGCATAATGAAAATTTTCAAGTAGGTGAAAACCCTATGTTAATAGGTGTACAAATATTTTATGAAATAGTAAAAAAATATTTATATAAAAATTTTTAAAAAAGTATTGAAATTTTAAAAACAATAATATATAATCATTTCATAAATTAAATATTCCTCTTTAGCTCAGTTGGTAGAGCGCTCGGCTGTTAACCGATAGGTCGTTGGTTCGAGTCCAACAAGAGGAGCCAAAAAAACAGATAGAATACTATCTGTTTTTTCTATGTTAAAAGAAAAAACGACCTATCGGTGTTATAGCTTTAGCTATTAACTGATGAAGAAGCGACTGCGTCCAGTGGACGAAGAAAGGAGCTTCTGAATAGGCATAAACTGTTGTTTTAGGCTTTGCGAAAGACAAAGACTGAAACAACTAGCTTGATGCTTGAGGAGTTGGTTCGAGTCCAACAAGAGGAGCCAAAATGTGCGAGGTGAAAACACCTCGCAATTAATATATAATAATGAATAGTTAATAATGAATAATTAGAATTTGCAAATAAAGCACATTTTAATTATTCATTTTTCATTATTAAATCAAATAGATGATGGAATAAAGATAATAGTTAATAAAAAAACCTTTAAAGCATCAAGAATATCATAGTAAAAGGATTAATATTGTTTTGAAAGAGAACCTTTTGTAGTATAATTGCAAATAATAAAATTTAAAAGAAAAAATATTCAAAATAAATTTTTTTTATGATATAATATTTAAAGTTAATATAAGAATTTCACAGTAAAATGGAGGATAAAATGTTTTTCTCAAAACCAAACGAAATAGAAGCATGTGGTATGTATAGCTATGGACATTTAATTTTATTTACAATAACATTTATATTAATATGTATAGCATTATTTTTATCTAGAAAGATGAATAAAGAGCAGGTAAAAAAAACAATAAAATATGCAACTATTATAGTATGGATACTTGAAATAATAAAGATAATATTTAATATAGTAATAGGTAATATTTCAAATCCTAATACATATATACCTTTGTATTTTTGTAGCTTAATTCTTTATGCAGGAATACTTAGCGGTTTTTGTAGTGGAACATTAAAAAGAGTAGGAGATGTATTTTTATCAACTGGAGGAATTGTTGCTGGAATTTGTTTTTTAATTTACCCTTCAACATCAATTACAATTTATCCGATATTTCACTATATAAGTATACAAAGTTTTGTATTGCATGGAATTATGATATATATAGGAATTTTAATGAATATAACTGATTATATAGAAATAAAGTTGTCAGATATTAAATATTACTTTACATTAATATTACTTATTAGTATAATTGCATATATATTTAACTTAATTTTTGATAGTAACCTAATGTTTATTTCAAAAAACTTTCCAGGTACTATAATAGAAATAATATATAATAATACTGGTATTTTCTTTTCAATAATTATGATAATTATACAAGCTACATTACCATTCTTATTTATGTATTTTTTAAGAAAAGTTTGTAAATGCATAATAATTAATAATTTAAATAATAAATATATAGATTCTTATTAATATATTATGTATAATTAAACATAATATTTGAAATAAATAATATTTAAATGAAAGGAGATTTTATTATGATTAAAGTTACATTAAAAGATGAATCAATTATGGAGGTAGAAGAAGGAACAACTATAATAGATGTTGCAAAAAAAATTAGTGAAGGATTAGCAAGAGTTGCAACTTGTGGAAAAGTAAATGGAGAAGTTAAAGATTTAAGATATAAATTAGAAGATAGTTGTAATTTAACAATAGAAACATTTGAAAGTAGTTTAGAAGGTAAAAAAGCATATTGGCATACAAGTGCGCATATTATGGCACAAGCTGTTAAAAGATTATTCCCAAATGTAAAATTTGCAATAGGACCTGCAATAGATGAAGGATTTTATTATGATTTCGATATAGATAAACCTTTTACAGAAGAAGATAAACAAAAAATAGAAGAAGAAATGAAAAAAATAATAAAAGAAAATATTAGTATTGAAAAATTTATTTTGCCAAAACAAGAAGCGCTAGATTTAATGAAAGGTCAAATTTACAAGGAAGAGTTAATTAACGAATTACCAGAAGGGGAAGAAATATCTTTTTATAAACAAGGAGATTTTACAGATTTATGTGCTGGACCTCATCTAGAAAGTACAGGAAAAGTTAAGGTAATTAAGATTTTATCATCATCAGGTGCTTATTGGAGAGGTAGTGAAAAAAATAAAATGCTACAAAGAATTTATGCAATATCTTTTCCAAAAGCTAGTCAACTAGAAGAGCATATACAGTTATTAGAAGATGCGAAAAACAGAGATCATAGAAAAATAGGTAAAGAATTAGATTTATTTATGACACATGAACTTGTTGGCTCAGGTTTGCCAATGTATTTACCAAATGGTGCGACAGTAAGAAGATTACTAGAAAGATATATTCAAGATAAAGAAATAAAAATGGGATATCAGCATGTTTATACACCATCACTTGCAAATGTTGAATTATATAAAATTAGTGGACATTGGGATCATTACAAAGAAGATATGTTTCCTGTTATGAAGATGGATAATGAAGAATTAGTTTTAAGACCAATGAATTGTCCTCATCATATGCTTATATATAAGAATAAACTTCATTCATATAGAGATTTACCAATAAGGATTGGAGAATTAGCTCATGATTTCAGATATGAAGCAAGCGGAAGTGTTTGTGGATTAGAAAGAGTAAGACAAATGTGCCAAAATGATGCACACTTATTTGTAAGACCAGATCAAATAAAAGAAGAATTTAAAAAAGTTGTTGATTTAATACTTTCTGTATACAAAGATTTCGGATTTAAAGATTATACATTTAGATTATCATTAAGAGATAAAAATGATAAGGAAAAATATTTTGATGATGATGAAATGTGGAATATGGCAGAAAGTCAGTTAAGAGAGATATTAACACAGATGAATTTAAATTTTTATGAAGCAGAAGGAGAAGCAGCATTCTATGGACCAAAACTTGATGTTCAAATTAAAACTGCTATTGGTCATGATATAACAATATCTACATGTCAGTTAGATTTTTTATTACCTCAAAGATTTGAATTAGAATATATAGGTGAAGATGGAAAAGAACATAGACCGGTTGTAATTCATAGAGCAATACTTGGAACTTTTGATAGATTTTTATCATTCTTAATTGAAGAGAAAAAAGGAGCATTTCCATTATGGTTATCTCCTATTCAAGTTAAAATATTACCTATTACAGATGCATATGTTGAATATGCAAAATCATTACAAGAAGAACTTGAAAAAGAAGAAATTAGATGTGAACTAGATGACAGAAATGAAAAAATAGGGTATAAAATTAGAGAAGCTCAACTTCAAAAAGTTCCATATATGTTAATTGTAGGAGAAAAAGAGATAGAAACAAATTCTGTAGGTGTAAGAACAAGAAGTGATGGAGACATAGGAGCAATGAGCAAAGATGATTTTATTAATAAAATAAAACAAGAAATAAAAAATTTCTCATAATATAAAAAAAGAGATGTATGTAAAAACTTACATCTCTTTCTTAGTGTAAAGTCGCTATATTTATGCATATTGTTCAGAAAAATTTAGTTATAATTCGTAAAATAAATAAAAAAATTATAGACAATTATAAAAAAATAGATTAAAATTATACTATAAAATTAAAGGAGTAAAATATGCTAGGAGAAATACTATTTAACATAATTGCTTTTGCTTTGTTTTCTATTATACTTTTAAAAATGTTAAAAAACAGTGATATAACATATTTAATTATAATTTGTATAGAAGCAATTGGAATAGCTGTCAATTTTATAATGCTAATATTTGGAATACCTATTAATTGGTTTGTAAAAATAATATTATTTATATTAGCAATTGTAATACCAATAATAGTATTATATTTAGAACACAAACAAATTAATATAACAGAATTATTTTGGGTACCTATGGCCAAACTTGCTCTTATATCTAAAAACAATAAAAAAGCTAAAAGTATATTAGTCTCACTTATAAACAAATATCCAAATAGCAAAATAGGACATAAAATGTTAGCTCAAATTTATGAGCAAGAAGGCGGAATGAGAAAGGCAATAGATGAATATGTTAAAGTTGTTGAAATAGATAAACAAGATTACGATTCATATTATAAAATAACGCTCTTATTAAAAGATTTAGGAAGTAAAGATGAAGCAATTGAGATGCTAAAAAATTTAAATAGCAAAAAACCTGATTTCCTAGAAGCAACAATAACATTAGGAGATTTACTTTGTGAACAAGAAAGATATAAAGAAGCTTTAACAATTGTTACAGAAGCTTTGAAATATCATCCTAATAATTATGATATTTATTATAGTATGGGAATAATTTACACAATGCTAAACGATTTTTCAAGTGCTAAAACGTGTTATGAGAAGGCAGCCACAATAAATACTTTAATGCATCATACAGATTATAATATTGCACAAATAAACTTAATTTTAGGAGATATTGATGAAGCGGAAAAATACTTTATGAAATGTATAGATGATGAAGAATTATCTCCAAAAGCATATTTCTACATTGCTAAAATATGTATGATTAGGAATGATAAGGAAAATGCTATAAATTATATAAATATGGCTATAGAATTAGATCCAATCTATTATAAGAAAGCAGAAGCAGAGCCAGTATTTATACCGATAAAGGGATATATAAATTATCCAAACATTGATGAAGAAGACATAGAAGAAAGAAAAAGTAAATTATCATTAAAAGAAATAAATGCTGAAAAACATTTGGAAGATACTAATAAATTAGTAGGAAAATTAAGTCATAATGACTTAAAATACAGAAGTACAATAAATATGGAGAAAGATACAAATAGAGAAAGAGAAAACTAGATTATTCTATCATATTAATTAAAATTGATAATAAAATAGTTTTTAAAGGGAGTGATTATTTTGATAAAAAAAATTTCTATAATTGGTGGAGATTTAAGAATTGCAAAATTAGCTGATATGCTTGTAGAAGAGGGAGTAGAAGTTTTTACATATGCATTAGAAAATTATGATAATAATCAATTTATTAAATGTTCTTCAATTGAAGATGCTGTTATAGAATCGGATGTTATATTAGGTCCTATTCCATTCTCTAGTAATGGAGAAAATATTAATTCACCATTTAGTAAAGAAAAAGTTAATATATCAGATTTATTTAATTTAATAAAAGGAAAAACTTTAATAGGTGGTGCCCTAAAACAGACTGTATTAAACGAAGCAGAAGAGAGAAATGTAAATGTTATTGATATATTAAAAAGGGAAGAGCTATCTGTTTTAAATGCAATATCAACAGCAGAAGGAGCAATTAAAATTGCAATTGAAGAAACCCAAAGGACATTACATGGAAGTAATGTTTTAGTAATGGGATTTGGAAGAATAGGAAAGATACTAGCAAAAATGTTAGAAGGAATTGGAGCAATAGTATCTTGTGAAGCAAGAAAAAATTCAGATTTAGCCTGGATAAAGGCTTATGGATATAATCCAATACCATTAAAATTTTTAGATGAAAATTTAGGCAAGTT
The DNA here is from genome assembly GCA_947624925.1 of uncultured Clostridia bacterium. Classification (GTDB taxonomy): domain Bacteria; phylum Bacillota; class Clostridia; order TANB77; family CAG-508; genus HGM13634. Next base: position 5,846 of record CANQMG010000036.1, on the reverse strand, counting down.
TGATATTATTATAAATACAATTCCATATGTAATTATAGATGAAAATAATATAAATAATATAAGACAAGATTGTTTAATTATAGATTTAGCTTCAAATCCAGGCGGAGTAAGTAAAGAGGCTATAAAAGAAAAAAATATACCATATATTCTAGCATTATCATTGCCTGGAAAGGTTGCACCTGTAACGTCAGCAGAATTTATTAAAGAAACATTATATAATATATTTGATGAAATAAAGGAGAATTAATATGAGTTTAATACAAGCAATAATATTAGGAATAATACAAGGAGTGACAGAATTATTACCAATATCAAGTTCTGCACACTTAAATATAATACCATGGATTTTTAAATGGACAGAAAATGCAGACTTTGTTACATCTTTTGAAGCATTTGATGTAGCTTTACATGCTGGTACATTATTAGCAATTGGAATATTCTTTTTTAAAGATTGGATAGACTTAATAATAGGAGGATATAAGCAAGTAGTAAAAAAAGAAAAATCAACAGCTGGAAAAATGTTTTGGTATATTGTTATAGCTACAATACCTGGTGGAGCAATAGGATTTTTGTTAGATCACTTTTTAGAAGATGCACTTACAAAACCTGTAATTATAGCTATAGCATTAATTGTAATGGGAATTTTATTATATATAGTAGATAAATATTCAAAATCAGAAGTTAAATATGAAGATATGAATTTAAAACAAACTTTTTTAATAGGTTTATCACAAGCTTTGGCTTTTATACCAGGCGTTTCACGTTCAGGAGTAACAATGACTATGGGAAGAGCTTTAAAAGTAGATAGAGAATCTGCAGCTAAATATTCATTTATGCTATCTGCTCCAATAGTGCTTGCAGCCACTATATATAAATTAAAAGATTTTGTTTTCAGCATACCATTTATTGTAGGAATTATAGTTAGTTTTATAATTGGTATTTTGGTTATAAAATTTTTATTAAATTATTTAAAAAAGGGAAGTTTTAAAGGATTTGCAATTTATAGAATAATATTTGGAATATTAATTTTAGTAATTTATTTTATTAGAATATAAGAATAAAACATTGATAATTCATCTCACAATATTACATACATTATAGCATAAATAATGTAAAAAAGCAAATAATATAAAAGAGTAAAAAACTTATTTAAATTTAGAAAAAAAGAGATAAATTAAATAAAATAAAATTATTAACATTTAATCATAGTAATTGAATTTGAAATATAATTTAGTATATGTTAATATAATATTAACAATTAAATAATAATTCACAACACCCTGCGTTGTGCGTGTAGACTGAAATTTTAGAACCTACAAGTTTTGGAAAGGGAGCCCATCTCTAAATATGGCGTGTATGCTTATATTTATATAAGAAACCCATAAGTATTTAGGCAAGCACCCACCTGTGTGAGTACAGGTCCATTAAAATTTCTTCACCTTACGGCTTCGGCGGGGGATTTTTTTTATTTGCAATTTTACAAACAAAAATTTGTAAAAACTATTGACAAATATTTTTTTTATTATATAATTTACACGAACAAATTTTCATACATACTATGGAGGGAATATTATGATAACTACGTTACATATAAAAAATATTGGTATAATAGATGATTTAAGTATTAATTTAAATAATGCTTTAAATATTTTAACAGGAGAAACTGGAGCAGGAAAAACTCTTATAATTGATTCTTTAGGTATTATATCTGGAGAAAGATTTTCTAAAGAAATGATAAGAAATGGTGAAGAATATTCATATGTAGAGGTGTGTTTATATCTTCCAGATAATTTAATGTCTGTAGATGGAAATATTATAGTGTCAAGAGAAATATATTCAAATGGAAGGAATATGTGCAAAATAAATGGAAGAATGGTAACTGTAAATGAATTAAAAGAATTTATGAAAAATATAATAGATATTCATGGTCAGCATGACAACCAAAATATTTTAGATACACAAACACATATAGAATATCTAGACAAATACATATCTAAAGATATATGCAATATAAAAGAAGAATATAAAGAACTATTCAAAGAATATAATAATTTAAATACAGAACTTAAAAATAATTATGGAGATGAAAAAGAAAAACAAAGAAAGCTAGATTTATTGAAATATCAATTAAATGAAATAGAAGTCGCAAATCTAAAATTAAACGAAGATGAAGAATTAGAAAATGATAGAAATATAATAATGAATTCTGAAAAAATCAGTGAAAATTTAAATATTGCAGATTATGAGGTTAGTGAAAATAGTATAAATTCTATTAATAAAGCTATTAAAGCATTTGAAAAAATAGAAAGCATTGATGAAAATTATTCTAAAATTTTAGGTGAATTAAAAAGCGTATATTATGATTTACAAGAAACTGGAAGAGAAATTACAAATTTAAGAGATGATACTTATTTTGATGAAGAACAAAGAGATTATATAGAAAATAGATTGGATTTAATATTTTCCTTAAAAAGAAAATATGGAAACAATATAGAAGAAATATTAAAATACAAAGAAGACTTAAAAAAAGAAATTAATAATATAGAAAACCTTGAAGAACATAATAATGAAATAAAAGAACGAATAAATTGTATAAGTCTAAAAATGAATGAATTATCAGCTAAAATGAATGAAATAAGAAAAAAATATGCAACAGATCTTCAAAATAAAATAAATAATGAGCTTATAGATTTAGAAATGAAAAATGCAAAATTAAAAATAGATATACATAATACGGATGAATATAATAAAAATGGCAAAGATGAAGTACAGTTTTTAATTTGTACTAATATAGGGGAAAGCTATAAGCCACTTGCAAAAATTGCATCTGGAGGGGAAATGTCCAGAATTATGCTTGCTATAAAAAATGTATTATCAAATGTAGATACAGTTCCAGTATTAATATTTGATGAAATAGATACAGGAATAAGTGGAATTGCAGCAAAGAGTGTAGCTAATAAACTAAAATCTATTTCAAAATATCATCAAGTATTATGTGTAACTCATTTAGCAAGTATTGCTGCAAAAGGAAATTATAATTATTATATAAATAAAGAAACAATAAATGAAAAAACACAAACAAAGATAAAATTATTAAATAATGAGGAAAAAGAAAAAGAAATTGCTAGAATTGCAAGCGGAGAAATAACAGATATATCTTTACAACATGCAAGAATGTTAATGAAAAGTTAAATTTTAAAGAAAATTATAATGTTTTGTTATTTACTTATGTATATTTATGTTATATAATATACCATATATTTTTATAATAAAGGGGTGTTTATATGATAGAAAATAATATAGATGAACAGGAAGTTGATGTAAATAATTTAATGAAAATTAGAAAGGAAAAATTATATGAACTTCAAAAAAATGGAAAAAATCCTTTTGAAATTACAAAATATGATAGAACAGAATTTTCTCAAGATATAAAAGATAACTATGAAAATTATGAGGGTAAAGATGTTTCAATTGCTGGTAGAATAATGGCAAAAAGAATAATGGGAAAAGCATCTTTTTGTACAATTCAAGATTCAAGAGGAAAAATACAAAGTTATGTTAGTATAAACGATTTAGGAGAAGAAAGTTATAAAGAATTTAAGACATATGATATAGGAGATATAATTGGATTAAAAGGTTTTGTTTTTAAAACAAAAACAGAAGAAATTTCAATACATGCTAAAGAAGTTGTGCTTCTTTGCAAATCATTAAGACCGTTACCAGAAAAATTTCATGGTTTAAAAGATATGGATTTAAGATATAGACAAAGATATGTAGATTTAATAGTAAATCCAGAAGTTAAGCAAACCTTTATTCTTAGAAGTAAAATAATGAAAGAAATTAGAAAATTTATGGAAGAAAAGGGATATATGGAAGTAGAAACCCCAACTCTTACAACTGTTGCAACAGGCGATGCTGCAAGACCATTTATAACTCACCATAATACTTTAGATATACAAATGTATTTAAGAATAGCACCAGAATTAAACTTAAAAAGATTGATTGTTGGTGGTATTGATAAAGTATTTGAAATAGGAAAAAATTTTAGAAATGAAGGAATGGACATAAAGCATAATCCTGAATTTACAAATATAGAGTGGTATTCTGCTTATGAAGACTATTATGATATGATGAATATAACAGAAGAATTAGTATCAACTGTTGCAAAAAATGTATTAGGAACAACAAAAATTACTTATCAAGGGGTAGATATAGATTTAACACCACATTGGAGAAGAGTTACAATGATAGACGCAATTAAAGAAGTTACTGGTGTAGATTTTAATACTATAAAGACTGATGAAGAAGCTCAAAAGATAGCAAAAGAAAAAGGTGTAGAATATGAAGAGATAAAAAATACAAGAGGACATATAATAAATGAGTTCTTTGAAACATTTGTAGAGGAAACATTAATTCAGCCTACATTTATAATGGACTACCCAGTAGAAATTTCTCCATTAACCAAAAGAAAAAAGGATGTTCCAGAGTTAGTAGAAAGATTTGAATTATTTATAGGTGGAAGAGAATATGGAAATGCATATTCAGAGTTAAATGACCCAATAGATCAATATGAAAGATTTTTAAAACAAGTTGAGGCAAAAGAAAAAGGAGATGAAGAAGCAGGAGGAATGGACGAAGACTTTGTAAATGCATTAGAAATAGGCTTACCACCAACAGGTGGAGTAGGAATGGGCTTAGATAGATTAATAATGCTATTAACAGATTCTATTTCAATAAGAGATGTGCTATTCTTCCCAACTATGAAACCACTAAATTAGTTTAATACATTATAAATAAAACTACATCAGGAAAATTTAAAATAATTTATATCAACAAGCCAGAAGAAATGGAAATAGCTCATAACTTAATAGATAGAAATAAAGATACTTTTTTAATATAAGAAAAATTTTTATAATAATTTAAAAAGTAATAATGATTAATAAGTTTTAATGAATTGAATTGCGTAGAATTTAAATAGTATTTAAAAAAAGACAAATAAACAAATCAGATTAATAAAATGGGGTTAAGATTATGGATGAAAATTATTTAAATAAAATTAAATATGAAAGAATTGGAGAAACAGAAGATTCAAAACAAAGGCAATTAAATTGGAATATTGCATTTGGATTGCAAGCAGTAGATAATCTTACTCCTTCTAAATATATGGTAGATTTAGCAACAGAAAATATTATTGGCAAAAAAAGTTATGAAATTGTTGAAGAAGAAGTAAAGAAATATTATGAAAATACTGACAAAGCGAAAGTTAATAAAAATGAAAAGCAGGCAGATGAAGTGTCAGTAAGAATAGTAAAAATATTAAATGACAAAGCCTTTACATTTAATTACTTAACATTAAAACAATATCACAAAAAACTATTTGAAAATATCGATATAGGAATTGATGAAAAATATATTGGAGAATTTAGAGATTATAACATTACAAAAAAAGAACCAATATTAAATGGAGAAACAGTACAATATGCAGACTATTCTATGATAGGAGAAACTTTAAAATATGATTTTGAAGAGGAAGCAAGACAAAAATATATAGATAAAACAGATAAAGAAAAAATAGAAAGAATATGTAAATTTACTGCACATATTTGGCAAGTACATCCTTTTGGAGAAGGAAATACTAGAACGACTGCTTTATTTATTCAAAAATATTTAAATAGTAAAGGCTTTAATGTTAATAATGAGCTTTTTAAGGATAACTCATTATATTTTAGAAATGCATTAGTTAGAGCAAATTATAGCAACATTTCAAAGGGAATTGAAGAAGATAACAAATATTTAATAATGTTTTTTGAAAATTTGCTATTTAATAAAAATAATAAATTAGATAA
>CANQMG010000035.1 GCA_947624925.1 uncultured Clostridia bacterium | reverse complement strand
TCATATGAAATTGAATTTGGGAAATAATTCAATATATCTATTTCATTCATTAAAATTAAACCTTTCGTTATTATTGTTGCATTTTTATCTAATAAAAATTTAAGAGAATTTTCTTATTAGAAAAAAAACATATACTTGTTATAAGTATATGTTTTTTTTAGTAATTTAGAACTAAAGTATATTATCTTCCCCATTATTTGGCTGACCATTATCTGGTTGACCATTATTTGGCTGACCATTATATCTAGCAATTGTACCTGATTTTGATTCTTTAGATTCTTCAGATTTTTTACTCCTTAGATCACTACGAAAAATTTCATAAATATCATCTAATGGTCTATCTTTTCCTGATGTATCTTCCTTTTCTCCATCTTCATTTGGATCGCTTGGTGGTTCATCAAATGATGGATCATATGGTCTTATATATTCAGAAAATTTATTTTTTAAAAATGTTAATGATTTTTTTATACCTTTTTTTAGTTTATCCAAAATAATTTGAAATGTTGATTTTTTTACAACTGGTTTATTTTGTTCTCTATTATTAGCAATAGAGTCCATATAAGCTTCATCTTTTCTTGCTACTTCTTCTTTCTTTTTTCTTGCTTCTTCTTGTCTTATTCTTTCTGCTTCAGCATTAACAATATTTATAAAAAATTCATCATCGTAAACACCTTCTTCATCTTCTGAACCACCATCATATATATCAAGTTCGTCACCTTTATATGTACCATTATATGGTCGATTATTAATTCCACCACGATTGTTACCGTTAAATCTACCACTATGTGATTCATCTACATAATAATCTTGTCCATTTTCTCTGCAATATAATGTTTTCATAACATCTGATAAATAAACACTAAAAATAAGTATATAGTTTTCATACTTATGACTACCATTAGCATCAATAGCACCACTTAAGAATTCACCTGCTTCATTTATTTGTTTAGTAATTTCTTCAGATTCTGGGGTACCTCCGTGTGTGTCAGGATGATTATCTTTCATTGCTTTACGATACTTTTTATTTATAATTTTATCCATCTTTTTTTTATCATCTAAATACTTTAAATCATCATAAGTAATTCCTAATAAATCCAAATAATGAACTATTCTTTTTATCCAATCTTCTTTACTTAATCTTTTATTCATTTTAATAAATAACCTCCCAATTATGATAAACTTCTACAACATCATCTAATTCTTCTAGTCTATCTATTAATCTTTGCATCTTTTCTCCTTGAGTTTCATCTAACTGTACATATGTAGTTGGTATTAATTTAATATCCGCTTCTAGAAATTCTAGTTTTTGAGCTTCTAACTTTTCTCTTACTTCTGAGAAATTTTCTGGTGAAGTAGTAATTTCATATACATCATCAGATGCCTCGAAGTCATCTGCTCCCGCATCTAATGCTAGCATCATCATTGAATCTTCATCTAAGTCTGTAGTAGATTTATCAATAACTATTAATCCTTTTTTATTAAATAAATATGATACACATCCAGATGTTCCTAAATTTCCTCCTGATTTATCAAAGGCGTGTCTTACATCAGCTGCTGTTCTATTTCTGTTGTCTGTAGCTGCACTAACAATAACAGCAACACCGTTTGTTCCATAACCTTCATATGTTATTTCCTCGTAGTTTTCATTACTACTAGAAGCCTTTTTAATTGCATTGTTTATAGTATCATTTGGCATATTTGCAGCTTTACATTTTGCAATTACATTTTTCAACTTAGAATTACCAGCTGGGTCAGGTCCACCTTCTTTAACAGCTATTAGTAATTCTCTTCCTAATTTAGTAAAAATTTTTCCTCTTGCAGCATCTGCTTTTCCTTTTTTTGCTGCAATATTATGCCATTTTGAATGTCCTGACATATTCATCTCTCCCTTCATTAACTATAATAAAATATTAGGCAATTTCTAGTCCTCCTAATCGTGCATATTTAAAGAAAAATGAAGAACCATTTTTAACAATATTCATAAATGTTTCCTTTTCTTCTTTAGAATAATTTCCATCTTCTAGAATAACTTCATATCCTGGTAATTCTACTACATAAGTATCAAATCCATAGTCCTTTGGTCTTTCAAAAGTAACACGAAGGTATTCTTCTCCGTTATCTTTTTTTCCTATACTAGAAAATACAGCTAAAGTACCATCAGGATATTTTGCAAATTCATAAGTCATTATATAATCACTCCTCTATTATTTTATATCCTTTTTACTTTACATATCGTAACAATATTATAATCTATTTCCTTAAAAAAATCTATATAATTTCTAAATTATTTAATAAAAGATTGTATATGTATCAATAATATGAAACAAATTTCTGTTAAAAAATGGAAAAGAGAACCATTCCCTTTTCCATTTTACCTTGCTTTTATTTGCTAATCTTCAATTTGAATATATTTTCTTTCTTCTATTTGCTTTTCATTATTTTTCTTTGGAACTACTAATTTTAAAATACCATTCTTGAAGTTTGCTTTTATATCTTCATATTTTACATCTTCTCCTATATAAAAACTTCTTGAACATTCTCCATAGTATCTTTCCTTGTGAACATATTTTCCTTCTTCTTTTTCATCTTCTTTATTAACTTTTGCATTTACAACTAAATACCCATTGTCAACTGTTATTTCTATGTTTTGTTTATCATATCCTGGTAAATCAATGTCAATTAGATAGTTATTTTCTTTTTCTTTAATATCTGACCTCATTAATTTAGTGTCAGATGCATCTAACAAGAATGGATTAGTAAACATTTCTTCTAATAAATCAAATTCATTTTTTCTTCTTGGTAACATCATCATAATTATCAACTCCTTACTTAATAATTATATTATTACCAAGTATCAAAATTTATATTCATTTATGAATTTTTTATATTTAATATATCTTCGTCTTCTTTTAAATTATCAGATAAAAATTCAAAACATTTTTTATCATTTTGCATTGCTAAAATACCTACATCTTTATCAGCTCTTAATTTAGAACTTGCATATTTTATAATTATTGGCTTATTTTTTACTGCTTCCATTACCACTTCTTTATCATCTCTTAAATTTTTATCTGCAAAGTATAAAATTTGTCCGCTCTTTTTTAAGCCAGCAAGTAATAATTCTTTATCATTTAGTAAATTTTCACCACAATAGCAATATGTCCAACCAATTTTACTTACAGATTCAAAAACAATTTCTCTATCTAATTTTAGATTTTCACTTGCAAACTCTAAGGCTTCTGCATTATTTTTAACAGCCTCCAAAACAATTTCTTTATCATTTTTCAATTCATCACTTGCAAATTCTAAGAATCTACCATCAGTTTTAACTGCATTTAATATATATTCTTTATTATCTGAATTGTTTTTACAATTTATTATATCTTCTTTACTTAACTCTGCCATTTTCCACCTCATTTTTAATTAAATTATAATTATTATTTAATTAATAGTCAATAGTAATAATCTTCTATTTTTATAATATTATTAAACGAGGTGCAGAATATAATGAACTTTTTAAGTAATTTCATTAAAGGTATTTTTATAGGTTCTGGTGCAATTTTACCTGGAATTAGTAGTGGAGTTTTATGCATTGCATTTGGAATATATGAAAAATTACTTAATAGTATTTTGAATATATTTAAAGACTTTAAAAAGAATATGGCATTTTTATTTCCTATATGTTTAGGAGGATTGTTTGGTTTTTTTATATTTAGTAATATTTTATTAATTTTAATAGAAAATTATCCTCTTCCAACTAACTCTTTATTCATAGGATTAATATTAGGTACAATGCCTGCATTATTAAAGCAAGCTAGCAAATACAATATACACGATGCAAAATTTAAGAAACAAAGTAAGTTAAAAAATACATTTATATTTTTATTAACTCTTTTAATTGGAATAGTATTGTTTGTGATTGAAAAGTACATTAATGTAGATACTTCCTATACATCCAATTCTTTTAGCTTTATTTATTTACTATTTTGCGGAATATGTATGAGTATTGGCATTATTGTTCCAGGAGTTAGCAGTACAATAATTTTAATGTTACTTGGTGTTTATTCTACATATTTAAGTGCTATAACTATTGTAAATATGAGTGTTATTTTTCCTATGATTATAGGAGTTATAATTGGTTCTTTTATATTTATGAAAATTATAAAATATTTGCTCGATAATTTTTATACTGAAACTATGCATGGAATTATAGGTTTTAGTTTAGGAAGTATTTTAATATTGTATCCTAATTTTAATTTTGATATTTTAAGTATGGTTTCTATTGTTATTATAATTTTTGGATTTATTTTAAGCTATATATTATCTTTTAAGGAGGAAAAATAGTATATTTATTACTTTTTCCTTCTTAAAATCCAATTTTCTTCACATTTTATTGGTAATTTAATCTTAACTTGTTGCCCTTTTTTACCTGGATTTACAAATTCTATTGGTTCATCTGTTTCAATATCCCAAAGTTTATCTATAATAAACTTATACACATCAATTTGATTTGGAATTATTATTTCCAATGTATCTCCCACTTTTAGCTTATTTCTTATTTCTATTATGCTTTTTTCTTCATCGTATTTTAATATTTTTCCACCGAATTCATAATCTGAATTATACTGTTTTCCTTCAAATTCTTGAAAGTCTTTATTATTTCTATCATTAAAATAAAATGTAGTTAATCCTCTAGTTTTAGTTTTTTCTAATTCATTTAAATATTTGGTATAATCAAATAAATTTGGATTTTTTATGTAATCATCTATTGCATTTCTATAGGTATTTATTACAGATGCAAGGTAATACTCAGTTTTTAATCGTCCCTCTATTTTTAAACTATCTACTCCCATTTGAATAATTTCTGGAAGCTCTTTAATTAAACACAAGTCTTTTGATGAAAAAATATATGTACCTGTATTATCATATTCAAGTGGCATAAGATTTCCTGGATTATTCGCTTCTTCAGCATATAAATTGTATGCCCATCTACAGCTTTGAGCACAATCTCCTAGATTTGCACTTCTAGATGACAAAAAATCGCTTAAAAAGCATCTTCCTGAATATCCAAAGCATATTGCACCATGGACAAATATTTCTGTTTCTAGCCTCATTGGTGTATTTTTTATTATTTCTTTTATTTGATTTTTATTTAACTCTCGTGCTAGTATTACCCTTTTGGCTCCTTGTTTCTCCCAAAAATTAGCAGAATGTGCACTTACAATATTTGCTTGTGTACTTATATGTATATCGACTTCTGGTGCATATTCTTTTATAATTTCTAAAACTCCTCCATCTGAAACTATAATTCCGTCAACTTTACATTCATTTAATAGTTTTGCTTGTTTTTTTATATCTTCGTAATTTTCATCCCAAGCATAAATATTAATTGCAGCATATACTTTTTTATCTATACTATGTGCATATTTTATTGTTTCTATCAATTCATCATTTTCCACTTCTACTCTACTTCTAAGAGATAATGATGCAGTTCCCATATATACACTATCTGCTCCATATAAAAAAGCAATTTTTGCTTTTTCAAATGATCCAGCAGGTGCTAATAATTCTGGTTTCTTCATATAATATCACTCCGTTTTTATTTTGCATTAATCGTAAATTTAATTAGTTTTATAGTAACAAAATTTATTTTCCTTACTAATATATCATAAATTTAAGAATTTATCTAGCATTTATTAAAAATATATGGTATAATTATACATTAGTTGGCATAAAAAGTATTAAGGAGTGTTAATTATTGAACGATTTTAAGGAAGCTTTAAGAATAAATCCACAAAATTCTCGTAACCATAATAATACATATATTCAGGAAATACTAAAATTAAATGAAAAATATTATAGTCAAGAATATAGAGAACTATATAAAGCACATTTTTTAGAAGAATTTTTAGAATTAAAAAGAGCTTTTCCAGATATAGATTTTGAATATTCTGGTAGATTTAAAAGTGAAGAAAGTATGAAAGAAAAAATATTGAGAAAAATTCATGAACATAAAAGTGGTAATATATATGATAATTTTGCTAATAAAATAATTGTATATTCTGTAAATAATAATACAGATGAAGAAATTTTAAAAGATGCATGTTTTAGAATAGCAGAATTTATATCATCATATCAAAATGAAATTTCTGGTGAAAAATTTGAAGAATTATCTGATAAAAGAAAAGATTATATATCAAATCCTAAAGAAAGCGGATATCAAGCAATACACATATTGCGTAAACATATAAAAGAAAATACTCCAAATTTTTTATCTGAAACTCAAATAAGAACTTTTAGAATGGAAGAACATCAAAAATTTGGACAAGCTAGTCATGCACATAATTATAAAAAAGGAAAAGCAATTACTCCTTCTAAATGTCCAATATTTTTAAAAATTTCACATAGTAAAAAAACTGGATTGTATAAAGTACATGAACTATCTCCAGAAGAATCATATAAAAAATATACTGAATATATAACTGAATCTGCAAATTTTTCAAAAAAAGAGAGGTCACATTTTTAAATGCCTCTCTTATATTTACTTATAGCTAATCCATCACCTATATCTAAAATTTCTGTTTCTAAATTGGGATTATTTGAAACTTTACTAATATATTCTCTTAAATTTCTTACAGCAGTTCGTTGTTTATGTTTGTTATAATCACTTAATACATAACCTTTATATAAAATATTGTCTGCTAATATAATACCATTATCATTTATTAATCTTAGAGCTTGTTCTAAAAAAAATGGATATCTTCCTTTTGCTGCATCTATAAAAACAACATCATATTTATCATTAAGAGTAGGTAAAATTTCAGTAGCATCACCATACAAAACATTAATTGTGTTTTTTAATCCCATTAAATTAATGTTATTATTTGCTTCCTTAACTTTTTGTTCATCTCTTTCAATCGTATCTATTTTTCCATTTTCTGCTAAGAAACAAGAAAAGCAGATTGCTGAATATCCAACAGCTGTTCCAATTTCTAATATTTTTATTGGTTTAAGAGGCTCTAATATTTCCCTTATCTTTTTTAATGTATCATCCATTATAATTGGCACTTTATCAGCAATAGCTTTTTCTTTTATATTAAATAATATATCATTATCTATCATTTCCCTTTTTTTCTATTTCTAATTCCTTCCATTTTCTTATTACTGCAAGTTTAAGACGAATTTTTGAATCAGCAGAATATTTATCTTTTTATTTATTTTTTCTTGCTTCTCTTTCTCTCGTTTTGCTATCTAATATTTTTTTCCTTAATCTAATATTTTTTGGTGTAACTTCAACTAATTCATCATCTTGTATAAATTCAATTGCCTTCTCTAAAGACATTTGTATTGGTGGTACTAATCTTAATGCATCATCTGAACCAGATGCTCTTGTATTAGTTAAATGTTTCTCTTTACATACATTTATTGCTAAATCTTCACTCCTTGAATTTAAGCCAACTATCATTCCTTCATATACTTCTACTCCTGGTCCTATAAATAAATCGCCTTTATCTTGTGCATTATATAATCCATAAGTAATTGATGTTCCATTTTCAAATGCTACTATTGTTCCTCTTGTTCTAGATTGAATATCTCCCTTATATTCTTCATATGAATCAAATATATGATTCATTGTTCCTTCACCTTTTGTATCTGTTAAAAATTCTGTTCTATATCCTATTAAACCTCTAGCTGGTATTTTAAATTCAACCTTAGTATGTCCATCTTCTGCTGGTTCCATATTTATCATTTCTGCTTTTCTTCTTCCTAGTTTTTCTATAACATTTCCAATACAATCATCAGGAACATTTACAACAAGTCTTTCAATTGGTTCACATTTTTTTCCATCTATTTCCTTAAATATAACTTTTGGTCTTGAAACTAAAAGTTCAAAGCCTTCTCTTCTCATTGTTTCTATTAAAATTGATAAATGAAGTTCTCCACGCCCTGAAACTTCAAAAGCCTCAGCTCTGTCTGTTTCTTTTACACGTAAGCTAACATTTTTTTCTAACTCTTTAAATAATCTATCTCTTAAATGTCTTGATGTTACAAAAGTTCCTTCTCTTCCTGCAAATGGTCCATCATTTACGCTAAAAGTCATAGAAACAGTAGGTTCATCTATATCTACAAATGGTATTTTTTCTGGATTAGAAGGATCACATATTGTATCTCCAATATTTATATCGCTTATACCAGATAATGCAATAATATCTCCTGCTTTAGCTTGTTCTACTTCGACTTTTCTAAGTCCTTCAAAAGTATATAATTTTGCAATTTTTCCATTTATTATTTTATCATCATTCTTACAAATAGCAACATTCATTCCTAATGTTATACTACCACGTTCTATTCTTCCTACTGCAATTCTTCCAACATAATCATCATAATCAATATTTGAAACTAACATCTGCATTGTTCCATCTTCATCACATGCTGGTGGTTCTATTGTATTTATAATTGTTTCGAATAAACAACTTAAATCTGTCGTTTCATCAGATAAATCCATTTTACCTATTCCAAGCTTAGCAGATGTATATACTACAGGAAAATCTAATTGTTCATCTGTAGCATTTAGTTCTATAAATAGTTCTATAACCTCATCTACAACTTTTGCTGGATTGGCTCCTGGTCTGTCTATTTTATTAATTACAACTATAGGTTTTAAATTTAATGCTAAAGATTTCTTTAAAACTTCTCTTGTTTGAGGCATTGCTCCTTCAAATGCATCAACTAAAAGTAAAACGCCATCAACAGTTTTTAAAACTCTTTCTACTTCACCACCAAAATCAGCATGTCCAGGAGTATCTACAATGTTAATTTTTATGTCTTTATATCTAACAGAAGTATTTTTAGAAAGAATTGTAATACCTCTTTCTTTTTCTAAATCATTAGAGTCCATAACTCTTTCTTGTACTTGTTCATTATCTCTAAATATATGGCTTTGTTTTAACAAAGCATCTACAAGCGTTGTTTTTCCATGGTCAACGTGTGCAATAATTGCTATATTTCTAATATTTTTATTATTCATTTTTTAACTCCTTAATTATAGACTAACAAATATAAATTATACATCAATTTAACATAATTGTCAAATAAAAAAATTTCTTAAAATTTCTGGAAAATTTCTCATAGAAAAGTATATAATTAATTTTTCGTAATGAACGCTGTGGGGACCGACAAATTAGATACTGTTTCTGGCTAATGAAATTAGACAGATTACAGTATCTATGCAGTTGGGGGTGATATGGAGAAAAATTAATATATACTTTTCTATGTATTTACTATTTATTATTTACGATTTACTAATAAACTCTTCATATCCGTATTCTTTAGATGTTCCTTCTAATTCTCTAATAGAAAGAGAAATCTTTCTTTTTTCTTTATCTATATCAATAATTTTAGCATTCACCATTTGTCCAATTTCAAGAACTTCTTCTGGCTTTGTAACTCTTTTTTGTCCTGTAATTTCAGAGATATGTACTAATCCTTCAACACCCTTTTCCAATTCAACAAATGCTCCAAATGGTGCAAACCTAATTATTTTACCTGTAATTATATCTGTAACATTATACTTATTAACAGCTTCATACCAAGGATTTTCTCCTTTATATGGATATGATAAATTAATTTTATTTTCAGATTTGTCAAAAGATTTTATTGTAACTTCAACATTATCACCAACATTAAATTTATCTTCTAATTTATCATCTTTACTCCAAAATACTTCTGAAATATGAAGAAGTCCTTTAGTTATTCCTAAATCTACAAATAATCCATAATCCATAATTTTAGATATGATTCCAGTATATGTATCTCCTATTTTTAAATTATTCCAAAATTCTTCTATATTTTTTGCCCTTTCCTGTCTTCTTATTTCACGTTCTTTAGCTTCTTTTATTCTTCTTTGCTTTTCAGCAATAGCCTCATTTCTTTTCTGAACGCGTTTATATGATAACAACACATTTCCTAATCCATCATTCTTTTTTATAACATCAGCCGTTATTTCATCTCCAATTTTAAATTCTTCATTTGGATTTTTATTTTCATCATCAGAATACTCTTCTTTTGGAATTATACCATCTGCTTTATATCCTAAATCTACAAATATTTCTCCATCTTTTGTAATATTTATAATTTTACCTGTTACAGTTTTTTCTAATTTATTTAATCTTTCTATACTTTCATTAAATAATTCATCAAAACTTTTTTGTGTATTCATAATTTAACCCACCTTTTTATATTTTATTTTTCTCACCTATTTTAAATATAGCTTGTGTTATTTTTTCTGTTATCATATCTAAATTTTCCTTTTCTGGTTTCTTAGATTGATAATTACTAAAATCTAATGGCTTTCCATATTCAATAATAATCTTATGAAAAGGCTTAAATTCACCAATTATACGAACTGGAATTACTGGTACTCCTGAACGTGCAACCATATATGCTGTCCCATTTTGTAATTTTCCTCTTTTTTCATATCCGTTTCTAGTTCCTTCTGGGAATATCATTAAAATTTCGTTTTCATTTAATATTTTAAGAGACGTTTTTATTGCTTCAATATCTTGCTTCCCTCTTTTAACAGGGAATATACAACATTTCTTTGCAAGCCATTTTATAAAACCATTAACAAATAATTCCGCCTTTGCCATAACATATACTTTTCTATGTGTAGATGCAACAAGTATAGGTGCATCCCAATTACTTCTATGATTTGCACACATAATATATGGTTTTCCTTTTTCTATATTTTCCTGTCCAATTGTTTTTACCCTAAATACAATTAGCGAAAAAATTTTCATACAAAATTTAATAAATCCTCGTAGCATATTTTCCTCCAATATATTACATTTTTTCTTTTATAATTTCTATAACTTTATTTTTTACTTCTTCAATTGATAAATTAGTTGTATCTACTAATATTGCATCATCTGCCTTCTTGAGAGGTGAAATTTCTCTTTGTGTTTCTAAAATATGTCTTTGTTTTATATTTTCTAAAATTTCTTCATATGTAATATTTTCACCTTTTTCAATATCTTGCTTGTATCTTCTTTTTGCTCTTTCTTCTATAGATGCATCTAGATATATTTTTACATTAGCATTTGGAAAAACTGTGGTTCCAATATCTCTTCCTTCCATAATAATATTTGAATTTTCTCCTATTTTTCTTTGGAGCACTGTCAATTTATCTCGTACACATTTTAATGCTGCAAATTTTGCAACATATTCATCAACTATTGGAGTTCTTATATCTTTCGAAACATCAACATCATTTAAAAAAACTAATAATTTTCCACTTTCATTTTTTAATTTAATATCTATATTATTTAGTAATTTAACTATTTTTTCTTCTTCATTTACTTTGATATTTTCTCTTAATGCTTGTAATGTTACACATCTGTACATTGCTCCTGTATCTATGTTAGTTAAACCAAGTTCTTCTGAAACTAGTTTTGTTATTGTTCCTTTTCCAGTCCCAGCTGGTCCATCAATTGCTACAATAAATGACATATTATATTACCTCCAAATATTTTTTAATTGTTATTATTAATTTTAACTCCCTTTGCAACAATATCTATTTTTTCTACTTTCATTGTTGTTAGTTTCTCTACCTCTTTTTTTACTTTTTCTTTAAAAATATTTAAACAACTCATAATATTAAAACCAAATACTATTACAACTTCCATATAAATATAAATTCCTTCTGTTATGGTTTCTACTCTTATTTTGTTCACTTTATCTATTGAATCTTCTTTACTTGCTAAATATTCTACAATTTGCCTAAAAACAGTATCTGAAATTTTAAAATTGCCAAGATAACTAAATGTTGGCCTTATAATAGATTTTTCAGATACATATGGCGCATTTCCTATTCCTTTAGATTTAAAAATTTGAAGCGGATCTAAGATATATCCTGAAAAATCCTTTTTAATTTCAAATGTTGGTACAGGTATAACATGTTTTCCTTCTGTAGTTCTAATTCTTCTTGCAGTTTCCATTTCTTCTTTTGTAGCAATTTCATCTATGTATATAAATTTTTTAACTTCTGGAAGTCCAAGATTCTCTGCAATTTTTTTTACCATACTATCTGATGTACCTAAAATTAATATACTTTCTGGTTTATATTTTTTTATAGCCTTTTTTATTTCATTTTTTTCTTCATCAGTTAAAAACAATGCATGTTTAACTGTTTCAATTTTTGTTGATGCTTTTTTTGCAGAATCTCCTGCAATAACTTCATTTTCTTTTATAAATAGTCCATCATCAATAATATAACTTATATTATATTCTCCGGCAACCATCTGTGCTCTATAACTTTTTCCTGTACCAGATGGTCCAACAAAAGCATAAACTTCTATTTTATTACTATTATTATTTAATAACATATATTCTCCTTAACTATTTTTTTCAATTAACGTTACAGTATATTGATATCCTTTATATCTAGTACTAAACTTTTCTTTAATTAACACATTAATCTCATCTTCTGAAAATTGCTCAAGTATAGCATAATTGTCAGCTCCAATAATCCATATCCTTCCTTTATAATCTTCTATTTCTTCTAGCGAATAAATGGTTTTCATATTTGGTCCATATGCTTTATATGCTTCCTCTACATTCCATTTTGCTTCATCATAAAAATATTGTATGTTTTCTGGATAAAATGCTGATATTACAAAACCACTTCCCATATTTCCATATAGAAGTATATCATTTTCTTTAATATTGTTTTGTATTAATTTTAAAGGCCCTTTATTTCCTTTGTCATAATTTTCTTTCATTAAATTTACTGTTATATATGTAGAAACAAAGATTATAATAGCACATATAAATAAATTTAAATATTTATTTTTTTCTTTTGACATAAAAAATGACATAAATAATATGAATATACCTGTACTTGTAAACATATATCTAGCATATAACACAGGAGTTTTTATAGATACAATACGAGCAATTAATATTATGCATAAATAAATTGAAAGTGCAACTATTCCTGGAAATATATTTTCTTTATTTTTTATGCTTTTATATATTTGATATATTAGATATACCGTAATTATAATTGCAAAAACAAGAGCAATATCATGATTTATATGAAATGTTTCTAATAAATTACCTGTAAATTGAAATTCAAATATTTCTCTATAAACCTCTAGTGATGATTTAGGTATCCAGAACCCTTTTGATACTTGATTATATTGTTTAATAAAAAATATAAGCCATGGAATATATAATACTATCTGAACTATAGCTGATATAGCAAATTTTATAATATTATTATTTATAATTTTATATGTATTGTCTTTTTTTCTTTTCTTTATTGTATCTACTATAATGTATATAAACAATAAAAGATTTATAACACCTGCTGTCATTAGTCCATAATAATGCATATAAGCTGATGCTAAACTAAATACTGCAAAAATAATCCAGTTTTTATTACTGCAATCTCCTTTATATATTCTATAGGCATATATAAACATAATTGTAACAAATAGCATAGTCCAAGAATACATTCTTATCTCTGATGCATAAACTGTTATAACAGGCAAAAAACTTACTAAAAAAGAAAATATTAATCCTGTCTTTTCTCCAAATTCTTTTCTAATATGTGTATATCCCATTATAATTAATATTACGATTGCAATAACAGAAAAAAGTCTGTATGCCAATATTGAATTTCCAAATATTAAAAATAAAATATGTAACATCCAATAATATAATATTGGATGAACATCATGACTACCAATTGTCCAAATATCTACAAAACTGTGCTTTGCAAGTGCAACAGAATAACTTTCATCAAACCAAAGATTTGTATGAAATGCTGGCAAAAATATATAAATTATTCCTATAATAATTATTGCTATATGTAAATACTTTATTTTATCTTTCTTCATATTATACTTCTTTCCTTATTCATTAATAAAATTATTTATTCTAAATTTTGTCATATCCCATACATCAAATAAATTCTCAATTAAAGGTTTCATTTTTTCCCAACTTATTTGAAATGAATATGCATGTCTATAAAAATGTCTAAAAGCTGCGTATTCTCTTAATTTTATATATAATTCTTCATTAATTATTTCCATTCTATTAGAGTTTTCACTAGCCATTTGATGTAGTAATTCTTGATGAGATTTATTTCCAACAGGAATATTACAATCAATATTTTTAGCTATTATTTCAAATATATTTTCTAAACCATTATAAAACGAATGTAATACACTTCCAAGTATTGTCATATCAAATAAGTCTGGAGTTCCGAATTTTAACTTTTTCGAAAATTAATTCATATTCTATGAATAATTTATCTATTTCGTTCATTTTAAATTTAATTTGTTCCTTTGTTATACTATCCAACTTTTAATAAACCTCCTATTTTTAACAACATTTGAGAAAAGCGATTTTCTTTATCATCTAAATCGATTAAATCAAATTCGTTATCTAGTTCAAACATTAATATACTAACAATTTTATAAAAATCTTTTTCATTTAACCCTTTGACTGCAATGTCTATATCTGAATTTTCATCAAATTTTCCATTTGCTATGGAGCCAAATATATATACATCTTTTGCTCCATTATCTTTTAATAACTTAACTGCTTTTTCAATATCCTTTTTATAGGAATTTGGTAAATTTACTAATTTATCTTTCATTCTTTTTTTCCTCCAATTTTTCTATAAAATTAGTATATCATATTTTTATAGAAAATAATATGTAATTTGGTAATAAATAATAATTTTTTAAATTTTAAAACAT
>CANQMG010000034.1 GCA_947624925.1 uncultured Clostridia bacterium | reverse complement strand
GCTTAATTGCAATGCTTTAGCACTTTCCCAATTAGCTAAATAACATGCTAATCCTAAATCCATAAATATTATTTTAGGCATATGAGTAAGCCTTTTTATTTTATTTGATGAATATGGTTCTAATAAATATATAAGTCCTGTGCTTACTAATATCGAAAACCAATCTTTAATAGTATTTACTGAAACGCCTATATCATTTGCAATATCAGAATAATTTAGAGTTGTACCTGTTCTTATAGCAACATCTCTCATAAATTTTTTAAATGCCTCTACATTGCCTATATTTTTTATTTTTTTAATATCTTTTTCTATATATGTATTGATATATGAGTAATAAAAATCATTCCTATCCATATTTTCTATATCATATAGCTCAGGCATTCCTCCATTAAAAATTCTTTCAAATATTTCATTTACATCTATATATTTATGTTGTTTTAGATTATCTGGGGTAAAAACTTCTTTTTTTGTATTTCTCACAATTTCACTATAAGTAAAGCTGTTCATTTTAACTATTCCAGCTCTACCCGCAAGTGATTCTGTAACATTTTTCATAAGATCAAATAATTGAGAACCAGACAACCAATATTGCCCTCTTGTTTTATCTTTGTCTACCTTCATTTTTATATATGGAAATAACTCTGGAGCATATTGTACCTCATCAATGAAAAGTGGCGTAGGATATGAATCTAAAAATATCTTTGGGTTTTCCTTTGCTTCTTTTCTTAAAACTTCATCATCTAATGAAACTTTTGTCATATTATCTGGCATTACACTTTCTAATAATGTTGTTTTTCCAACTTGTCTTGGTCCTGTTACGACTAATACTCTAAATGTATCATTGATTTTTTTTATTCTTTCTTTAACTTCTCTTTCATACATTTTTAAATTCCCCCGCCAAAAATATATTTATTTATATTTTAAAATTTTATTGCAAAAAAGTCAATAGTTTTATTGCAAAAAAGTCATATAGTTCACTGCAAAAAAGTCAATAGTTTTATTGCAAATTAGTCGTAAAAGCTTTATTCTTCTTCTACCTCTATCAAATCATGAATAGTAAGTTTCCCATTTTCTGCATCTTTAATTGCTTTTTTTAGCCTTTCTATATTGGCAGTACTATAAAAAGGATCTTCAGCTGTAATTTCAAATGGTATTTTTTTTTCTCTTACAGCCTTTTTAGCAAATACACAAAAAGCCGTTGTCATTGACATTCCTATATCTGAGCATAATTTATCAAATTGTTCTTTTAATTGTTTATCCATTCTTATATTAATGTTTGTTTGAGCCATATAAATACACTTCCCTTCACTAATATTATATGTATTATATCATTTTTTATTTACATTATTAATAAATTTATTTACAATTGTAATATTCTTTAGAGTTTTTCTCAAAATTTAATAATTTTGCATATTTTTACCACGAATATTAGTGCTGTTATGCATATTTTTACCACGAATATTAGTATTATTATGCACTTTTTTACCACGAATATTAATATTATTATGCATATTTTTACCACGAATATTAATATTATTATGCATATTTTTACCACGAATGTTGGTGTTGTATAAAAAAAGCGCCTAAGCGCTTTTTTATTTTTTTAAACTTCTGGTTCTATTAAGCCATAATTATTTGAGTCTTTTAATTTATAAATTACATTTACTTTTCCTGTATCTACATTTATGAATGTAAAGAAAATGCTATTTTGTTTTTCCTCTAATTTTAATTTTGCATCATCTACTGATATTGGTTTTATTTCATAATAAGCTGTTTTTATAACTTCTTTTTCGATTGCTTGCATTGGTTGCATATTTAATAATTCTTTTTGTTTTATTGATGCCTCTTTATTTTGCTTATCTTTTTTGGTTTTTGCTTTTCTTATTTGTCCTTCTAATATGT
The DNA here is from genome assembly GCA_947624925.1 of uncultured Clostridia bacterium. Classification (GTDB taxonomy): domain Bacteria; phylum Bacillota; class Clostridia; order TANB77; family CAG-508; genus HGM13634. The sequence continues at coordinate 13,031 of CANQMG010000034.1, read as the reverse complement.
CTATATCTTTATCTATAGATGCATATAAATCTTTTGTTTCTGTTACTGCTCTATACATATCTGAATTTACATTTACTTGTATTTCTGCAATTTGTAAATTTCTTTCTGTTTTTATTGTTACTAGTACATCTATTTCACTTTCAAAGTATTTTTGTACCCTTTCTAATTTCTTTTCTGCATATTCTTTTATTGCATCTGTAGCTTTTAATTCTTTTCCTGTTATTTTAATATTCAATTTATATTACCTCCCTATTATTAATTTTATTTTAACATTCAATTTTTAACTTTTAGACTAATATAAATAGTTCTGTGGATTTAAAGATGTTCCATTTTTTCTTATTTCTAAATGTAAATGTGGACCTGTTGAATTTCCAGTTGATCCAACTTTTGCTATTGTTTGACCTTGTGATACACTTTGCCCTGCTGATACTAATATACTGCTACAATGTGCATAATATGTTTGCACACCATTACCATGTGATACAACAACTAAATTGCCATATGATCCTTTCCATCCAGCATATGTTACTGTGCCTCCTGCTGCAGCTTTTATTGGGGTTCCTGCAGATGTTGCAATATCTAGTCCAGTATGAGTAGCTCCCCATCTACTTCCGTATCTTGAGCTAATAGTTCCTGATATTGGTTTTATTAAATTAATTCCTAAATTTACTTTAGCATTACTTATTTTTGTACTTGTATTTACATATCCTCCTGATGAAGTTTTTTTAGCAACTGTAACTACTGGTTTTACATACAAATCTGCAATTGCTTTTTCAGAAGTAGTAAATTCTTTTTTCTCTGTTTCATATTTTTCAACTATTGCAAGTTTACTAGCATTTGAACTCTTTTTTTCTTTTAAAGAATTTATAATATCTTCAGCTTCTTCAAATGTAGAAACATATAATTTTTCTTTGCTATCTTCTGTTATAGCATAGTAATTATAATATGTTATTCCATCTTCTGTAATTAGTTTATATATTTCCTCGTCATTTGTAACAATTCCTTTTTTTAATAAACATAGCTTGTATTCTGGCATTTCATCTATTTGTACAAATGCAACATTTTCTCCTTCACCTTTTTCCATATAGTCATTTATTCTCTTTTGCAATTTACTTTTATCTTCACTATATCCTATTTGTTCTCCATCTAAAGAAACACTATAAATTGGTTTATATGTTAGCATTATTATACCAACAATTATTATACATGCTAAAAACACTAGGGATATAAACTTTATAGCAGTTCTAATATGTACATAAAACTTTTTCATTAACTAATAATTCTCCTTTATTGCAAAATTATTACATTTATATTTCATTTAGATTTTATCTTATTAGTTTTTTTTTCACAAGAATTATAAAAGTCTTTTAATTTAGATTATTTTTGTTTATTATTAATTTTCTCTTTTATTCTCTGTTTTGCTATTGTTTTTGTTTTAATATATATTAAATTTGATAATTTAGTAAATGCTTCGAATTTAGGCAGGTACAAGACCTGCCCAATATTTTTTACATTTGAAATTCATTTTTAACATTATTTATTTCTGTTTCTGATGCTTTAGCCGCAGGCTTATAGTAATCTTTAGCTTGTGCTATTTTAAATAACTCATATTGAAAATTTTCACTTGTATTTCTTATTTGCTGAAATGTTTGTCTTAATTGCATATTCTCCGTTTCTGATATAACACCTTGATATTTTGTAAGTTCTGACTTGACGTTTTCTAGAACATCATTTACCATTGTTTTCTCGTCCATAATTCCCTCCTATTATTGATTTAGAAATGTAATTAGTTTTTGTTTTGTGTTTAAAGCTTCTTGAGCTGATTTATTAAATGCTTGCTTTATTTGAGGATCGACACATTGTGAAGCATATGTGTTTAATTTTTGATATGACGTATCTACAGCTCCTATTAAATGTCTTAAGTTTTGTAGTTCAACTAAATTTAAATCTGCCATATATACCATTCCTTTCATTTTTTTACTATTATTCTCATTTTAATGGTTTTTATACGACAGATTATTAACATTTATTTAATTTTTACATATAACAATTACTCAATTATTTCTAAATTTGCAAATTTTGCCATTAATCTTTTATGTCCTACTTTATCAAAGTTTATATCAACCTTTAAATCGTCTCCTTCTTGTTCTACATAATTTATAGTTCCTTCTCCAAACTTTTTGTGGTATATTCTTTGTCCTGCTTTATATTTAGATAAATCTACATCATTTGATGAACTTTTGTTTAAATTTGCTAAAAAGCTTTCTGGAGTTTTAAATGAAAATTCTTGTTTTAGATTATTGTTTTTTAAATAATTTTCATTATTACTTTGTATTTTATATGTTGTTACTTTACTTGCTCCATTTCCGTATTTCCATTCATAATCATTTTGATATTTGTTATTTTCAAATTTCTCTTGGTAACCATCTAAATATTCCTTTGGGATTTCTTGTATAAATCTCGATACTCCATTAAATGATGTAGAACCAAACATCGTTCTTTGTTTAGCACATGTCAAAAATAAGTTTTCTTTCGCTCTTGTTATTCCAACATAGCATAATCTTCTTTCTTCTTCTAACTCTTTTTGCTCTCCTATTGATTTATATCCAGGGAAAATTCCTTCTTCCATACCAACTAAAAATACCACTGGAAATTCTAATCCTTTAGCACTATGTAAAGTCATAAGTGTTATTGAATCTTGGTCATCTTCTAAATTATCAATATCACTAGAAAGTGTTATGCCCTCAAGAAATTCTCCTAAAGAATTATCAGCAAACTCTTCTTCAAATTCAATTGCAACTGTTAAAAATTCTTCTAAGTTTTCTATTCTATTTTCTGCCTCAACTGTATTTTCAAGTTTTAATGCCTTAGTATATCCAGTTTTATTAAGTGTTTCTTTTATTAAATCAGAAATTTTTAAGTTTTCCTTTTTTGATATTAGATATTCAATTGTTTCTATAAATTCTCTAGAATTTGCATATACCCTATTTAGCCCATAATCCATTGCATTTTTTATTATTTCGTACATTGATATTCCAGTCTGCTCAGATATTTGTTCTATATTGTCTAAACTTGTTTTTCCTATTCCTCTTTTAGGTTCATTTATTATTCTACTTAAACTTAAGTTATCTGATGTATTGTAAATTAACCTTAAATATGCAATTATATCCTTAATTTCTTTTCTTTCATAGAATTTTAATCCACCTATAATTTTATATGGAATATTTTCTCTTCTTAAAATATCTTCTATAGCTCTTGACTGGGTATTCATTCTATACAATACTGCAAAATCTGAATATTTATAGTATTCTTCTCTTCTTAATCTGTTTACTTGCTCTACTATAAAACTTGCCTCATCATATTCGTTATCTCCACAAAAGAAGTATGGTAAATTTCCTTTATCATTTTGTGTCCATAATTCTTTTTTATATTTTACTGGATTATTTTTAATTACTTCATTTGCAGCATTTAGTATACTTCCCGTACATCTGTAATTTTGTTCTAGTTTTATAATTTTGGTGCCAGGAAAATCTTTTTCAAAATTTAATATATTTGTTATATCTGCTCCTCTAAATGAATAAATTGACTGATCATTATCACCTACTACAGTTATATTTCCATTTCTAGATGCAAGTAATGTTATTAAATTAAACTGAGATTTATTAGTATCTTGGTATTCATCTACTAAAACATATTTAAATTTACTTGAGTAATAATCTAATACATCTGGATTTTCAGTTAAAATCTTTATTGTAAAATTTATTATGTCGTCAAAATCTATAGCATTATTTTCTTTTAATCGCTTTTGATACATGTTATACACTTCTGATATTACTTCTTTTCTATAATCTCCTTTTACTCTTATAGCATATGACGTAGGTTCTAACATATCATTTTTAGCATTGCTTATTTCTGATAAAACAGATCTATCTGTAAACATTTTATCATCTATTTTTAATGTTTTTAGGCAGTCTTTAATTAATGTTCTTTGGTCTGACGTATCAAATATTAAAAAAGAAGAGTCAAATCCTATTCTATCTATAAATCTTCTTAAAATTTTCACACAAATAGAGTGGAAAGTTCCAATCCACATATCTTTTGCAGAATCTCCAACTAAACTTTCTACTCTTTGTTTCATCTCGTTTGCAGCCTTATTAGTAAAAGTTATTGCTAATATATTCCATGGTGCACTTTTATTTTCCTGTATTATATATGCAATTTTATGAGTTAATACTTTTGTTTTACCGCTACCAGCGCCTGCAATTACTAAGCATGGCCCATCTGTATTAATAACTGCTTCATATTGTCTATCATTTAATCCTTCTAATAATTCGTTCATTTGTTACCTCTTTTTTGTGGAAAAAGGTGGAAAAAGGGACGGTTCTCTTTTCCACTTTTTCGTCATAAATTTTTTTCTAATAAATGGAAAAAGGGACGGTTCTCTTTTCCACTTTTTCGTCATAAATTTTCTTCTAATAAATAGAGCATAATTTTTTTATTTTGCCCTTTCCTAATATATTAAGAATCATAATATATTAAGTTTAATTTTTCAAGACTTAATTTAAAAAAATTAATTCAATATAAAAAATGTCACTACTTGTATATTTTATGCGAATAAAACGGCACATTGCTTTATAGAGCGATGTGTCGTTTATCTATATTTATATATGCTAACCGCATTTTTGCGATTAACATTTTTTATTAATTTTTTAGCCTTTATCAGATTTTAACTTTCTTTCAATTTTCATGCAAGGTTTCACAATATTTACATCTATATTGTTTTTTGTCCTTATCTGTTAAAACAAATACATGCTTTAATTCTTGCTCTATAGAAGTTATACATCTTGGATTTTTACATTTAATAATATCCACAATCTCACCTGGTAATTCAACATGATATTTTTTTATTATATTATTATCTTTAATTATATTTATGGTAATGTTTGGGTCAAGATATCCTAATATATCTAAGTTAATATCAATGTTTTTATCTATTTTTATAATATCCTTTTTGCCTAATTTTTTACTCCTAGCATTTGTTATAACAGCAACAGAACAATCTAATTTTCCTAGGTTTAAAATATCATATATTTCTAATCCCTTTTTTGCTTTTATATGATCAATAACTATTCCATTTCTAATACTATCTATATTCATATACATCTCCTATTTTATATTTAATAATTTTAATATAAGTGCCATTCTTATATATTTTCCATACATAACTTGCTTAAAATAACATGCTCTTTCATCATCATCCACTTCTGTTGATATTTCATTAACTCTTGGCAATGGATGTAAAATAGTTAAATCTTTTTTTGCATTTTCTAGCTTACTTTTATTTAATATATAATAATCTTTAAGTCTTAAATAGTCTTCTTCATTGAAAAATCTTTCTTTTTGTACTCTTGTCATATACAAAATGTCTAGCTCGTTAATATATTTTTCTATATCGTCTGTTTCCTTATATTCTATATGATTTTTATCTAATATTTCTTCTTTTACATATTCAGGAATTTTTAGTTCTTCTGGAGATATAAGCACAAATTTTATATTTTTATATCTAGACATTGCAGTAATTAAAGAATGAACTGTTCTTCCGAATTTTAAATCTCCACATAATCCTAATGTAAGATTATCTAATCTATTTTTTTCACAAGCTATAGTTAGTAAATCAGTTAAAGTTTGCGTTGGATGGTTGTGTCCTCCATCTCCTGCATTAATAATAGGTACTGTAGATTTCATAGATGCAACTAATGGTGCTCCTTCTTTTGGATGTCTCATTGCAATAATATCGCTATAACATCCAACAACTCTAATCGTGTCTGAAACACTTTCACCTTTTGCAGTAGAACTTGATGATGCTTCTGAAAATCCTAGTACATTGCCACCAAGTTCCATCATTGCAGCTTCAAAGCTTAGTCTTGTCCTAGTACTTGGCTCAAAAAATAAAGTAGCTAATTTTTTATATTTGCATTTCTCTGAATATTTTTCAGGGTTTTGCATAATATCTTTAGCTACTTTAATCAATTCATCAATTTCTTCTACTGATAGGTCTTTTATGTCGATCAAATTCTTCATAATTACCTCCTATTAAATTTTATTTCTGAAAAAAGACGGTCCTCGGAAAAAGGGACGGTTCTCTTTTCCATTTTTTCTAGAATAATACATTATGTTTAATTTTTCAAGACTTTATTTAAAAAAATTTAAATTTAATGTTTTTTTGAAAAGAAAATTGTTTCATTTTCAAAAAAAATAAAATTTATTAATATTTTTTCGAATAAATTATAATTTTATGTAAAAAATAATCATGATTAAAAATTACTTTTTAAAAAATAATTTTTAAAATAATTTAAGAAAGGAATTAAGATTATGAAAACATTCAAAAAAATATCTTTGCTTATAATTGCATTATTAACTATTCTTTTAATACCTAATTTTGTAAGTGCCAAAACTACTACTGTAGGTACTGATGAGGAACTAAGAAATGCTATAGAAGGAGCAGAAGAAGGAGAAATTATTAAATTAACAACTGATATTGCACTTATTAAGCCAATTGAGATATCAGAAAAAAATCTAACAATTGATGGTAACGGATTTAGCATAACTAGAAATGCTGAAAACTGGACTGCTAATGGAAGTAATGCCACTTTAATAACTTCTGGTATAAAAGCAAAAGTTACATTATCTAATGTTACTTTAAAAAACAGTCCAAAATATGGAGCACAAGCATATAATGGAGGTTATTTAATATTAGACGGTGTAACAGCTAATGATAATGCTTATGGTGGTATATTAGTAAATGCTGGTACTGTTGAGATTAGGAGATTATCATTAGGTCATAATGGACTAGAAGATTCTAATAATGGTATAGAAATTGCAAAAGGAAAAGAAATCTCAGATGCAGAAGGAAGTAATCAACCAAAATTAATAATGAATGGTTCATTAACTTCAACAGAAACTAATAATGTTATTTATCTTGCAACAAATGATAATTTAACTGAGTTTGCAGTTGAAAACACAGATAATACAACAAATAAAGTACTTTTAAATGGTAATAAAGTTGTTGTAACAGATAAAAACAATAATGTAATATTTGAAAGTAATGATAACAATAAAATTCAACTTCAAGGTAGTAATTATGCAAAAAATATTACATTAACAATTAATTTAAATGATAAAACAACAAAAGTAACAGTTCAAGAAAAAACAACATTAACTAAAGAACAATTAATTTCAAAAATCGATTTAGCTGATTTAGGTCTTGATAAATATACAATAGTTGATTTCTATACAGATAAAGAATATAAATCAGCATTCGACTTTAAAAATGAAATAACTGAAGATACAACAATATATGCAAAACTTAAATTAAAAGAAACTTCTACAAATAATGAAAAAGATAAAACTCCAAAAACTGGTATAGAATGTAATATAGATATTGCTTTATTTACACTTGCTTTATCTTCAATTGCTTTAATAGTTTTTAAAAAGAAAGCTATATAATTATTTTTGATTAAATAGAGTAGTAGCTTTTATATGTAAGGTTACTATTCTATTTTATTTTTATTAATGGTGAAAAAATGAAAAATAAAGAAAAGATTAAAAAATCAATCTACATAGCATTGATTATATTAAATGTTTTATTAATTTCTTATATATCTAAGTATTATTATGATATATATAATTCTCAAAAAGAAAATACTATATTAAATGAAATATCAATTAATGAAAATGAAGTTTTAGAAGATAATAATGATAATGAAAATGAGATATCAAATGTTAAAACAGAAAAAATGCTAAAACTTGAAGAATTACAAAAAGTAAATTCAGATATAGTTGGATGGATTGAAATAGAAAATACAAAAATAAATTATCCAGTATTGCAAGGTAAAGATAATGATTTTTATTTAAATCACAATTATAAAAAAGCATACTCCATAAATGGTTCCATATTTTTAGACAAGGATTATTCGTGGTCTCTTCCTGGTAGTAATTTGTTAATTTACGGTCATAATAGTAACAATAAAACAATGTTTCAAGACTTATTAAAATATGCTGATATATCTTTTTACAAAAAACATCCTATTATAAAATTTACCACAAATAGTGAAGATGCAAATTACGAAATAATAGCTGTATTTAGGTCGAGAGTATATTATAAATCTGAAGAGAATGTTTTTAGATATTACTATTTTATAAATGGTGAAACTGAAGACGAATATAATGAATTTGTGCAAAACGCTAAAAAAGCCTCTCTTTATGATACTGGTAAAACTGCAAAATATGGTGAACAACTAATTACTTTATCTACTTGTTCATACCATACAACAGATGGTAGGTTTGTAGTTGTAGCCAAGAAACAAGCTTAACATATGGGTGCTCTTTATTATATGTTTTAATTAATCTTTTAAAAATTCCCTTTAGATGCATAAAGGTTGAATAATCAAGCCAAATTATTAAATCAGCTTTATCGAAACGTTCTTTTAGCGTTTTAGTATAATTTCCTTCAATAATCCATTTATCTTCTTGAGCCTTTGCAATTATTATTTTATCTCTTTCCTCTTTATCAATTTCTTTCCAATTCTCATTAAAATTAATAGCATCTAAATGAATAGCTGGAAGATCTAATTTTTTAGATAAAATATCACATAATGTACTTTTTCCACTGCCTGGGCCACCAACAATTGATATCTTAGAAAGTGGGGTGGCATTATTTCCTATATTTTTCCATAATTGTTCAGTTTTTTTTACATCAAATTTAAATTTCATTTTAAATTAAATCCTTTGATATATTTTTTTAATTGTATTCCAATATCTTTCATATACTTTCCTTTTTTAGAATAATACATTAAGTTTAATTTTTCAAGAGTTAACTTAAAAAATTTAATTGTAAAAATTTTTTTCTTATGATAAAATATCATTAAAAATAAAATTATTTAAGATAAAGGAGGTTCGAATAATGATACTATATATTGTGATAGGTATAGCAATTCTAATTGTTATATATGCTTTGATTCAATATAATTCTTTGGTAAAGACAAATAATATTGTAAAAGAAGCTTTTTCAACAATGGATATATACTTAAAAAAAAGATGGGATTTAATTCCTAATTTAGTAGAAGTTGTAAAAGGATATGCTAAATATGAAAAAGAAACATTTACTAAAATAACTTCTTTAAGAACAGATAGTTATGATGGTATGTCTATAAACAAAAAGATAAATGTTAATGAACAATTGACGCAAGGAATTTCTAAAATTATGGCAATTTCTGAAAATTATCCTGAACTAAAAGCTAGCGATAATTTCTTACAATTAAGTCATAATTTAACTAAAATTGAAGATGAGATTGCTAATAGTAGAAAATATTACAATGGAGCAGTTAGAATATTAAATACTAAAATTCAAATGTTTCCAAGTAATATAGTTGCAAATCTTTTTGGATTTAAACAAGCAAATATGTTTGAAGCAAATGCAGAAGAAAAAAATAATGTAAAGGTGGAATCGTAAAATGAAAAAACAATTTTTAAAATATATTTTTGTTATAATTTTATTACTGTTTATTGTAGTTCCTACCAAATCTTTTGCAATATCATCTTCAGGTGGTTATACAATAGAAAGTTATGATATTGATATGGTGGTAAATGAAGATAATACATTTGATATTACTGAAAAAATAACTGCATATTTTACTTCATCAAAACATGGGATATTTAGAAAAATACCATTAAAAAATACTATACAAAGAACAGATGGAACAACATCAAATAATATAGCAAAAATAACAAATATAAATGTTAGTGAAAATTACACAACATCCAAAGAAAGTGGCTACAAGGTTATAAAGATAGGAGATAGTAATCAAACAGTTGTAGGTAGACACTCATATACAATAAAATATACTTATAATATTGGAAAAGATCCATTAAAAAATGCAGATGAATTATATTATAATTTAATAGGAACTGAATGGGACACAAGTATAAATAATGTAACATTTAAAATTACAATGCCAAAATCATTTGACAAATCCTTATTAGGATTCTCAAGTGGAAATAAAGGCTCAGTTAACAGTTCATATATATCTTATAAAGTTAATGGAAATGTTATAAGTGGTACATTAAATACTACGTTATATGCAGGACAGGCATTTACGGTTAGACTAACATTGCCAGAGGGTTATTTTGTGGGTGCAAGTTCAAATATAGAAATGTATCCTTTCATCGTAATAATATTTTCTTTGCTTTGTCTTTTAATTGCATATGGATTATGGGCAAAATTTGGAAAAGATGATGAATTGGTAGAAACAGTAGAATTTTATCCACCAGAAGGTTATAACTCAGCTGAAGTAGGTTTTTTATATAATGGAAGTGCTGAAACACCTGCAGTAATTTCTTTACTTATATATTTAGCAAATAAAGGATATTTAAAAATCGAAGAAACTGAAGAACAAGGTATATTTAAAAAGTCAAAAGGATTTAAAATTACAAAGATAAAAGAATATGATGGAAATAATGAAAATGAAAAAATATTTTTTAACGGATTATTCAAAAGTACAAATAGTATTGATATGCAAAAGGTTAGAGAAATTATGCAAGAGGCAAAAAGAAATGGTGAAAAAATAAGCTTTGCTCAAGCAATGGATTTAGCAACTGACACATCTGAAAAAACATCTGTAACTGCTACAGATCTATATGATAATTTTTATATAACTTTAAATAGAATAAAAAATAATCTAAATAGCAAAGAAAACAAAAATAAAATTATTGAGTCATCTGCAAGTGGAAAAGGAAAATGGCTTGTAATGATGATTATAGCATTATTTCTTCTAATTACAATAAAACCTGTTTTGGAATATAGCGAAACTGGAGCAAGAATATTAGTGGTTGCTTTACTATTTCCTTCCATCGGTTTTACAGTGTTATTAGGATCTTTGATTGGAACAATAAAAATGCCTAAAATATTTGCTATAATATGGGGCGGAATGATGGGTGGCGTACCTTGGGCTATGACGGTACTTCCAACCTTAACACAAAATATAATGTACCTTATAATGTATATAATAGGATTAATTTGTATAGCAGGAATCTTATTATTTATCAAAATTATGCCTAAACGAACACCTTATGGAAATGAAATACTTGGAAAACTTGAAGGTTTTAAAAGATTTTTGGAAACAGCTGAAAAGCCTGAATTAGAAAGTTTAGTTGAACAAAATCCAGAATATTTTTATAATATATTACCATATACATATGCTTTAGGAGTATCAGATGTATGGATAAGTCAATTTGAAACGATTGCACTTAAAGCACCAGATTGGTATGATTCAACAGATGATTTTAATATGAATACATTTGGAATATTTATATCTAGTACAATGGCATCTGCTACAACTGCAATGTCTTCTAGTCCATCTAGTGATAGTGGAGGAGGTTCATCTGGCGGTGGCTCATCTGGAGGTGGCTCTGGAGGAGGCGGAGGAGGCTCTTGGTAGAGAGTCAAGGTGGAAAAGGGGACGGTTCTCTTTTCCACTTGCTTATTTTATATGCTTTCTGAAATTTGTACATTTATATTTTCTTCTGTTGCTTTTATTTTGGCATTAAGTATGCACATACTACGAGATGGTGCAATTACTCTTATTTCATCCCCTATTTTTAGCTTTTCTGGTTTCATATTTTATCTCCTTTTTTATTTGATTTATAATAAACTTTTTTAATTATTTCTTTATATTGCTCTATTAACTTTAAATAACTTTCTTCTGTTATATATTCATTCACTTCGTGTGCTGTTATAGGTCCAGCACCTAAGATAATTCTTGTTTTAGCCTTCATAAAGCTTGCTTCTGTTATAAAATTAGCTGTTTTTACTGTATCTACTAAATCCGTTTTATCAATATAAGGCTCTATTTCTTCAATTAAATTTATTTCACATTCATATTTTCTTGAAAGAATTTCTATTTCTTCTTTTATTTCTCGAATATGTTTTTTATTAGCAATTCTAAAATCTATACTAACTTCGCAATTGGCGGAAACAGAATTTTTTGCGCTTCCACCATAAATAGTTCCAACATTCATTGTGGTATAGGGTATTTCGTAAACATTATCTTTATATTTCTTTATTTCCTCATTATAAAATTTATCTAATTCCATAATAAATTTTACAGCATTCATATTTGCACTTTTTCCCTTAGCAGGATTACTTGAATGGGCTTTTATCCCTTTAAATTTTAATTCATATTCTAACAAGCCTTTACTACCAATTAATACTTCATTATTGGTTGGCTCCCCAAATACCATTACTTCTGGAAATTTTTCATTTGAATTTATTATATCATAAATTCCACTAAATCCTATTTCTTCATCATATGTAAAATACAATTTCATTCCATCATTTAATTCTTTAAGATTGATTTCAGAAATTGCTTGCAAAAATGCTGCAATACCACCTTTCATATCACAGGCTCCTAGTCCATATAACTTATTATCTATTTGGGTCAATTCGAATGGGTTACTATTCCATCCTTCTATATATTCTACTGTATCTGTGTGTCCTAAAAATCCCATTTTTGCATTCTTTCCTATACTCATTATCAAATACTTTCCTTTATATTCTGTTTTAAAATTTAATTTTAATAAATAGCTTTCTATATAATTAATAATTCCCTCATTTTCTTTATCCTTTATTGTATTGAATTTAATTAAATCTTTTAAAATTTTATTACTTTTCAAACAAATTCCCTCCTTGAATACAAAAAACATGTATAAGTTTTTTACACTCATACATGTTTTAGTCTTGCTATTAATCTATTTCAAACACGACTAATATGTATGGGTAAAATTTATCCATACATAATGTTTTTTATTGATTTCTTTCATATTACTAAACATTGATTTCATAGTATTTCCTCACTTTATGTTTTTTATTATACTATTTTCAAAGGTTATTGTCAATTGTCATGGTAATTTCATCATTTATTACAATTTTGTAATATTTCCAATGACTTCCAGCAGTAAATTATTATTAAGTAAAC
>CANQMG010000033.1 GCA_947624925.1 uncultured Clostridia bacterium | reverse complement strand
GGTCCACCATATTGTGATATTATATATTTTGCTAAACGTGGATTTGGATTTTTTATATTAATTGGATATTCTAATACTTTGTTATAAGTCCACATTAGTTATTCCCCCTTTCCCATGGCCATGGTTCTTCAATCCATCTCCATTTATTGCATGGATAATTTATAGTAAGTGGTCCATATACTTTTTGATATTTATCCTTTAGTTCTTTTAATTCTTTTGCATATTTTCTATGAAGACATAAAGCTCTTTCATCTTCTGGGTGGGTATCTAAATATAATGCAAGCTCCACAACAGCAAATTGATATTCTTTTATTTTCATTAACATTTCATCTTTTTTCATATTTTCACAATCACAGCTCATCATTTATTACATCCCTCCCCTATTTTATTAGTTGCTTCTATATATGCAATTTCTTCTACTGATTGGTTTGGATAATATGGGCTAACTAATTCTGGAAAAATTGTTCCTTTTTTTAGTCCAACTTCAGGTATAAATGTTTTATCCATTATTTGAAATGGCACATAGCTTTGAGCATACATAGGATATTCTGGGAATACATTATATTCGTCGTCAAATCCACAAGCGCACTCATCATCATTACACATTGCATCATTTGATACATTATTACAACTTTTTTCTAAATCACATTCATTGTAATTTGGTTTATTGTTTCCGCAGCAATGTCTACATCTACAATTTCTACACATATTTCTTCCTCCTTTTGTTTTTATACTGTATTTTATGACATAAAAAAACAAAAGGTTACATTTTATAACCTTTTGCTTTCTATATTTTATATAATATTATATTCTTAATATTCCATCTACAATTTTGCTATCTGAATCATTTTGTAACATCTTTGCTCCACCAGATATTACAACTAAATCTCCTTTTTCTAGTATATCTTCTTTTAATTTTTCAATTCCACAATTTATAGTTTCATCGATACTATGTTTTCCTTCTATTAACACAGGATATACATTCCATACAGCTCCTAATTGATAATATGTTTTCTTTGAATCTGTAATTGCAAGTATAGGACATTTTGGTCCAATTCCAGCTAATCTTCTAGCAGAATCTCCAGTATGTGTATATGCAATTATCGCATCTGCTTTTAAATTTTTAGCAGTTGCAGAAGCTATATATGCAATATTTTTTTCTATATCTTTATTATCAATTTCTTCATTATTATCAAATCTTTTCCAATAATTTAAATCTTCTTCTATAGAATTTGATATTTTAACCATTGTTTCAACACATAGGTCAGGATGTTTTCCCATTGCAGATTCTCCTGATAACATTATTGCACTTGTTCTATCATATACAGCATTTGCAACATCACTTACTTCTGCTCTTGTAGGTCTTGGATTAGTTGTCATTGATTCAAGCATTTGTGTTGCTGTTACAACTGGTTTTCCTACTTCATTACATCTTTTTATAAAATATTTTTGAACAACTGGAACTCTTTCAAATGGAACCTCTACTGCCATATCTCCACGAGCTACCATTATACCATCAGATATTTCTAATATTTCTTCAAAATTATCTATTCCTTCTTGACTTTCAATTTTAGATATTATTTTTATATCTTCTCCACCATTTGCTTTTAACAAATCTCTAATTTCTTGTACATCTGATGCACGTCTTACAAAAGATGCAGCAATATAATCAAATCCAGCCTTTATACCATTAGTTATATCATCTATATCTTTTTGAGAAAGCGCTGGTAAATTTAACGCTAAATTTGGTACATTAACTGTTTTTCTACTACCTAACATACCTGTATTTAATACTTTACATACGACATCTTTATCAACTATTTCTGTTACTTCAAATTCTATAGCTCCATCATCGACTAGTATTGTAGCACCAGGTTTAACATCTTCTGCTAATCCCTTATAGCTTATAGATGCTTTCGTATTATCTCCTATTACATCATCATAAAGAAATGTAAAAGTATCTCCTTCGTTTAACTTAACTTTTTGATCTCCTGATTCTAATTTTCCAGTTCTTATTTCAGGTCCTTTAGTATCAAGTAATAATGCAATAGGTAAGCCTAGTTCTTCTCTTACTTTTTTTATTGCTGTAATCTTTTCTGCATTTTCTGTATATCCACCATGTGAAAAATTAATTCTGGTAACGTTCATTCCCGCTTTCATTAATTTATTTAGTTCTTCTTCACTTTCACTTGCTGGTCCAATAGTACAGAATATTTTTGTTTTTCTTAGATTTTTCTTCATGTTTATTCCCTCTTTCTATTTTTTAAATATCTTATAGTATACCACAATTATACCAGTATATTCAATACATACATTCAATTTTTTAAATATTTTTTTCTTCTGTTCCAAACCATTTTATTAAATTTAAATTTTCGGGATCTAAAAGCATCTCGTGTTTTGGCATTACTCTAAATGTATATCCATAATTACCACCTGTTGTTAATTTTATTTTTGCCCTAAATAAATACTCTTTTTCTGTTTCATCTGCCTCTACTAAATACATAGGTATTATATTAATATCTTCTATAATTCCCTTATCTGTTATTTTTCCAGTATATACTTGAACATTTATGTTCTCAACATTTATATCTGTAAGCTTTACTCTGCAATTAACTTCTATTTGATTTCCTGCATCTATTGTTATATTTTCTAAATTATTAAATTGAGTAATTTCTATATCCTTCCAATTTAATTTAATTTTTTCCTTCCATTCATTATATGCAGCAACATCTTCTAGGTTAGAGTAATATTTATTATATAGATTTGCAAGTGGCATATACAACTTATCAACATAATCTATAACCATTCTTGATGTACTGTATTTTCCTCCTGTTGAAATAATAGACTCTTTCATCATACGAACCCATTTTTCTGAAATTCCATTTTTATTCTTGTCATAATACATTGGTATTATCTTATTTTCCAATGTTCTATATATACTTTGGCTATCTGCATTATCTTGTATTTCATAAGAATCATATTCATCATTAGTACCAATTGTCCAACCATTTTTTGGATTATATGCTTCTGCCCACCATCCATCAAGCACACTAAAATTTATAACTCCATTTACAGATGCTTTTTGTCCACTTGTTCCAGAGGCCTCCATAGGTCTTCTTGGATTATTTAACCATACATCAACACCACTTACAAGATATCTAGCTATTCCTATATTGTAATTTTCTAATAAGAATATTTTGCCTTTAAATTGTGGTTTCATTGAAATTTCGTGTATATATCTTATTAGGTCTTGACCTTCTTTATCTGCAGGATGTGCTTTACCAGCAAATATAATTTGTAC
Organism: uncultured Clostridia bacterium; assembly: GCA_947624925.1. Lineage (GTDB taxonomy): Bacteria > Bacillota > Clostridia > TANB77 > CAG-508 > HGM13634. The sequence goes on along the minus strand of CANQMG010000033.1, from coordinate 11,839 downwards.
TGGTCTTTCAGAATTATTTAATATTTGAGTTATTCGCTCTAAATCTCTAAAGATTAATGTTCCTCTCTTGTAAGTTGCAAATCTTCTTGCAAAACCAATTGTTAATGCATTAGGATTTAATTTAGATGTAATTTCACTTATTTCATCATAACTTACTCCAGAATTTCTTAATCTATTTGTAACATTTTCTTTAACTAATTCTAATAATTTTACTTTTCTAGCATAATGCTCATTCCATAATTTTTCATCTGGAATATTATTTATTTTATCCCATATTGCATCATTTTGTATATTATCTTGCCAATATGGTATTAAATATTTATTATATAATTCTTTTAAATTAGGTGCAAGCCATGTACAAGTATGTATACCATTAGTGATATGTGTAATAGGTGATTCATTTGCAGCAATTTCTGGCCATACATCTCCAAACAATTCTCTTGAAACAGCTCCATGAAGTTTACTTACACCATTTTTCTTTCCTGCAATTTTTAATGCTAAAATTCCCATATTAAATCCACTATCTAGTGAGTCATTTGGTTTCATACCTAATCTTAAGAATGTTTCTTTATCTATCCCTAATTTGGTCCAAAAACCTTTTAGGTATTTTTCAACCAATGCTACTGGGAAAATATCATTTCCAGCTGGAACAGGCGTATGTGTAGTAAATACTGTTTTAGAAGATGCAATATCTCTTGCCATTTCAAAAGAAACCTTTTTCTCTCTTATTATATCTTTCATTACATCTAATAATAGGAATGATGAATGTCCTTCATTCATATGATATACAGTTGGAGTTAATCCCAACATTTTTAATAAATTAGAGCCACCAAGTCCAAGAACAATTTCTTGTTTAATTCTCATTTCTTGGTCTCCACCATATAATTTTAATGTTATATTTCTATATTGTTCATCAGTATTTTCTTCAATATCTGAATCTAATAAATATAGAGTTACCCTTCCTACATTTATTTTCCAAACTTTTAAATACAAATTTTTACCTGGAATTTTAACAGCAATTTTAAAATCTTCTCCAAATTCGTCTTTAACAGGTAATATAGGTAAATTAAATAAGTCTATATCTTTATATATATTTTCTTGCCATCCTGCACCATTTATTTTTTGATGAAAATATCCATTTTTGTATAATAACCCTACAGCAACTAATGGAAGTCCTAAATCACTTGCAGATTTTAAATGATCTCCAGATAATATTCCAAGTCCTCCAGAATATATAGGTACAGTTTCATCTAAACCATATTCAGCTGAAAAATATGCTATTAAATCATTTTTATTATTAGGATAATTTTTTGCAAACCACGTATTTTTACTATTCATATAGCCATCAAAATCGGAAACGATTTTATCATATTGTTTTAATAATGCATTGTTTACTGCAGCTTGCTCTAACTTTTCTTGAGATACAAGTTTTAGAAATTTAACTGGGTTTTTTTCAACTTTTTCCCATAAATCGATATCAATTTCTTTAAAGATTTTTAAAAATTCTGTGTTCCATGACCACCAAAGATTATTTGCAACTTCTGAAAGTCTTTCTATCCTTTTTGGTAATTGTGGATTAACCGTAATTCTATTAAACATGTACATTTTAACATTTCCTCCTAAGTATTTTTATTTTATCTTCTAAAGTAATTTCAATAATATAATTATCTATTAAATTATATAAAAAGTCAAATATTTTTCATCACTTTTTGCAAATTTTTTATTTTTTTACGTAAAAATCCCCCAACCGCTTTTTCGGAAGGGGGTAGATTTTTTTGGTTAAATAATTTCAAAACGTCATTCGTTAAAAATATGTTTTTTTACTATTTATTCTTTAAATTTTAATGACGAGATGTTTTTGTTCTTATATTTTTATTTTTCTTTTTATTTTTATTAACTTTTTTGAATAGAAAAACAAGTATAAAAATTACTAAAACTGCTATAACAATATTTCTAAAAATTATTAAGATATTAGATGAACTGCCATTTTTTAATTCATCTTTTACATCTTCATTATTTCGTATTTTTTCTATTATATCTACATATTTATCTTCATTGTTGTTATATTCATCTATTGTTTTTTGCATATCTTCTTTTGTTTTATCACTATACCCGTTATATATTTCTTCACCTATAATTGTTAGAGGTAATTGATCTTTTTTTATATTAAATGCATCTTTTGTTTTATTATATAATTCTTCATTTTCATTTGTATTAATATATTCTTTTCTAATATTACTGTCATCTAGCCATTGTTTTTCTTGATTATATTCATCATTTTCTTCACTATAGAAAACATATGCTTTTACATTACTATAATATGATGAATTTGTTACAACTGCATAAGATGTTAAACTAAAGCATAATAATATTAGAATTAAACTTATAAATAATACTTTTTTCATATTAACCTCTTTTCTTTTTCGCTTTTTTAAGTTAAGGTGTGATGTTTGCATCACACCTTAACTTATTATTTTTAGTCAACAGAAACCATTGGAGATCCAAGAGTTAATGTTACATCAGTACTTATTTTAGTATCATCAGTAGCTTCTTTTCCATCAATTAATATTTGATTTGGTCCTTTATTTGCCTCTAAGTCTTCCCACATTTTTGCAAAGTCAGAATCTATTGCTTTTAATTGACCTACTGTCATACCTTCTTTTGATGTATCTGCAAACTTATAGGTATGATATTCTTTGCCTTTATATTGATTTATACCCTCTTTATCTAAAGAATTTGTGTCAACAGTTATTTTGTGATCATATTCAACATAATAAGCAAAATACCATTCACCATTCTTAGGTTTAACACCTGTCCAATTTAAAATAAGGTCAGAATATTTTCTTGTTGCAGCAGAAGTTCTACTTGTACCCCAGCCAACAAAGTATAGTGTTTTACTTGGTTCTTCCTCACTATCTGTATATGTTTTTTCACTATCCTCATATTTTATTGGAATAATATCTTTTTCTTCTTCATATATTTTCCATCCGCCACCTGTAAATGAATTTTCATCGTCCATAAATCCCATTATAACGTAATTTTTAACATTTTCTTTGTTTATATAATAGAATGTATCATATGTATGTTCGAATTCATCTGAATAAGAATTTTTATTTTGTGTAGTAGCCTTACTATTTTCCCATCTCACATTATGTATTGTAACATTAATATAGTTATCATCTTTTTTTGTTGAGTTAGATAATTTAATATCAGCTGATTTTTTATTTTCTTTAGGAACTCTTACAGTAGGAATATCATGAGTTTCTCCTTCAAATGTTACATTTGTTCCACTAAATTTTCCTCCTGTTACAAATATTCCTTCTTCAAAAGTTTCATCATTATCTTCACCTTTAGTTAAAGTAATGTTATCAACTGAAACTTTTGCTTTATTTTCAACTTTAATTTCTGCCTTTTTTCCACCTTTTAACTCTAAGTTAGAAAGTGTTACCGTACCCGTTCCTTCTTGTACATCAATTAAGTAATCTTTATTTGCTTCATTACTTAAAGATATTATTGTGTTATCTTCGCTTACTGCATTTACACCACTTGCATTTTTTATTGATTCAATTGTTACATTATGATCTGCTGTAATACTAATTGTATTTTCTTCTTCAATATCTCCATCAATATAAACTGTGCTATAATTATTTTCGTTTTCTACTGCTGATTTAATATCTTCAGCTCCAAGACCAGTTTCATTATTAGCTTTTACAACAGCAAAATCAGAATCGAATTTAAATGTATAAGTTTTATTTTCATCTGTTAATTTAGTGCCTTTTGCGTCTACTAATGTAACTGTTTTATCTGCATCACCTATTTTTAAGCTAAATGATTTATTTTCGTATTCTACTTGGTCTAAAGTTGCTGATGCTTCTTGATTACTTAATTCTTTGTCAAATGCCTCTTTTGCACCTTCAATTATTTCTTTCTTTAATGCTTTTCCTTCATCAGTTAATAAACCTTTATCAGATTTTTCTTCATATTCTTTATTTCCTTCTGCTTTATAATTTGTGTCAATTTTTATTTCGTTTTGTTCTCCTACAGTTAATGTAATATCTTTAATTTCTCCCTTTTGTAATACATATGCTATTGTTCCAGGTATACTTGTTTCTGCAAGTTCAGTTAATGGAACATTAGGTTTTTTAACATTTATTGTTATTTCATTGTTTTTTGCATTTAAATCAAATTTATCACTAACTTTATTTGAATTAGTTGTATCATCACTATTTAAGTCTTTAACTACATCACTTACAAATGTTTCTACATCTATATTCCAATGTGGAACTAAAGTTATATCTCCACTATCCTTATTTATTTCTATATTTGCAATTTCTGTTCCATCTTCTTTAATCCACTTATCTTCAGCAAGTTTATGATAAGCATCTTCTGCTGATGGATTTGTTTCTGGGAATAAATCATTTGTTATTTTCTCTTCATCCCATATTGTAACTATTTCATTTTCATCATCTTTTCCTTCATCAAATGTGATATTATGTGATGTTAGGAATTCTAATCCAGTACAATCGATTGTTCCTTCATATGGTAAGAAATAATTTTCTTCTCCATCCCAGTCTATCTTATAATTAATTTTATTTTCTTGACCTTCATCTTTTAATTCTATTAATGCAACTATGAAACCATTTTTATAATCTTCGCTACTTGGTGTTACTGGATCCATATATTTTCCGGTTGTATCTTGTAATTGAATAGTCCATTTGTCTTTTTCAAAATTAGCATAACCTTTTGCATCTTTTTCAGTTGGTCCATAGATTTTTAATGCTACATAATATCCTTTATCAGTACCAAATCCTGCAGTCTCATTTAATTGTTGTTCTTTTACTTTTCCAGTTAATTTTTCGCCATTAAGTTCCATTTCACCTGCATTTTCTAAATCATATCCCCATTGTTCTTTTCCTAAAGTAGTTTTATCTGTTTCAGTTAGGTCATCTCCATCTTCTTTAGAAGTAATAACTTTTGATTCTGTTTTCACACTTCTAGCTTGGAACTCTATTCCAGAATAATCAATTGTAATTTCATATGGAGCACATCCATCTTTATCTCCATCCATATCTACTATTACTTTGAATGTTCTAGGGTCTGCATCTGGATTTAATTGCATTAATATTGCAATTTCATTATCTGTATCAAATGAATCTTGTTTTAATTCTTTAGTTGGTTTCATTCCATCTTCGCCATTTTGTGGTACTTTTACTGTTACATCTTTATATGTTCCTTCTTCTTGTCCGTTTTTTCCTACACTCTTTTCAGTTTTTATTACATATACAAAATAGTAACCATCTTTTTTAGTTGCCTCTTCTCCAAAACCTTCTTTATTACTCATTTTCATTAATGGTAATAATCCTGAAACTTTAACATTGTGTGGATCTGTTGTTTCAAATGTTAAACCATCTTTATATGTTTCGAAATTTTCAACATCTTCTGGTTTAAATCCCCATCCTTCAAATGTTTTCTTAATTGCATCTTTTGCTGTATCTGGTAATTCCTTTTTTATTTCAGATTTTGAATTTTTTTCTAATTTTAATTCACTAATATCTATTCTAATTCTTGTTGGAACACCATTTACTTCAATTATAACATCACGATATTTGCTGTTTTCTTCTTGTAAATCAGTTTCTGTTACTTCCATTAATACTGTTACTGTTCTTGTTTCATCAAAATTTCCTTCATTATATCCTTCTGTTCCTTCTGCACCTTTTGGTATTTTTACTTTAGCTTTTGTTATATCTACATCATCATCTAGTTTTACTGTATATGCAAAGAAGAATTTTGAATGACCTTCTCCAAATCCTGTAATATTATCTTGTTCTGTAACATATCCTGTTACTTTATAATTGCCATTTTCTCCTGATATGCTATATGTACTTTCTGGTGTATAATTAAATGTATCTTTTAAATCCTTAATATCTTTATCAGTAAATTCATTGCTTATTGTAGCTTGAGCGTTATACACAAATTCTATTTTATATTGTTCTTCTGTTTTATAATTTTGTGAACGTGCTTTTGTTTCATCTATATTAATAGTTAATGTTAATTCTTTACCTACTAAATCACCTTGAACCATATTGTTAAAATTCTTACCTTCTCCTGCTATAGCTCCTAATAATTCTTGTAACTTTTCATATGCTTTTGATTCTTTCTTTTCTTCATCCATTTCGCTATTATCAAATACATAGTCTTTTCCATTGTATGAAACAGTTAAAGATTTAACATTTTCATTTTTTATAATATCTCTTATTGTTCCTACAAGCCCTGTACCTTTAATTTCACTATTTTTCTTGTTTAAATCATATATGTTATATGTTAATGTTCCATTTTCAAATTTTGCACTATAATCTGTGCTATCAATATTTTTTACTGATTCTTTTAATATTTCATCTGTATTAACTTCTTCATAAAAATAATTATAATCTACATAGTTGATATTTAGCTTTGTATTTTTTTCTAATTTTGTTTCTCCTACATAGTTGTCTTCTATTTTCCAACCTGTAGGTTTATATTTTTCATCATATGTTCTTATAACTTCATGAATTGTCATATCTTTTAATGCTGTATCTTTATTATTTCCATTAAATTCATTTTCTGTTTCTATACTTCTTGCAGCTAACATTATATCTCTTGTATTTAAATCATAATCTGATGTAAATACATAGTTTCCTATTATATAATATGAACCTATCGTTGTATTGTTTTGTTTTTGTATTCTATCTATTTCTTTTCCTATATCATCTATTGTTGCTTTTCTTGCAAATGTTGGTATTGTTAATACAAATAGTAATATAATTGTTAGTATTGCAAATTTACTTATTTTTTTACTCATCTATTTTTCTCTCCTTTCCCTTAGTTCTTATATGTTACTGTTGCTGTTACAGTACTTCCATTATCTAATGTTAATGTTGCACTTGTGTCTTCACTTTTTAGAGAAACATTTTTTGTTCCCTTTGCAGTTTTAACACCACCACATTCAAATCCTAAGTATCCTGAAAAACTACTTTCATTTTTGTATACAACATATGTGTATTGCATAACATTATTTGTACCTTCTTGTCTTATTCTTGTGAATACTATAGAGTATGTATCTTCTTTAGGTGGTTGTGGTACATCTTTAGCCTTTACTGTAACTTTGTATGTATCTGTTTTTCCATTAACTGTTTTTGCTGTTATTGTTACTGTTCCTGCTGATTTTCCTGTTACTTTTCCATTTTCCACTGTTGCAATTTTTTCATCACTACTACTCCATGCTACGCTTTTATTTGCTGCCTCATTTGGTGTTACTGTTGCTGTTAGTGTTATTGATGAGCCTACTTCTACTGTTGTTGGTCCTGAAATTTTAATTCCAGTTGGCTCAACTATTGATGGTTTTTCTTCTGGATTATCTGGCGTACTTGGATTACTTGGTTTGCTTGGAGTATTTGGAGTGTTTGGTGTACTTGGTGTACTTGGCTTGTCATTATTGCTATTACCGTTTTGATTATTATTACTACTTGTATTTGCCTTTACAGTTATTGTATATGTAGCCTCATAACCTCCATCTGCTGTTTTTACAGTTATTGTAACTTTTCCTGCTTTTAGTCCTGTTACATTTCCATTTTTATCTACTTTTGCTACATATGGATTGCTACTTTTCCATATAACGCTTTTATTTGTTGCATCTTCTGGTGTTACTGTTGCTGTTAACTTTATTTTTCCTCCAACTCTTACTTCTTTTGCTCCACTTATTGATATTCCATCTACTGGTATTGCATCTTGTGTTATTGTAATTGTACATTTTGCTTTGTATTTTCCGTCTTCTGTTGTTACTGTAATATCTGCATTTCCTTCTTTTAATGCTTTTATATTTCCGTTTTCATCAACTGTTGCAATTTCTTCATCACTTGATGTCCATATTAATTTAACTTGTTTTGCATTTTCTGGAAATAATGTCGCTACTAGAACTGCTGTAGAATCTGGAGTTAATGTTAGTTGTGTTTCACTTAATGATATTCCACTAACTTCTGCATATCCTTGTACTGCCCACTCGGCCTCTAATGTCATATCTTGTGTTACTGGTGTATCAAAATCATATAGCTCATCTAAGTAATACCAACCTGCAAATATATATCCTTCTTTTATTGGCCTTATTGGCTCTTCTACTTTATCATTCTTTTTTACTTTTACTGCCTCTATATAACTGCCTCCATTACTATTGAAGGTTACTTCATATGTTTTTCCAGAGAATATAAAAAATAATATTAGAATAATAATAAGAAGAACTAGGATTGCTATGATAATTAGAGTACGATTACTCTTTTTAGTATTTTCAGTTTTATTTCCTTCCATAGTTTTTTACCCCTTTCTTTATATTTTTGTTCTTGATGTTTGTTTATTCATCACCTCCTGATATATTTTCTAATTTTATTTTTTTGTACAAAAATGATACATAGTTTATTGTTCTATGTATCCTAAATTTATGTAGGTAATTTTACCATTCTTGCTTAATAATACCGGAGGGATACTTTCTATATATTTTTTAAAAAGATTAGTGTGTGTGTGTGTGTGTGTGTACAGCCCCAATGTTTTCCTGTTTCATTCACTTTTTCCTCCTTATTTTTACTTTTGTTTTTTTAAAATTTTATATTACGTATTGGTTAAAGTCAATATATAATTAAAATTTTTTACAATTTTCGACATTTTTATGATTAATACATTTTTCTTCATTTATATTCGATAAATTACTAAAGCTAATATATCATTTTTGATTAATTTTGTAAATAGATTTTTGTAATTCTTTATATTAAAATTTTAGCTAATTTTACATATGAAAAAACGCACATATTCTGTGCGTTTTTTTGCTCTATTTAATTTTATTTACTGCTGTCATTATTTGACTCATACTGTTATATACAAGATTTACCCATGTTTTTGATGCTGGGCAGAAACTTGTTTTTACTCCTGCTAATGTTTTTCCATGATAGAATTTTCCACCTGGTGTTAAATAATTAGTATGCAATTTTTTTGCAGCTACTTCTAATCCTTCTTTTGTAGTAGAATAATATATTAATTTTCCGTTTGACATAAGGCTTATATAGTTATGTGTTTTTCTATGATTTGATGCAATATTCCATCCTGATTCTGATGCTATCAATCCACAAAAGAATATCTCATTTATTTCATATTTTTCACATAAATCATATATTAAACCTGCATTTTCATAAAAGAAGTTTGTTTTGTCTTGCTTTACATTTTTTATAACTTTTATAAAATCTTCTTTTGATAGTCCAGTTCTAATACTCAAATTCATTCCGACACTTATTTTAACATCTTTTAACTTTTTGTATTGCTTTTCTTCTTTTTCTTCTGGCAATTCTTGCCTTGTTTCTCCACTTCTTGATGTTGTTTCTATTTGTCTTGAATATCTTGTATATATTTCGTTTTCAGTTCTATTTAATTTACTTACGTCTATATTATCTTCTAGTTCAATTTCTTTTATCCTATCATTTAAGCTTTCTTCTTTTGCATATGCTATATTACCAAATAAAATAATTGAAATTATGATTATAATTGCTATAAACAATTTCTTAATTGGTAATATGTTATTCGATTCATACTCTATAATAATTCCTCCTTTTAAGTAGAGCAACTATTATATTATAACATACTTTTCTATTAATGTCAAATTTTTCTAAATACACCGCCTACTTTTCCAAGTATTTTACAATCTGGGACTATAATAGGATCCATTGTAGAATTTTCTGGCTGTAACCTTATATGGTCTTTTTCTTTATAGAATGTTTTTACTGTTGCCTCATCTTCTATTAAAGCAACAACAATTTCTCCATTGTTTGCTGTATTTTGTTTTTTTACTAAGATATAATCTCCGTCTAAAATTCCAGCTTCAATCATACTTTCGCCTCTAACAGTAAGCATAAAGCTCTCACAATTTCCTACGAAATCTATTGGAATTGGAAAAGTATCTGTTACATTTTCAACAGCAAGTATAGGTGCACCTGCTGTTATTTTGCCAATAACAGGAACTTCAACCATCTCTTTTCCTGTATAGAAATCTTTTTTAGGGTTATTTTCTATACTTTCTCCCTTAACACCTTTAAGTAATCTAAGTGTTCTTCCTTTTTGAGACTCTTTCTTTATGTATCCTTTTTGCTCAAGTTTTGCTAAATATCCATGTACTGTTGCTGTAGATTTTAATCCAACTGCTTTTCCTATTTCTCTAACAGATGGTGGATATCCATTTGTAATTGTTTGTTTTTCAATAAATGATATTATTGCTTTTTCTCTCCTATTTATTGAATTTGGGTCTTTTTTCTTCAAATTAATCAACTCCCTATTTCTTTTTTTATACATAATATCATACGAACAAAAAAATGTCAAACAAATTTTTTTATTTTATTTAGTATTTTTTAATTTTTTTTGCAAATACTATTTATAGTTTTATTTTGGAGGTTTTATTTATGGAAGAAAATGAAAATAAAAAAATTTTAGATGAAATTTCAAAAGGTGCTCAAATGGGAACAAATGCTATCTTATGTGTAGCAAAAAAAGTATCAGATGATAGACTTATGCAAGAATTACGTCATCAGGACAACCAATATACAAACATTATAAATAGAGTAAATTCTATTTATAATGATATTCATGAAGAGCCAAAAACAACTACGAAAAAAGATGAATTAATGACTTGGATGGGTGTTCAATTTAATACTATGAATGATAACAGTAATTCAAAAATTTCTGAACTTTTAATTCAAGGAACTACAATGGGTATTATTGAAGGAAGAAAATTGCTTAATCATAAGGCTGATAATGTTGAGGGTAATATAAAAAAGATATTAAATGATTTTGTAGCTATGCAAGAAGAAAGTGTAGAAAATTTAAAGAATTTTTTATAAAATATCTCAAAAAGGCAAGTATAATACTTGCCTTTTTGAGATTATTTATTAGTAACTTGCCAACTAATAATATCAGAAAATTGAGATTCAACTTCAATGTTTTGATCTTCTTGACAACCCAAACTCTGACCGAAACTCTTCTATAAATATTTTATTAGTTTGAGGACATGAATCATCTAATGCATATTTTTTATTTTCTTCATCAAGTATTCCTACAATCGTTCCACTAAATGGATAATTACCAGGATTTGGATCACTGGAAGAAATAAACATTTCTTTCAGCCAATCAGTTTTATTACTCTCAGAATTAAACCAATAATCATAATTTTCATTTTCACTCATTGATTTTCGAAAATCACCATCTGAAAAATAATAATATGAATTATAATTAGAACCATTTTCAAGAATATTTAGTCCAACGCAAACTCCCTTACCATTTCCATTTATAATCGAGTCATTTTCTATTAATATTGCATAAGAGGTATTTCCGGAAAGTATTACTATTTCTTGCATTTTTACATCATTTGCTATTTCTAATTTAGATAAATCATTAAATTCTAAATTATTAACTGAATCTCCTAAATGAATTTTATTTCCTTCTGTTGGTGTTGCTGATCCTGATCCTGATCCTGATCCTGGTTCTGGTTCTGGGCCTGTTCCTGTTCCTGACCCTGGTCCTGTTATATTTCTATATTTGTCTACTATATATTCATTTCCTGAATTTTCAAATTTTACATTCCAACCATTATTATTTCCATCTTCATCTTGGTGGTCAGTTACTGTTGCCTGTCCTTCCATATTTAATCCTGCATTTTTATCATTTAATCCATCCATTACATATTCTTCATATGCTAATTCTATTGCCTCTTTTTCTGCCTCTATTTGATACTGGTTTACTGCAGTTTCTGCGTGTTTTATTATGTTCTCTCTCATTA
>CANQMG010000032.1 GCA_947624925.1 uncultured Clostridia bacterium | reverse complement strand
TGTTTACTTAATAATAATTTACTGCTGGAAGTCATTGGAAATATTACAAAATTGTAATAAATGATGAAATTACCATGTAAATTTTATAAAATATTGCAAAATTCAATAATGCAATATATAATATTTATGATAATTATTATATTTAAGGAGCAAAATATGAATGAAAATAATGAAGATAATATGCAGAATATTTATATAAATATGGATGATTCTGGAAGATTAGTAAAAGGAGAACCAAAAGAATTAGTATTTGTATATGGTGGGGTATTCTTTCTATCTTTAAAAGAACAAGAAAATTTTTCCAGACAATACAAAGCTTTAGTAAACTTAATAAAACCTAAATATTGCCAAGATTTTATAAAGGACATTGATATACAAACCGAATTTTGTTTAACACATAATCATCAAAATTGTAAATATCTTTGTCCAGAGCTAAAATCAAATATGTTAAAACATTCTGACAGAAGAAGATTATTGAATTTTATAAAAAAATATGATACTTCAGTAGCTGTTGTGTCTAATCATAAAGTTAAAGATTACATATTTGATAGTAAAGCATCTAAGGGTCGATTTAAAGATTATATTATAAAAAGAGAAGTAAAAAGAATTGTTGAAAATTTAATTTCTCAAAATAGAATAAATCCTAATACTCCTGTTAATCTTATTCTTAATTTAGATGAGCAATCAACAGTATCAAATGGATATTATGATTTAGAAAGCAGTATAAAAGAAGAATTACAATTTGGAATTATGAATTATGATTATGGAATCAGTTTTCCTCCAATTCTTTCTTCCGTTTCTGTAAAAGTAAAATATAAAAATTCTTATTATAACTATCCTGTACAAGCTGCCGATTTATTAGTGGGAGAAGTTAGACATTGTTATTATAATTATTTACAGAATCAAGATTTTGCATTTTACAGAAAAAAGACTAATTTTTTGAACACATCAATTTATCTACCGTAAAAAAAAGAAGTCAGCTAACTGACTTCTTCCAGACAAGTAGGTGTATTCAAAATACACTTAATTTTTCAATCTAACATTGTCTGTACACCGAACAAAGGTTATATCCTTCTGGTATAATAATTGTAACATTAAAAGAATTCTTTGTCAACAATTATATATATATTTTATGCAAAAAATCTAATATTATTAAAAAATATCCATTTATACAAAATAAATAATTGAGTTAGTATAATGTTCAGATTTTTTGTTTTATAACTTACTTTTATGAATTATGTTTATCCAAAAATTTTTTTATTTTTAAAATTATCTTTTTTAAAATTGATTCTTTATATTCTATCATTTCCATACTATTAATTGGTTGCTCGATATTTTTTTCTTTATCTTTAAATATAGTATCTGGATTATATCGCTTTCTTTTTTCTTCTTCGGCAATTAATTCATCTTCTTTTAAAAGTTTAATCATTTCCTTTTTGGATTTAGAATCTAATAAAAAATTTATATTAATATAAGTCAAAATTGCTATTGAGTCCAAATGTAAACTATTTTCTAATATACTTTTACTATCATCATATTTAAAATTATAATTAATATCTTTGTTTTCATTTATAAAATCCCAAAATTTTTTAGGTACTTTTTTTATATTTTGTTCATTCATTCTATTTAATACATATTCAACTTCTATTAATCTTTGACTAAGATTTTCTATTTTTTCCTCACATCAATAAATTTATTTTTCTCGAGATTGGTTTTTATTAAGTATACTAGAAAACAAGTTTTGAAAATTCCTTACACTATTTGATAATGTGCCTGGATTGCTTTGTGCAATATTTCTACCTGCATTACAAATATCTATTGGACTAATCTGATAATTTTTTTGTCTTATTATAATTTTTTCAATCATTACATTTGTATCATCTAATATTTGGTGTATTTGTTCTGGATTGTGGAAATTGGGACGGTTCTCTTTTCAAATTTCCTATTTGATAATTTTGCTTATTTTTTAATTTCTTGTTTTTGTCTAATCATTTGATAATGAAACTGTGTTTCTCCACTTTTAACAAAGCCTAATCTTTCATATAATGAACCAACTGGATTTTGTTTAAAATATTGAATCTCAATATCTCTTTCTTTATTTTCTTCTAGTTTTTCTTTTAAAAGTTTTGTTCCAATGCCTTTGCCTTGATATTCGGGAATAATACAAATATTTCCAACTTCATAATTTCCGTTATCTAATATTTCGCCATTATAAAACCCTATCTTTTTATTTCCATCAACGATTATATATGCATTATTTTTGACTGTTGTTATAAACTTTTCAAAGTATGATCTTTGATCTTCTTCAATCCAAGAACCCCAACATTCTTCAACATATTTTTTATAAGCATTTTTCTTTACTTCGTATACAAATTCATAATCTTCATCTGTATAAGGTATTAGTTGAATATCATTATTCATAACATTACTCCTCTTTTATAATTGTATCATGTGGAAATTCGGACAGCCTGCGTCCCAATTTCCATCGCACATTTGGAGCGATTTCGAAACAGGTATGCGAAAAATGACACACTTTGTTTCAAGCTCTCTTATATAATTCGATTTATATTTAATAATTTATCATATTTTTTATAATTATACAATAATAAATAAAAAACTGATACAAGTAATCTCTATCAGTTTTTTATCTTGATTTAATGAATCTTGCTTATGCAAATAAATTGATTAATGAATCTTTTGTTAGATTATTTATACTTAAATTAATATCACCTAATTCACTATTATTTATAATCATTGCTCCAGCTTTTTCTAAATAATCCTTTAAACTACATTTACACTGACTTTCTTTGACAATAAATTCACGTAAGATATCTTCAAGTTCATTGTTTGAAGAAACCATTCTGTTAGCTGTACACAAGTCAGTAAATATTAATTTTACGTTTTTATCATCTACTACAATTGTTCCAATTGAATGTTCTGATTTCCCTTTTTCAATTTTATTTTTAGGTATTTTTACTATAATATCATTTGGATTTATTATATAATTATTTTTTAATAGCTTTTTATCTCCTTGTGATATAATAATATCATATTCTATATTATCTATATAATTAGTATAATTATTAATTTTTAAACTAAATATTGTTTCTCCGATTGTCTTATCCACATATATGCATTCTGTCGCTCCATTTGGATAAGGAGCATCTGTTACATCTCCCGAAAAAATTAATTTATCTGTTTCTTTATAATTTGCATTCCATCCAATTTCGTAATTATTCGATATTAGTTTTAAATCTAAATCAACTCTATTATTTTCAGCATTAAACCATTGTATAGCAAATAATAAATTTTCTTTATCAATAGTTAAGCTAGAACCAAATGGAATATTTCCTATAAATTGTTTTTCTGATTGTGGTAATTTTAAATCTAGATCTTCATCTAAGTAAACTTTCTTACCATAAACATTATTTTTAAGTTTATTAATTATTATAGTGTCTAATATTTTTAATACATTATTGGGATTATAGTTAAATTTCTTACAGTCATTTTGTATCCAAGCTTTTCCATTTCTTATCTTATATACATGCTGAGTTGATTTTGTTTCTTCATATTGCAAATAGTTTTTTAATTTAATAACTCTCCAAATTCCTGCATTTTCTAATTTTTCTTTTAATTGTTCTTCAAAGTTATTTTCTGTTTCATGTTTACAGCACCATTCAATAAATACATCTAAGTCATTTTTCTTCATTGGCTTATGATATTTTTTACTTAAATGTGATACTTTGTTTATTATAGCATTTAATTTAATTTCATCTTCATTTAGATTCTTGACCTGTTCCTCATTTTTTACTGGTATATTTGATTTATTTTTAAATAAATTCAATACATGAGTCTTTAATGAATTTGAGTTTTCTTCTTGGCTAGTTTTCAATGCCAAAAATAATGGCTTAAATCTATTAAATATTTCAGATAATCTTTTTATACTATATTGTTCATTATAAAGTGAAATTAATTTTAAAGCCTTATTTCTATCGCATAGTTTTAATGCTTGAATTGTTGTTTTATCTTTTATAACTAATGTTTTTCCTGTTAAAATATATATTAAATATTTAAAAAATTCTTCTGGTTTTTCTGGTAATATGCCCAATTTATTGTATAACGCTGTTTTTACTTCTTTATTTTTGATACTATCTATATTATCCTTGGTTATTTCTATATAATCAGATAATTCTATAATATTTTCTATTGAATCCTTAGATAAAGGAATTGAGCTTTTGCATAATGTCCAAATTTTTTTTTGTAAATCTTCTTTGAAAATCCCTTCTATTTTTAAAAGTTTTAAATCATCTTTTAATTCTGGAATTTCTAATTTTTCACTTGGTATGTACACAAACTTTTCATTATATTCTCCAATTGCTTCAAAACCATATGTTGTTATATAATGAATAATTTGTTGTATCATTAATTCTTCTTGCGATGTTTCTACAACTGTATTAAAAGACTTATGAAAAGTTTGATTTAATAAAAAGCCATCTTTTCCCCATAATTCACAAGCCAAGTCTATAATATCTTTTGGACAATTCTTTTTTATAAGAACTCCGCTTTTTTAAAGATTCCTTGTCTAAAATATCACTTTTTTCTTCAATATTATCCTCTAACAAGTATGCTTTGAATAATTTCATAATAGCTTTATTTTTATTATTCATTTGCATCATCATTCCTTCCTTAATATATATTCACATTAAGCATTATATATAAAAAAAGAGGCGAGTAGTAAAGGCCAAAAATTAGGAACTACTTATGCCTCTTCTATAGAATACCATAAAATTTTAGCTTTGTCAAAAAATTTTTTTTAATTTTTTACTCTTTTCTTTTTCTAGTTGTTTTAAACTTTTTTTAGGTGTTGGTAAATCCTCTGGCATAGTTCCGTCCAGCTTCTTTAATCGCTTTTCTAACTATTTTACCAATTTTATTATGAGTATCGCATGCTCTTTTTTCACTATCTACTTTATCTTTTTTTAGTCTTGATTCAGTTTGTGTAATACGAAATAAATTTGAAATTTGCTGCAAGTTCTTCACTTCCCATATTATCTAATATATCTTCTCTATATCTTAGCCCTTTTCTTTTTGCAATGTCATCAGCAGTCTCTCCATTATATAAACCCTTATAACCAGCATTATGAAATTTATCAAAATTTTTAACTCCAGATTTTTTTGCAGTTTGATTAAGAGAATAATTGCCCTTTCTCGTTAAATTTCTTTGATAAAATCTCTTTTCATCTTCAGTAAGCATACTATATTCTTTTTCTGTAATTTCTTGTTTTCTGGTTTGAACAGCAAAATAAGTTTGGGCAAGTGCAATTACCTTTTTTCTGCTATCTCCATTTTGTGCTATTAGATAACAAGCATATCTAGTTAATTTGAAATCAATTTGTTCTCTATATGCTCCTGAGCCGATTTTAACCATTTTATTGATGTCAGTAAAATGGTCAATTGCATTTATATCGCTATTTTCACAAGATATTTTAGCCTTATCAATTATTTTTTCAAAATTTTGCCAATTAGAATATTGTAAAATAGACATAAGTTCTCTCGCATACCAAAATTCAACACCATTTTCTTCAGTATGTTTAATATCTTCAAAAGTTTTATTGTTTATATCTATTCCTTTCATAAAATATCATCTCCATTTTTAATATTTTATTATTATTCAGATATTATTATAAAACAATTGTTTGCAAAAGTCAATTAATTTTTCCTTTTTTATTAAATTTTTGCATTATTAAATAAATATAATATTACTTGATTTTGTTCTTAGTTTGTTCTTGTCACTACTTGCATGTAAAAAAATATATTAATTTTAATTTCAGTTAAGAACCTCATTGGAAATTCCTAGTTAGCTACGAACTTTGACTTTGTCATAAGTACAAACCCTCTAGGAGTTTTGAACAATGGTACAAAACTCAGGTAAAAATGTAGTATATACTGAAAATAAAAAATACCATTCATTTTTAGAATGATATTTGTGTTTCTATCTGTTCTATATAAAAGTTCGAACAGAAACGTCATTGGAGCGGGTAGCGGGAATCGAACCCGCGCTATCAGGTCGGAAGCATGACATTCTACCACTAAATTATACCCGCATTATAAATTAATTTTAACATAGTATTACAGATAAGTCTATATTTTTTAAGAACAAAATACCGATTTGAGTTTCCAACTAAAATAAGAAAATCTTAAAAACAATAGCAATTGTAACCTTTTTATTAGATAAAAAGAAAATTAGCGGTAATTTACCGCTAATTACATAATTTTTCTAAAATTTGAACTGCATTTGATGCTGCTCCTTTTCTTATATTATCTGCTACTACCCAAATGTTTAATCCATATTTAACACTATAATCTCGCCTTATTCTACCAACTAAAACTTTATCTTGACCATTAGCATTAGTGGCAAGAGGATATATATTATTTTCTATATCATCTGCTAGTATAATTCCTGGAGCTTCTTTAAAAATAGAAAAGATATCATCAATGTTAAAATCATTTTCAAATTCTATGTTAATAGACTCACTATGTGAGTTTTCAACTGGAACTCGAACTGCAGTAGCTGTTATTGGTAAATTAGGTTTTTTTAGTATTTTTCTGGTTTCGTTAATCATTTTTTGTTCTTCTTTTGTATATCTATTTTCCATAAAGACATCTATATGTGGTAAACAATTATTATATATAGGATGAGGAAATTTTTTAGGCATAATATTTTTATATCCGTTTTGTAAATCTTCAATTCCTTGCCTTCCAGCACCTGATACCGCTTGATATGTAGAGTATATAATCCTTTTTATTTTGTATTTATTATCTAATGGTTTTAAAGCAACTACAGCCTGAATTGTGGAACAATTAGGATTAGCAATAATTCCTTTATTCATATTTATTTCTTCAGGATTTACTTCTGGAACAACTAATGGAACATTTTCATCCATTCTAAAAGCATTGCTATTATCTATAACAATACATCCTTTAGAACTAGCTATTGGACTAAATTTTTTTGATATATCACTACCAGCGGAAAAAATTGCAAAATCAAATCCATAATCAAAAGAATTTTCAGTTAGTTCTTGAACCAAATAATCTTTATTAAAAAATTTAATCTTATTTCCTGCAGATTTTTTTGAAGCAAAAAGCATATATTCAGAAATAGGTAAGTTTTTTTCTTCCAAAACCTTTAAAACAGTTCTGCCAACCACACCTGTTGCTCCAACAATTGCTAATTTATATTTATTCATTATGGCCTCCTTAAATAAAATAAGTATTTATAAATAATATTAAAAATTGATAAAAGTGTGATATAATTGGGAAAATTTAAAGGAAAAAAATACTTATGTGTTTTTTAGGTAAAAACTCTTGCATTACTTCAAATTTATTGTTATTATTATATTAGTGATATTTTAGTAAAAAAAGATAATAGCATTACTAAGGAGAATAATATGATTGAATTTAAAAATGTAAGCAAAACATACGGAACAGGAACAGAAGCAGTACATAATGCTAATTTTAAAATAGAAAAAGGAGAATTTGCTTTTTTAGTTGGTACGTCAGGATCTGGTAAATCTACTCTTATTAAAATGATATTAAAAGAAGAGGAACCTACATCAGGAACAATCATAATAAATGGCAGAGATACAACATTTTTGAAAAAAAATAAAGTTCCATATCTTCGTAGAAGTATGGGAGTTGTGTTCCAAGATTTTAGACTTTTACCAGATAAAACAGTATATGAAAATGTTGCATTTGCAATGTACATAGTAAAAGCAACTCCTAGACATATTAGAAGACAAGTGCCAATGGTATTATCATTAGTAGGATTAAGTGGAAAAGCTAAAATGTATCCTAATGAATTATCAGGTGGAGAGCAGCAAAGAGTAGCTTTAGCAAGAGCACTTGTAAACAATCCATCAATGTTGATAGCAGACGAGCCTACAGGTAACCTTGATCCTGATACTGCATGGGACATAATGAATCTTTTAAATGATATTAATTTAAGAGGAACTACAGTTGTAGTTGCTACTCATGCAAAAGATATAGTGGACAAGATGAAAAAAAGAGTTATTCAGATAGATAAAGGCAATATTGTTAGAGATGATAAAAAAGGTGGGTATAACGGTGAAATTTAATATTATAGGATATTTAATAGGAGAAGGTTTTAGAAATATATTTAAAAATAAAAAATCAACGATTTCTGCAATAATAATAATGTGTGCTTCTATGATAATGTTTGGAATATTTTTTGTAGCTGGAGAAAATGTTAATCACATAATGAGCAATATAGAAAAAGATCAAGGAATGAGAGTTTTTCTAAAAGACGATATTCCAGAAGAAAAGAATAAAGAAATAGAAGAAAATATTAAAAAAATAAATGGAGTTAATACAGTAAAATTTATATCTAAAGAAGAAGGATTAGAACAGTGTAAAGAATCTTTTGGTGAGAAAGCATACTTATTAGACGCATATCAAGATGATAATTTTTTACCAGACTCATTTTTAGTAACATTGTCAGACTTAGAATTATCAAAACAAGTTCAACAGGAAATATTGCAAATGGAAGATTATGTTGAAGATATTACAGCAAGTGATACAACAATTACAGCACTTATAAATGTTGCTAAGATAATTAGAATAATAACAGGTGCAATCTTGATAGTACTAATAATATTCTCAATATTTATAATTTCAAATACAATAAAACTTACAGTACATGCAAGAAGAAAAGAAATATTTATTATGAAATATGTTGGTGCTACAAATAGTTTTATTAGATGGCCATTTATAGTAGAAGGTATAATTATTGGTATTATCTCATCAATGATTTCACTAGTGATTATAGGTGGATTATACAATTTAGCAGCTAACCAATTATTAGCAATGGAAACCTTGAAAAAAATAAATGTTACATTTGTTACTTTTGGAGATATGTTTAATTTAATTTTAATAATATATTTAATATTAGGAATTGGAATAGGTGTAATAGGAAGCTCTATTTCAATGAGAAAATATTTAGAGGTATAAAGGGGAAGAAAGATGTTAAAAAAATGTGTTTCGATGTTAATTTTAATAGTAATAATAACTACAAGTATGTCGTATACTTTAGCTGTAACTGAGCAAGATCTTAAAAATCAACAAAATGATATTCAAAATAATATAGATGATGCAAAGGATGAATTAGAGCAAGTTGAAGGCGAAATGACAGAAACGATGAAGCAAATTAAAGAACTTAATTCTTCTATTAGTGAAAATCAAAATGAATTAGATGATTTGAATGATGAAATAACATCATTAAATAAAGAGTTAAAAGACTTAACCAATAAATTAGAAGAAACTGAAAAAGAATTTAATCAAAAAGAATCAGACCTTAAAGAAAGAATTACTGTACAATACAAAAACGGAACGGTTTCTTATTTAGATGTATTATTAAATTCTAATGGAATTATAGAATTTGTTTCAAATTATTACATATTAACTGAAATGGTTGAAAATGATACACAATTATTAGAAACAATAGAACAAAAGAAAAAAGAAATTGAAGAAAATAAAAGTGAATTAGAAACAAAAAAGGCAGATTTAAAAGTTAAAAAAGCACAAGCAGATAAAATAAATGTAACATTGAAAAATCAGAAAGCACAAAAAAATAGCTACTATGAAGATTTATCAGAACAAGAAAAAGAGATACAAAAAAAATTAGATCAATATGAAGAAGATCAAAGAAAAATATCACAAGAAATAGCAAATTTCCAAAAGAATAATTCTGGTTCTTCTAATGTACAGTATACAGGTGGAAAACTACTTTGGCCTCTTCCAGGACACACAACACTATCATCAGGCTTTGGAAATAGAACATATAAAATTCATGGGGTTACTGTGTCAGACTTTCACAGAGGATTGGATATTCCTGCATCTGTTGGGACAAACATTATTGCAGCAGGAGATGGAGTTGTTGTAAAAGCCCAAACAAATCCATACGTTTCTAGTTATGGTAAATATATAACTTTATATCATGGAGGAAGTTTATATACAGTATATGCACATTGCAATGCATTAAATGTAAAGGTTGGACAAAAGGTTTCAGCTGGACAAGTTATAGCATATGTTGGCGCTACAGGAAATGTAACAGGTCCACACTTACACTTCGAAGTGCAAGAAGGAGGAGCTTTAAAAGATCCACGTTCATATGTTTCAAAATAAATGAATATAAATATAGGGTATATAAATTTATACCCTATTTTATCTGATAAAGGGAGGAAAAATGGAAGAAAGTAAAAAAAATAACATATATAGAGCAATCATGCTTACAATTGTTGTTGTTATAGTTACTTTTATTATATCTGGGGTCATTTTTTATAACATTATAAAAGATGAATATGGTAAGGGATTATTTATTTCTAATGAAAGTGATCCAAAAATGACATTAACAATTAATTATTTGAGAAAAATAATAGACGATAGATTTATAGGCGAAGTAAATGAAGATAAATTATATGAAGGTGCTATAAAAGGCTATATATCTGCTTTAGATGATCCTTATACAGAATATTTTACAAAAGAAGAAATGGAAGAATTTGAAATAGAAACTACAGGAAACTTTGTAGGAATAGGTATATATATGACACAAGATACTGTAAATAATACAATACTTATAATATCACCTATTGAAGGCTCACCTGCATATAATGCAGGAATTTTACCTGGAGATATTATATCAAAAGTAGATGGTGTAAGTTATACTGGTGATCAAATGAGTGAGGTAGCATCTAAAATAAAAGGAGAAGAAGGCTCAACCGTAGAACTAGAAATAATAAGAAATACGGATCAAGTTTTAAATTTTACAGTAAAAAGAGAAAATGTAAAAATAAATCCTATAGAGTCTAAAATATATGAAAATAAAATTGGATATATAAGTTTTAGTTCATTTGATGAAGATTGCAGTAAGGAATTTGAAGAGAAGTATAAAGAATTAAAAGAAAAGAATATAGAAGGGTTAATAATAGATTTGAGAAATAATGGTGGAGGAATTGTAGACGAAGCCTTAGGTATAGCAGATTTAATAGTAGATAAGGATTCTACAACCTTAATTACGGCAGATAAAAATGGAGAAGAAGAAATTTCAAAATCTAAGCAGGATCCAATAATTGATGTTCCAATAGTTGTTTTAATAAACGAAAATACAGCTAGTGCATCAGAAATATTAACATCAGCGCTTAAAGATAATAAAAAGGCAACAATAATTGGAGAAAAGAGTTTTGGAAAGGGAGTTATACAAAAACTTATCACATTATCAGATGGTAGTGGTATAAAAATAACAACAAATGAATATTACACTCCTAATAGAGATAAAATAAATAAAGTAGGAATTGAACCAGATATAAAGGTAAGTTTGCCTGAAACAGTAAAAAATATAATGGTAGTAGATGAAAAAGATGATACACAATTAAAAAAAGCAATAGAATTTTTTAAATAAAACAATAAAATGAATACAATATCTCAAGAAAAATTAAATTAATTTAATTAAAAAAGTAAGTTATAGGAACATATTAAAATATGTTCCTATTTTGAACTGAAAATTATAGAACTTTTCTAAAAGTTGTGTTGAAATTTTAATAAAAATATTGTATAATTAATAATTAATTAAAAGAGAAATGGAGAAAAAAGTTGCAATATAAATATAATGATTTTAGAGAAATTTTAAATAATTTATATAACGAGGAATTTAATAACGAAAACAGTTTTAATGATATAAATATTACAAAAGCCAATTTAATTTTTGAAGGCCAAAATATTCAAATAATTATAAATAAGAATGAAAAAAAAGTTGCTAATTTTATAAATGGACAGCCAGAAGTTAAGTTTACCATAAGAAAAATACAAGATGATGAATATGAGTTCAGTACAAATTTATATAAATATGAACTATATGAATTTGAAAAGGCTATTTATCTATTACAAGAAAATGTGATATATAAATTAAGTAAAGAATTTACAGAGAAATTTATAGGAATACTTAAAGTTTTTAAGCTAAATTTGAAAAATAAAATTATCTTTTGCAATAGTCAAATACCAATGTTTTTTTCTTTAGTATATCCAAAAATAAAAGATAATGTAATATTTGAAAATACTAACTTAGAAGAATTAGAAAAATATAAATCATATAAATTAACAAGTAAATTATACTTAGATTTTGATGAACAAGGTAATATATTAGCTGAAATAAAATTTGTATATAAAGATATGGAATTTAATCCATTAGAAAATAATAAAACAATACCAAATAGAGATATAGTTCTTGAAGCAAGAAAACTAGAGCTACTTAGAAAATCTGGTTTTATGCTATATACAAATAAAAATTTTATACTTACTGATGAAGATAAAATATATAATTTCTTAAATAAAAATTTTCAGAAATATTCAGATGAATTTGAAATATTTGTTACAGAAAATTTTAGCAAAAAACAGGTAAAATATCAAAAAACTGTTTCTATAGGTGTAAAATTAAATAATAATTTATTAGATTTGGATTTATCATATATTGATTTTAGTTCTGAAGAATTAAAAGAAATTATAAAAAAGTATAAAATAAAAAAGAAATATCATAGGCTAAAAGATGGACGTTTTATTGATTTAGAAAATAACAAAGATATAGAATTTTTAAATGATATTATGATAGGAGGAGACTTTAGTTATAAGGATATTGTAAATAATCATGTATACATTCCTATTAATAGAAGTATATATCTAGATAAAATTATAAAAAGAACAAAAGATATAAAATTTAATTATAATGAAGAATTTGATGAATTGGTTAACAACTTAGATAAAGATAATGAAAATATAGATTTAATACCAGAAAGTTTAGAAAATGTACTTAGGTTTTATCAAAAAATAGGGTATAAGTGGTTAAAAAATATAGATAATTATAATTTTGGTGGAATACTAGCAGATGATATGGGACTTGGAAAAACTATTCAAATATTATCATTATTAGTTGCTTATAAAGAAAATAAATATATAAAAAACAAGAAGGCATCTATTGTTATAGCTCCAAGTTCATTAGCATTAAACTGGAAGAATGAAATAGAAAAGTTTTCACCAACTTTAAACACATTAATAATAAAAGGTAGCCTAGAAGAAAGAGAAAAACAAATTCAAGAAATAAAAAAATATGATTTAGTTATAACGTCTTATGATTTA
Organism: uncultured Clostridia bacterium; assembly: GCA_947624925.1. Taxonomy (GTDB): domain Bacteria; phylum Bacillota; class Clostridia; order TANB77; family CAG-508; genus HGM13634. The sequence continues at coordinate 1,976 of CANQMG010000032.1, read as the reverse complement.
TTAAAAAGAGATATACAATTATATAGAAATTTAGATTATAAATTTAAATATATAATAGCAGATGAAGCTCAGTATATAAAAAATAATAATACAAAAAATGCAAGAGCGATAAAAGATATAAATGCCGAAACAAGATACGCATTAACAGGAACTCCAATAGAAAATTCACTTGCAGAATTGTGGTCAATATTTGATTATATTATGCCAGGTTATTTATATTCGTATAAAAAGTTTAAAAGAGAATTTGAAATACCAATAGTAAAAGAAAATAATAAAGAAGTGATGGACAGACTAAAAATGCTTATAGAGCCATTTATACTTAGAAGAACAAAAAATGAAGTTTTAAAAGAACTTCCAGAAAAAACAGTTACAATTCTTAATAATGAAATGACAAAAGAGCAATCAAATGTATATATGTACTATCTAGCACAAGCTAAAAATGAAATAATAGACGAAATAGAAGAAAATGGATTTAATAAAAGTAGAATAAAGATTTTAGCATTGCTTACTAGATTAAGGCAAATCTGTTGTCATCCTGCATTATTTTTAGACAACTATAAAGATGATAGTGGAAAGCTTAGCCAGTGCATTGAAATTATAAAGGATGGAATAAGTAGTGGACACAAAATTTTATTGTTTTCAGGGTATACATCAATGCTTGATATAATAGAAAAAGAGTTAAAAAAGGATAATATTAATTATTATAAATTAACAGGTCAAACAAAATTAGATGATAGAATAAATTTGGTAGATAATTTTAATAAAAACGATGATGTAAAACTATTTTTAATATCATTAAAAGCAGGTGGAACTGGAATAAACTTAACAAGTGCAGATATGGTAATACATTATGACCCATGGTGGAATATATCAGTAGAAAATCAAGCAACAGATAGAACACATAGAATTGGTCAAAAAAAGAAGGTACAAGTGTATAAGCTAATAACTAAAAACTCAATAGAAGAAAAGATATATGAAGTGCAAAAAAGAAAAGAAGAATTAATAGATAATATGTTAAGTACAGATACGAAATTTATAAGTAAACTATCTAAAGAAGACATATTAAGATTGTTTGAATAAAATTGTCTAAAATAATAAAAATAAATATTTCTATTAAAACACATAAAAAACGTTAAAACATACGTAGGGGCAAGTCTTGTGCTTGCCCAATCTCCAGAGAAATTACCCTAATTGTATAAATCATAAAAAAATAAATATTTTCATTAAAACACATAAAAACGTTAAAACATACGTAGGGGCAAGTCTTGTGCTTGCCCAATCTCCAGAGAAATTACCCTAATTATATAAATTATAAAATTTAAATTCTAAACAAATTATCAAATAAATTTAAATCAGATAATTTAAATTTCAAAAAAATTCTTTCAAACTATTGACATACGGCTGTAAGGGTTATATAATAGATTGGTATGTAGATTTGCGATGAAGTAAGATGTGGCTACATTGCTACGGATAGTTGCAATGTAGGGAACTCTTACAGAGTATGTCTTGGCTTAGACCGGGCGATAAGTTATAAAATTTATGCACTTATCCCAAGAAAATTCATACAAACTTGGGATTTAAAAGAGGTTAATAAAGAAACACCAGGGTGCGTTAATTTGCCATAGAAGGTTAAATAATAACTTATTGAAAATAAGGTCATCTGGGGGAAATCCCTAAATAAAATTATTTTAAGGAGGGAAAAATATGGCAAAAACAAACAATGTGGTAGCAAGCGAAAAAATAAGAATAAGACTAAAAGCTTATGACCATGTAGTTTTAGATCAGTCTGCTGAAAAAATAGTAGATACTGCTAAAAGAACAGGTGCAAAAGTATCAGGTCCTATACCACTACCAACACAAAAGGAAATTATAACAATTTTACGTAGTCCTCATAAACATAAAGATTCAAGAGAACAATTTGAAATGAGAACACATAAAAGAGTTATAGATATTCTTTATCCAACACAAAAAACAGT
>CANQMG010000031.1 GCA_947624925.1 uncultured Clostridia bacterium | reverse complement strand
TATTTGTTATTTTATTTTAAACTACACATATATTAATAAATTATAAATCGTAAGTTGCGACACCAAGGCTCCTTAAAGATAAAATAGAATAAAATTTTATGTTAAGAAATGGACAAATTAAAAATTAAAATTGTTATTAGATTTTAAATCTTTATAGATTTAATTAATATAAAAAATAAGAAATCAAAGGAGGAAAAAATGAATAAAAAAGAAAGGAAAAATAAAAAAACTAAAAATTCATTTGTTAATTCAAAATCTAACAACAAATTTCTAACATCTAAATCAGGTATAACTCTAATTGCGCTAATATTAACAATAATAATATTATTAATATTAGCAATGGTAAGCATAAGTTATATAATGAGAGAAAACATAATAAAACACGCAGAAACTGCAGTAGACCAATATCAAATAGAGGCAGAAAAAGAGGCAATAGAATTAGCATATGGAGAATATGCAATGGATAAAGCAACAGAAAAATCTGATGTAACCTTAAAAGTAGATGGGACAGATAACGTAAAACAAGATAGTAAAACTGGTAGTTGGACAGTAATATTTCCAAATGGAAATGTATATACAGTAGATAAAAATGGAAATATAACAGGACCAGGAAAAGGTCCAGGACCTGTACCACCAAAAGACGAAGAGGAGGAATTATTAGAAAGATATTTGCTTGGCGAAAAAAAGACTGGAAGGTCTTTACAAGAGATATGTGATTTATCTCAAGAAGAATTTTTACCAGATAAAGAAATGGAAGAAGATATAAGTGAGCAGGTGGAATTTTTAAAAGAGAGTGATGGATATTCGTTTGCGACAACGGATGATAATGATGAATCTATTAGATATTTATATATAATATACAATAAAAAAATATATAGAATTAAAGTAATAGTTGATTATGATGCTGAAACATATGAAACTGTGGATCCGCCAGTATGTATTTATGAGCCAAAGGGAAGAGAAGGAGAAAAAATAAAATATAGCTATGATGGAAAAAAAGAAAATGAAAAGGAATGGACAATTATAAATGATAATGAAGATGGAACAGTTGATATAGTATGTCCAGATGCGCTAAAAAAAGAAAATGATACAGGATTAAAATTTGTTGGTGCAAATGAGAATGCAACAGAGGCAATTAATCAATATAACGATGCAATAAATATTATAAATAATTATTGTAATGAACTTATAACTAATAGAGAATTTACTACAGATAGCAAAAAATATAAAGTTACAGGTGTAAGAAGTGTAGGTGCTAAAACAGATACTTCTGGAACGTTCTCTATGGGAACGTACGAAGAAATAAAACTAGGAGATGAATATTACTTAGATGATTATATTAGACTATTATATTTTAAAATTGAAGGAACTAATGCAACTGAAGGTTATTGGATAGCCTCTAGATATGCAGAACTAGGTGAGAATAGCTTTACATTAGATGTAACTCATTATTATAGTAAATTAAATAGATTCCATAACGATTCTGGAGAAGTAGGGTTAATCAATGGTCCTAGTAGCTATGGACGTGGTAGGTCATTAACCTACTATGTTCGTCCTGTTGTTACAATTAACATTAGTGACTACGAATAGACCAAATAAAAAAATATTTAAAAGTAATAATACAGGTGATAGCAATGTTACCTGTATTTTGCTGTATTTATGTAATATTAGATAAGCTTGTTATAAAATAATCACAAAAGAATTTATTTAATTTAATCTTTACTAAAAAAATAACATATGATAAACTATTTATATATTTTATGTAAAAGGTGAAATTTAGTGGAACTTAAAGGCGAAGTAGTTGATGTTATATATCAAAATGAAATAAATAGTTATACAATTGCAAATCTTCAAACCGAAGAGGAAATTATTACAATAGTTGGATATCTTCCTTTTGTAAATCTTGGAGATAATTTAAAAGTTTATGGAAAAGTTGTTGTTCATCAAGAATATGGTGAACAGTTTAAGGTAGATACATTTGAAAAAATTATGCCAGAAACCTTGGAGGCTTTAGAAAGATATTTGGCAAGCGGAAATATAAAAGGAATAGGTGAGGCAACTGCAAGAAAAATTGTAAAGGCTTTTGGAGATGATACAATATCTGTATTTAAATTTGAGCCAACAAAACTTTCTACTATAAAAGGAATAAGCAAGGAAAAAGCAATAGAAATGTCTAATTCATTTAATGAAAATTTTGAATTGTGGCAAATCGTTGGTTTCTTAGATAAATTTAAAATTCCAGTTAGTAGTGCAAAGAGAATATATAAAAAACTTGGTGAAAATACTATAAAAGAAATAGAAGCTAATCCATATATTTTAGTAGATTTAGTAAAGGGTGTAGATTTTAAACAAATAGATAAAATGGCATTAGATTATGGAATTGAATACAATAATGAAAAAAGAATAAAAAGTGGAATAAAACATAGTTTAATGCTTGCAACATATAATGGAAATACTTGTGTTTTAAAAGATAATTTAGTACAATATGCTGAAGGGCTACTATCAGTAACAGAAGAGTATATTGATACAGCTTTAATTGATTTAAATGTTAATAAAGAAATTATTATTGAAAAAAGAAATGATGAAGAATGGGTATATTTATATCCATTTTATAAAGCAGAACAAAACATTGCTGAAAAACTTATTATTTTAAATAATGCAAAAAATATAAAAAAGGTTTCTAATATTAATAAAGAATTAAAACTTATAGAACAAAGCTCAGATATTATTTTATCTGAAAAACAAATTCAAGCTATTAAAGATGTAAATGAAAACAATGTATGCATTATTACTGGTGGACCAGGTACAGGTAAAACTACAGTTATAAAAACAATAATAGAATTATTTGAAAAACATGGAAGAAAAGTTGCACTTTGTGCTCCCACAGGTAGAGCTGCTAAGAGAATGACAGAGGCTACTAATAAAGAGGCTAAAACACTTCATAGATTATTAGAGATAGGAAAAATGAAAGATGAAGTCGAAATAGAGGATGTAGATTATGATATAGCTCCACTAGATGCAGATATTGTTATAGTAGATGAAGTTTCAATGGTTGATATTTTTATAATGAACTATCTATTAAAAGCAATATATTTAGGAACAAAACTAATATTAGTTGGAGATGTGGACCAATTACCATCAGTTGGTCCAGGTAATGTTTTAAAAAGCATAATAAATTCTGAAAAATTTGCTACAGTATATTTAGATAAAATATTTAGACAAGCAGCTTTAAGCAAAATTGTATTAAATGCTCACCAGGTTAATAAAGGTGAATGGTTTATATCTAATGAAGATAAATCTCTAAAAAATGACTTTTTTTATATAGATGAAACAAATCAAGACAGAATATTATATAATGTTTTATCCTTAAGTAAGGAAAGACTTAAAAATTATGGCAATTATAATTTTTTTGAAAATATTCAAGTTATCACTCCAACCAAAAGAGGTATGCTTGGTACAAAAGAATTGAATAAATATTTGCAAGATACTTTAAATCCTAAAACAAGTGATAAAGATGAAAAAATATTTGGACAAGTGACGTTTAGAGTTGGAGATAGAGTAATGCAGATAAAAAATAATTATGATATTTATTGGGAAAGACATACAGATGATAAAAATGAATATGGAAGTGGAGTTTTTAATGGTGAACTAGGTAGAATAGAAAATATTGATGATGTAGAAAAACAAATAAGAATTAAATTTGATGATGAAAAAATTTCGTGGTATCCATTTCAAGATATTGAGCAAATAGAACATGCGTATGCAATAACTGTACATAAATCTCAAGGAAGTGAATTCGATGTTGTAATTCTTCCAATTACAAATTCATCTAGTATGCTTTTAACAAGGAATTTATTATATACAGCTATTACAAGAGCAAAAAAAATGTTAATAGTTATAGGAAACAAAAATATAATTAATAATATGATAAAAAATGCGGAGAATAAAAAAAGAAACACAGGATTAGAATTTAAATTATCTATATAATTGTAAGAGGCTGAACATGAAATTAGATTTAATAAAAGTTAAACAAAATGAAAATAATAATAAAACAAAAATATTAATAATAGTTATAATCGCAATTACATTTATTGTAGTATTTAGCCTTGCTGGAATTGTTTTCGCTAAACAATATAATAATGAAAGAATTAAAAAATATTATTTAAGTTTAAAATATACTCAAAACGAAAACGTGCAAAATATAGAAAGCCAACAAGATGGAACTATTGCTACAGAGCAAAATAAAAGTTATAATTTACCAAACTATTCCGAAAAGGCAAAAGAAGATTTAAATAATATATATAATGTAGATAAGAAAATTGCATATTTAACATTTGATGATGGACCATCAGAAGCAGTTACTCCACTTATATTAGATTTGCTTAAAGAAAATAATATTAAAGCTACATTTTTTGTGTTAGGAAGTAGAGTGGAAAAAAATCCTTCTATAGTAAAAAGAGAATATGAAGAAGGACATTATATTGCAAACCATGGTTATTCTCATAATTATAGCAAAATATATAGTAATATAAACAATGTATTAGAAGAATATGAAAAGACAGAACAATGTATTAAAAAAGCGATTGAAAATGAGGATTATAATAGTTATTTATTTAGATTTCCAGGAGGTTTAGCAGGAGGAAAGTATAGTAAAATAAAAAAGAAAGCAGCTAAGTTATTAGAAGAAAAAAATATTGCTTATATAGATTGGAATGCATTAACAGAAGATGCAGTTGGAACTCCAACAAAAGAATCATTAATAAAAAAATTAAAAAGTACTGTTAAAAATAAAAAATCTGTGGTAATATTAATGCATGATGCAAGTGATAAAATATTAACATATGAAACATTACCAGATGTAATAAATTATCTAAAAGAACAAGGATATACTTTTGATAATTTTTATAATATAATGAAATAAAATTTTAAGGAGGTAAAAATTATGCCATTAGTAACAAGTAAAGAAATGTTTGAAAAATCAATGAAGGAAGGGTTTGCAATAGGTGCATTTAATGTAAACAATATGGAAATTATACAAGCAATTGTAGATGCTGCATCAGAAGAAAATTCACCAGTTATTTTACAAGCATCTTCTAGTGCAATTAAATATGCAAGACCAAAATATTTGAAAAAAATGATAGAAGCTGCAGTAGAAGAAACAAATATACCAATTGTTTTACACCTAGACCATGGACCAGATTTTGAAACATGTAAACAATGTGTAGATTTAGGCTTCACATCAGTAATGATAGATGGATCTAAGTATAGTTTTGAAGAAAATATTGAACTTACAAAAAAAGTAGTAGATTATGCACATTCAAAAGGTGTTGTAGTAGAGGCAGAACTTGGAAAACTTGCAGGTATAGAAGATGACGTTAATGTTGAAGCAAGTGATGCAATGTACACAGATCCAAATCAGGCAAAAGAATTTGTAGAAAGAACAGGATGCGATTCATTGGCTATAGCAATTGGAACTAGCCATGGTGCATATAAATTTAAAGGAGAGGCAAAATTAAGATTTGATATATTAAAACAAATAAAAGAAAAAATACCTAATACACCAATAGTATTACATGGAGCATCTACGGTTATTCCGGAACTTGTGGAAATGTGTAATAAATATGGAGGAAATATTCCTGGTGCAAAGGGCGTTCCAGATGAAATTTTAAAAGAAGCTAGTATGTCTGGTGTATCTAAAATAAATGTAGATACAGATTTAAGACTTGCAATGACAGCAAGTATTAGAAAAGTATTTGCAGAAGATCCAAGTGCATTTGATCCAAGAAAATATTTAACGCCAGCAAGACAGCTAATAAAAGAAACTGTTCAACATAAAATAAGAGATGTATTTGGCTCATCAAATAAGGCATAAAAAATATATTTATTAAAGCCTAGAACAATTTTTTACAGCTTTATTAAAAAAAATTGTAGCCTAAAAAACAAATTTTTTAAAAAAATATTGACATTCAGATAAAAATAGTTTATTATATTATGTGTGAATTAAGAAGAAGTCGTCCGCTTCTCACCTTATCGAAAAGAAAAAGGTTAATATTTTTAATTATATAAACTTATAATGAAAATATATTTAGTGGATTGGTTTGTTTCTTTATAACAAATCAATTTTTTATCTAATAAGAAATTTTTATTAGATAAAATTCTACAATTGCTATTGCATTTGAGATTTTCTACTTTCAGTGGAAAGCTCAAAATGGCACGAACAAAAAGCGTCTAGTCGCTATGTTTTAAAAAATATGGAGGTGTTATTATAAAACAAGAATTACCTATAAATGAACAAATAAGATTACAACAAATTCAGCTTATAGATGAAAATGGAACAAAATTAGGAATTAAAAATACACAAGAGGCAATTGAAATTGCTTATGAAAAAAATTTAGATTTAGTTTTAGTTGCTCCAAATGGAAATCCACCTGTATGCAAAATTATGGATTATGGAAAATATAAATTTGAGCAATCTAAAAAAGAAAAAGAAGCAAAGAAAAAACAAAAAACTTTAGAACTCAAAGAAATAAGAATTACGCCTAATACTGAAGAACATGATTTTAATTTTAAATTAAAAAATGCAAGCAAATTTATACAAGATGGATATAAAGTTAAAATTACTGTTAGATTTAGAGGAAGAGAATTAAACTACATAAAACAAGGTGAAACGATTTTAAATAAATTTGCACAAGAATTATCAGAAATTGCAAACCTAGAGAAAAAACCAGTATTAGAGGGAAAAAATATGTTTATTATTTTATCAAAAAAATAAAAATAGAAAGGAGTACAACATGGGAAAATTAAAAACAAATAAAGCTGCTAAAAAAAGATATAGTTTAACTGCAACAGGAAAAGTAAAAAGAACAAAATCTAATAGAAGACATCTATTAGCAAATAAAACTAGAAGACAAAAAAAATCTGGTAAAATACAAAATGCTTATGCTGATAAGACAGTTGTAGAAGGCATAAAAAAATTAATGCCATATGGAAATTAGTAAATAATTATTGAACAATTTTTAATTGAAATTTTAAAGGAGTGAAAAAAATGGCAAGAGTAAAAACAGCGAGAATAACTCGTAAAAAACATAAAAAAATATTGAAACAAGCTAAAGGATACTATGGAGCTAAAAGATACAGATATAGAATGGCTAAACAAGCTGTTATGAAATCTGGAATGTATGCATATATAGCAAGAAGAGATAAAAAAAGTAACTTTAGAAAATTATGGATAACAAGAATAAATGCTGCAGCAAGAATGAATGGTTTAACATATAGCAAATTAATAGCAGGCTTAAAAAAAGCAAATGTTACAATTAACAGAAAAATGCTTGCAGAAATAGCTGTAACAGATGCACAAGCTTTTACAAAAATTGCAGAAATAGCAAAAAATGCTTAGAAGTTTTTATATTATTTAGTAAAAAATACGAAAAAAGTAGTTTCTTGTATTGACAACCTCTTAAAAGATGCTTATAATACAGACAGAAGAACAATTACAGGAGGATTTTACATAATTATGAATGGAGAAAACATAATTCGTTTGACAAATGATAATTATGATAAAATGGGTGATGAAGAATTAATCACTTGTATTAAATCTGGCGATAAAATAGCCTTAGATTTTTTAATAGAAAAATATAAGAAACTAGTAAATTTAAAGGTTAGTAAGTATTTTATAATTGGTGCGGAAAAAGAAGATATTATACAAGAGGGAATGATTGGACTATTTAAAGCAATTCAAAGTTATAAATCAGATAAACAAAATTCCTTTAAAACATTTGCCAACCTATGTATAGAAAGGCAATTAATAACTGCAATAAAAACATCCAATAGGCAAAAACATATACCACTTAATGCTTATTTGTCATTAAATGATACAGCATATGATGACGAAAATAACATATCTTTACTAGAAATAATAGACTCACATTCTATTGAGGATCCACTAGATACAATTACTAAAAAAGAATATTATAAAAGTGTGGAAGATGCTATAGATAAATCATTAAGTAATTTCGAAAAAGAAGTATTAAAAAGATTTATAAAAGGAGAAAGCTATGTTACAATAGCTAAAATGCTAAATGCACCGGTTAAATCAATAGATAACGCCATACAAAGAATAAGAAAAAAAGCAATAAGAGATGTTATAGATGATTAAATATTATAAATTGCTTGCAAAATTTAAAATGTAATGTTATTATATAGATATAGATTTAAAAAAAACCCTTTTTGGATTTTTTTTAAATCTATTTTTTTATTTTATAGGAAAAATTTTTGGATTTTTCTGAAACAACAAGTTTAATGTGCATATTTGCAAAGTCAATTTTCGTATTTTAGGAGGTAAAATGAATACAAAGTATATTTTTATAACAGGTGGAGTTGTATCTGGATTAGGAAAAGGTATAACTGCGGCATCACTTGGAAGATTATTAAAAAACAGAGGATATAAAGTTACAATACAAAAATTTGATCCATATATAAATATAGATCCTGGAACGATGAGTCCTTATGAACATGGAGAAGTATTTGTAACAGATGATGGAGCAGAAACTGATTTAGACTTAGGACATTATGAAAGATTTATAGATGAAAATTTAACAAAATATTCAAGCATAACATCTGGAAAAATATATCAAAATGTAATAACAAAAGAAAGAAGAGGAGATTACCTAGGAAAAACTGTTCAAGTTATACCTCATATAACTAACGAAATAAAAGAGAATATATATAGTTTTGAAAATGAAGATGTAGATATTGTAATTACAGAGTTAGGAGGAACTATAGGAGATATAGAGGGTTTAGCATTTGTTGAAGCTATAAGACAAGTAGGCTTAGAAAAAAATCCAGAAGATGTAATGTATATACATGTTACACTTCTTCCATATGTGTATGGTTCTAATGAATTAAAATCTAAACCAACTCAACACTCTGTTAAAGAATTACAATCCTTAGGAATAAAACCAGATTTATTAGTTTGTAGAAGTGAACAAAATATACCAGATTCTATAAGAGATAAAATTGCATTATTTTGCAATGTAAGAAAGGAAAATGTTATTCCAAATTTAACTGCAGATAATTTATATGCTGTTCCATTAATGTTAGAAAAACAAGGACTAGCTGTACAAACTTGTAAGCATTTAAATCTAAAAAACATAAAAGAAAATAATGAAGAATGGGATAATATGATAGCAAACATTAGGAAAGTAAAAGATTGTGAATTAGATGTAGCAATTGTAGGAAAATATGTAAAGCTAGAAGATTCATATTTATCCGTAGCAGAGAGTATTTCTCATGCAGGATTTGCTAATAATGTAAAAATAAATATAAAATATATAGATTGCGAAACAATAACTCAAAACAATGTTGAAAATATCCTAAAAGATATAGATGCAGTAGTTGTTCCAGGAGGATTTGGAAACAGAGGAATAGAAGGAAAAATAAATACAATCAAATATGTAAGAGAAAATAATGTACCATTTTTAGGAATTTGCTTAGGAATGCAAATGTCTGTTGTAGAATTTGCAAGAAATGTTTTGCAAATTAAAGATGCAAATTCTTCTGAGTTTGATAAGGAAAGTAAAAATCCAGTTATACATATTATGGAAGAACAAAAGGATATTAAAAAGAAAGGCGGTACAATGAGGTTAGGTGCATATCCATGCACATTAAAAGAAGGAACATTAGTATATAAAATATATGGCAAAAAAGACATATCAGAAAGACACAGACATAGATATGAGTTCAACAATGATTATAAAGAAAAATTGGAAAAAGCAGGACTTATTTGCTCAGGAACATCTCCAGATGGAATGCTTGTAGAGATTGTAGAAATAAAAAATCATCCTTATTTTATAGCATCACAATTTCATCCTGAATTTAAATCAAGACCTAATAGACCAAGCCCTTTATTTAATGGACTAATAAAAACAGCTAAGAATATAAAAATAAATAAAAAGTAATATAATAAAAAATCATCTCATAATTTTAAATGAGGTGATTTTTACTTAAATGAAATTAAAAAATAAGGTAGGGCTTATTATTTTATTAGCTATAATATTAGTGTGCATAAATCTTATAATATTATATTCAAATAATTCAAATAAAAAATATAAAATTTTAGTGGATGTTGAAGAATCAAAGTTATATTTATTTGAAAATGATGAATTAATTAAGGAATATAAATGTGCAGGTGGAAAACCTTCAACTCCATCTCCTATTGGAACATGGACAATTATATCTAAAGGAAAGTGGGGAGAAGGATTTGGTGGTAGTTGGATGGGATTTAATGTTCCTTGGGGAAAATTTGGAATACATGGAACAACAGAAAAATATTCAGTTGGTTGGTCAAGTTCTCATGGGTGTATAAGAATGAATAATAGCGAAGTTGCAGAATTATATAATATTATACCTATTGGAACAAAAGTAACGATAGTAGATGGACCTTATGGAAATTTTGGAAAGGGTTTTAGAAATTTAAAATCTGGAATGTATGGTTCAGATGTACTTGAAATTCAAAAAAAATTAAAAAGTTTAGGATTTTTTTATGGAACTCCAAATGGAGTATTTGGAAGTGCTACAGAAGAGGCGGTAAAACAATATTGCAGAAAAAATAATTTATATGTTAGAAAAACTATAGATATAGATTTACAAAGTCATATGGGGTTTAAATTAATTGATTAAAAGACTAGTACACATAACAAAAGGAAATAATTGGAAATTTAAGCTACGTAAACTGTATTAATTATTTTAATGTTAATAACTTTATAAAAAAAACACATTATTTTGAGTTATTCACAGAGTTATCCACAATATCCACATATATGTGTACAAAATAAATATGTAAACTATAGTAAACCAAAATAAGTAACATAAAATAAAAAGTTTGAAACAATATTGCAATATTTAATTAAAACAAAACACTCAAAAACATTGAAACTGTAAGAAAATCAAAAATATAAAAATTAAATATCAATATTACAAAAAAATGTCAAAAAAATTACAATTTGAATATAATATATAAGAAATATGTAAAACAAAGGAATGATAATAAAAATGAACACTAAAAATAGTTGGTTAAGAAATAAAATTTTAAGTAATATTTATAAAATAGGTGGAAAACTAAATAGAATTGAAAAAAATTTTAATGAAATAACTATTAATGAATTACAGCTCCTTAGAAATAGTGGACTATTAATAGATGTAAGGAGTCCTCAAGAATATGATGAGGGACATATTGACGGTGCAATAAATATACCATCATATGATTTAGAAAAGAAAATATATAATTATACAGATAATAAGGAGAAAATAATTATACTATATTGCCAGTCTGGATATAGAGGTCAAAAAGCGGCAAATACACTTAATAATATAGGTTTTAAAAATGTTTATAATTTAAAAGGCGGATTAGATGCAATTTAATTAAAAAAGATATTGTAAAAATTTTTTTTATTGATATAATACTAATATAGAAAAAAATAATATTTAATTAATATAAAAGATAGGAGAGATTAAAATGGTAAAAAAAGTTGCAATTTTAGCAAATGGTGGTGACGTTTCTGGATTTAATGCTGTAATAAGAGGAATTGTTAAAACAGCTGAAAATAACGGTGTTGAGTGCTATGGAATAATAGAAGGTTATAGAGGCTTACTAAATAACGATATTATAAAACTTGATTCTTGGAAAACAGCCTCAGGAATACTTACAAAAGGTGGCTCAATAATAGGTTCATCTACAAATGCAAATGTGTTTAATTATAAAGTAGAAGAAAATGGACAAGTAGTATACAAGGATTTATCAGATGTATGTGTGAAAAATGCAAATGATAATGGGTTTGATTGTATATTTACTTTAGGTGGAGATGGAACGCAAAAATCTGCTAGAGATTTTTCTTTAAAAGGATTAAATATAATTGGAATTCCAAAAACAATAGATAATGATGTTGCATGTACAGAAATAACTTTTGGATATAATACAGCAGTTTCTGTTGCTACAGATGCATTAGACAGACTTCATACTACAGGAGAAACACATCATAGAATTATGGTTTTAGAAGTTATGGGAAGATATGCTGGATGGATAGCCTTAGAATCAGCTATATCAGGTGGAGCAGATGTTGCACTTATACCAGAAATTCCTTATGATATAAATAAAGCTGCAGATAAAATAAAAGAGAGAATGAATAATGGAAAGAGATTTAGCATAGTTGTTGTAGCAGAGGGGGCTATGCCAAAAGGAGGAACAATTACAGTTGCAAATGTAAGAAATAATGGAATAGGAGTAGATAATACAAAATTAGGCGGAATAGGAGAAAGAGTTGCAAGAGAATTACAAGAACTAACAGGATTAGAGGCAAGAAATACTACATTGGGTTATATGCAAAGAGGAGGAACTCCAACAGCTTTTGATAGAGTTTTATCTACTAAATATGGTGCTAAAGCAATGGAACTTGCAATGGAAGGAAAATTTGGAGTTTTAACTGTAATAAAAAATGGAAAATTAGATTATGTTTCATTAGAAGATGTTGTAGGAAATAATAAGCAGATTGGAGCTGTTTCAGGAAATACTGCAGAAAGTAATATAAGAAAAGTAACAATGGATGATGACTTAGTAAAAACAGCAAGAAATATTGGTATAAACTTAGGTGATTAGTAAATACAAAACAAAAGATATATTGGAGGAAATAATGACTAAACAAACGAAAGAAGATAATATAATAATTTCAAATTTAGAGTATCTAGGATTAGATTTAGATAAAATACCAGATTTTTTAACTTCAACATCTAATTTGGAATTTAGACCAATAAAAGGAATAGAGGAAAACAATTTTAAGGTATATAAATATATACCAATTAATCAAATAGAGATACTATTATCTCCAACTAATAGGTTAAATAGTATCTCAGAAAAATATAATCTTTCATCAGGTATTTCACAGTATTTAGATAACCAAAAAGAAGAAAATATAATAAAGCACGCTACTTTTTTGAAAATGCTAAAAACCTTAGATAAAAACGAAATAGAAAAAGTTGAAAATGAGCAACAAGCATTTAACAAAAAAATACCATTTAAGGTTAAATATGATACTAATTATTTGTGGCAGATATATTATTCTGAGATATCAAAAAAATATTTTATGATAGTAACAACAGAAGATTTAGATTATAGTTGTTTCTTCTATGTTTTAAAAAAACAAATTGAATATTATAAAAATAAAAAAAATGAAAATATATTTGTACCTATATCATATATAGATTATTCTTCAACATATTTAAGAAATTCAGAAATATCAGATTTGGAAAAATATTTGTGGCTATTTACAAAAGATTGGCCTTTAATATATGAAGTATATGATAAGAAAAATGATTTAAGTGTGCAAATAGTTGGTACTGCAAAAATATATGACAAAATTCAAAGTTATTATAAAATAGTTCTTTCAAATAAAGAGGAGGCTACTAAATTTTTTAAATTAATAAAAGCATTATTTATATTGCAAACTGAATTACCTCATTACTATAGTTTTGAACCTCAAATTGGTTCAGAAGGAGAATTGGAATTAGTATTTAACAATAAAATTATAAAATATGATAATTTGTCTAAGTTTATAAATGAAGAATATAGTAAATATGCAGAAGAAATTTCGAAGATGTTCGATAAAAAGGAAATATTACAAAAAGAGTTAATAGATTTAAATTATGATGCAAATATAAAAGGAGCGGAGTATTTTTCAAAAGAAAAACAAATTACTACATATTTAGAGTGCAAAAAAAGCGTAATTGGAAGGATAAGATATTTTTTTAAAAGTAAAAAAAAGATAAAAGAAAACAAGAAAAATGAAAAAAATTCAAGAGATAATGCAAAAGAAAATGAAAAAGATAATTCAAAAGAAATTGATACTGAAAAAGAAATTGCAATTAGCATAATAAAAAATAAAGAATTTTACACAATTGAGGATTTAATAAAAGTTTGTATAGAAACAGATAGAGTAAATACAAAAATAAAAAATTTAAAACTAGATATAACTGCAATGAAGGATAAAATAAAAAGTTTAGAAAACAAAATAAGAAATGCAACAATTTATATTGATAAAATAGAGGAACATAAAAAAAGTATTTTTGAATTTTGGAAATTTGCAAATAAAGATGAGGTTTTAGGATTAAATCAAGCAGATATACAAGAAAATATAGAAAAACATAAATTAAAAAAAGTATTTAATTATGAGGAAGATATTGAAGATTTAGGAATTCAAATAGACAAAGTGCAAAGAAATATATTCACAAAAGAAGAATGTGATAATGTTTTTGCTTTAAATTCAGAAATTTTAGAAGATATAAATAAAATAAGAAACGATAAAGAAATAGATGAAGAAATATTAAATTATTTAAAACAGCAATCAGAAAAGGAAAGAATAATATTTGATTTTGATAATTTTGATATTTTTGGAAATGTAAAAGAAGATAAAACTAAAATAAGTACATTAGCTAATAAAAAGCACAGAGAAACGTATAAGAATAAATTTAAAATATTAGATATAACTAAAACAACAGATAAGAAACAGTACAAACAAGAACTTATGGATATAATAAATGAAATTGAAAAATCTATAGAAAAATCAAGTATTTTAAATGATATGAATATATATATTGCAACAAATTCAAAAGATAATATAAATACAAGCAATATAGAAATTTTCAATATAAAACCAATAGATGCAATAAATAAGATACAAGATACATCTAAAATTAATTTATATAAAATACCACTAAAAGAAGGTATGAAAGCAATATTTTATTCTAATATAATGTATTATGATAATTATAATAATACACTTCCAGTAGGAATGAATGTAAGTAATGAGGTTTTATTTGATATGAGTAAATATAATTTAGAATTAAAAAGACAAAAGTTATTTAGAATAAATCAAGATAAAAATGAATTAGAATCTGAGGTTAAAATAATATGTGCTTATGAATATGATGTAAATTAATAAAATTGTTTTATTACTAAAACATAGGCCTCTTTATTTACATTAAAACAAAACACAAAGAAATGTTAAAACGCCTGTAGGGGCAGGTCTTGTGCCTGCCCAAGCTACGAAGAAATTACCCAAATTGTATAAATTATAAAATTTTATATAAAAAATATTGCAATAAGAAAATGTTATTGTTATAATGATGGCAGAATTAATATTTATAAAAAACATAGGGACAGATTTTTAA
>CANQMG010000030.1 GCA_947624925.1 uncultured Clostridia bacterium | reverse complement strand
AAGAAAATCTGGCGAGCCTTTTGGTCCAGGAGCCAACCCAATGCATGGTAGAGACACAAATGGAGCTCTAGCAGTTATGAACTCTATTGCAAAATTACCTTATAGCTATGCAGAAGATGGTATTTCTTATACCTTCTCTATTACTCCAAAAGCTCTAGGTAGATCTGACGATGATAGAATAAATAATTTAATAAGTATGCTTGATGGATTATTTATACAAGAAGGACATCATATTAATGTAAATGTATTTGATAGAGAATTATTAAAAGACGCTATGGAACATCCTGAAAAATACCCTCAATTAACAATAAGGGTATCAGGATATGCAGTTAATTTTACAAAATTAACTAGAGAACAACAGTTAGATGTAATAAATAGAACAATTCATGAAAAAATATAGGTTATACTTTAGGAGGATATATCTTAAAAATGGATAAACAAACATATGCAAAAATTCACTCTATTGAAACTTTTGGAACAGTTGATGGCCCTGGTATTAGATTTGTTGTTTTTATGCAGGGCTGTCACCTTAAATGCAAATATTGTCAAAATCGTGATACTTGGGATATAAATTCTGGAAGTTATATAAGTGTAGATGATTTGGTAAATAAAATATTAAAATATAAAAATTATATTATTCCTTCTGGAGGTGGAGTTACCTTAACTGGTGGTGAGCCACTTCTTCAACCTAGCTTTATTATTAATTTATTTAAAAGGTTAAAGGAATTAAATATTAATACAGCAATTGATACTTCTGGAATGGTTGATTTAACTGAGGATATAAAAGAAGTATTAAAATATACAGATTTAGTTTTGCTAGATATAAAACATATAAATAGTGAAAAATGTAAAGAACTTGTAGGATTTTCAAACGAAAAAGAATTATCTTTTGCAAGATATTTAAGTGATAATAATATATCTATTTGGATTAGGCAAGTAGTTATTCCTGGAATTACAGATAATAAAGATGATTTATTAGAATTAAAAAAATTTTTATCTACATTAAAAACAGTAGAAAAAGTAGAACTTTTACCTTATCACGATTTAGGAAAATTTAAATGGGAAAACTTAAATTTTCCATATGAATTTGAAAATATTAGAACAGCAAATAATAATGACATAGAAAAAGTTAAAAAAATACTCTTTTCATAAGTAATGTTTAAAAACTCACATCAAAATATAATTTTGATGTGAGTTTTTTTATATTAGAATTTATCTTTCATAATCATTTGTTTAGATTAATTTTTCTAATACATCTATAAACATTGCATGTGACCAGCCTAAGCCTATTACCCATGCAGCATCCATTGTTTGATTGTTTACTTGTTCTGGTAGAAAACCATGCTGGTTACTGCTGTTTACTACAAAATTAAAGCATTCTCTTGCTTTTGTTTTCTCTCCTAATTCTATATAGTATTTAGCTAGCCATAAATTTGCTATTACCCATGGATTTTTTCCTCCCATAAAGCTATCTTCTTCGTATCTTAAATATCCTCCTGTATATGTTCTTAATGTTAAATTGATTTTTTCAACTGTATTTTGTATTTTCTTCTCTTTTGGTGAGAATATATTAAATGGCGTTACTATTCCTAATAAACTTATATCCATTTTTGTATCTAAATTATTTCTTACAAAATATTTTTTTTCTTTATCATAGAATTTTTCTATGATATATTCTTTAATTTTTAAAAGATATTTTTCTAGCTTTTCTTTTTCTTTTGCTATTTGTTCTAATTTTAATCTATTATTTTCGTATTGTGGTTTTACTTCTTCATATATTTTTATCATAGCTTCAAATGCTGCAAATATTGATGCTATTGAATATGTATGTATTCCTTCAAAATTTTCCCATATATCGTAACTTGGTTTAATTTCTTTATTTTCAAGTATATCTTGTACATATTTTTCTAAAAATCCCACGGCTTTTTCACACATTTTAAGAGTATCTTTTAAAAATTTAGCATCTTTCTCATTTTTATAGTAATTATATACACCATAAACAACTGCAGATGTTTCATCAATTTGATATCCCCAACTTGGTGCTAAAACTCCATCTGTATAAAATCTTTGCTCCCACATTCCATCTCTGTTTTGTGTTATTGTGCAAAAGTTTTTATAGAATTTTTCTACTTCTTTTTTCATTCCTAATTTATACATTGCATCTGTTATAAATATTGAATCTCTTGGCCAGCAATAAGAATATCTACCACAGTTGCTATATGTTTCGTCTACTTCAGCCGCTGCTGATATTCCACCTGTTTCATTATTAGTTAATAATGGATATAGAAGTATAGTTCTTTTATATATTTTTTCTATTTTCTTTTGTCTCTCATTTTGTGGAATATTTAATTTTAAGGTGTCATGTTTTTTTACATAATTTATCCAATATCTTTTGGTATTTTCAAATTCTTTTTTTATATCTATTTTTTTAATTCTTATAATATCCTCTTCTATATTTTTTAAAAGAATATTTTTATTATCATATACAGAAATTATTATTTCAATTTCTTTTGTTTCCCCTGGCTTTAGGTTTCCAATATCATAACTTATAGAAGAATCTGATGATAAACCTACATAATCTTTTCCGCCTATTACTCCTTCATTTATATTTTCTTTTGAGTTATTAATTTGATAACTTAATACTTTATTTTTTGAGAATATACATAAGCTATAATCATGCATATACTGCATTAGAACATCATCTTTAAATATTCCGCCAACATTATTATTTTCGTTAGTTAAAAATGTAGAATGAATTAGAAATTTAACATCTAAATCTATATTATGTTCATTTATAAATTTATATTTCTTTACTAAAATATTTTCTTTGATAGGTACAAAATCTGTTTGTAATATTTTTAAATTAAAATATGTATTTTGTATTTCTGTATTTAATATATTTGTGTTTTCTGTATAATATTGATTATATACATTATTTATATCATCATATAATTTTATTAGATTAGAATCATTTACTTTAACACCTACCATAAATTCATCTATAAATTGTCTAAAATCAATATTTGGATAATATAATCTTAAAAGTTCTCCTTTTTTTGAATATGTTGCCTTTATATTTTTATTTCCTATTATAGCATCATTAAAATATTTAGTTTTCATATGTATCTCCTATTCTATTATTTTTACTATTTGTTTTTCTAATTCTTTTATTTTATCATTTAATTTCAATATTTCTTCATCATCTATGTTTTCAGATAACATTTCAGTTTTTACGATTTCTTCCATATCATTAATTTCTTCTTTTAAAGTCTTAATTCTTTCTACAACTTCTAATCTAATTGGTATATATTTCTTTGGAAGTTCAAAAGTATTTTCAACTTGTAAATTATCATCTAAAGTAAATGTTTGACCAAATTCTGGTATTGTAACAGGTATTTGCGTATTTTCTACTATTTTGTCCTTTAAAACTTTTTGTCCTTCTTCCTCACCATGAACTAAAAATATATGCTTTGGTTTTGTATAAAAAGAATATATAAAATTTAAAAGCCATTCTTGGTCTGCGTGTCCAGAATATCCTTCAATATATTCTATTCTAGCATTTACACTAATATCTTCTCCAAATATTTTAACCTTTTTTGCACCTTCTACAATTTTTCTTCCTAATGTTCCTGGTGCTTGGTATCCAACAAATAGAATAGTTGAATTTGGATTCCACAAATTATGCTTTAGATGATGTTTTATTCTACCAACTTCACACATTCCACTTGCAGATAAGATAATAGATGGCTCATTACTTTCGTTCAATGCCTTTGATTCTTCTGCAGTTCTTGTAAATTTTAATCCAGGAAATTCTAATGGATTATCTCCTCTTTTAATTTCTTCTTGAACTTCATAATCAAATAATTCCATATTCTTTTTGAATATCTCTGTTGCTGAAATTGCAAGAGGGCTATCTACTATTACAGGAACTTTCATTAATTTTTCATATTTTTTTATAAACTCTTCATCTGCCCTATTTTCCTTAATTTCATTTAATTCGTATAGTATCTCTTGAGTTCTTCCAACTGCAAATGATGGTATTACAACTGTTCCTCCTTTTTCTAATGTTTCCCATACGATATTTAGGAACATCTCAGCTTTTTCATCATTTCTTATATGTAGTCTATTTCCATATGTAGATTCCATAACTAAATAATCAGCAGTTTCAATCATTGTTGGAGATGCTAAAAGAGGTAAATCGTTATTTCCTAAATCCCCTGTAAATACTATTTTTTCTTCTTTGCCATTTTCAGTAACCCATACTTCAATTATACTTGAACCTAGCATATGCCCTGCATCGTTAAATCTTAGCTTAATATTCTCATCTACATCAATTATTTCATCATATTTTACTGGTTTAAAAATTTCTAAAGATTTTAATGCATCTTCTGCAGTATACATAGGAGTATAAGGTTCTTTTCCTTGCCTAATTCTTTTTTTATTTTTCCATTCAGCCTCCATTTCTTGAATATGTCCACTATCTGGAAGCATAATTGAACATAAATCGCAAGTTGCTTTTGTAGCAATTATTGGATTTCTATAACCTTCATTATATAATTTTGGTATCCTACCAGAATGGTCAATATGAGCGTGAGTTAGTAGCATAAAATCTATTTCGTGCACATTAAATAAAAATCTATCATAATTTTTTTCTTCAATATCTCCACTTCCTTGATACATTCCACAATCTACCAAAAATTTTTTTCCAGCTGCTTCTACTAAAAAATTAGAACCAGTTACAGTTTGAGTTGCTCCTAAAAATGTTATTTTCATATACTCCTCCTATATTTTTATTAATTTTGTTTTTTTGACCGATTTTATTTTTGTTTCTTTATTCTTTTCGAACTTTAATTCTATATTTTTTTCTAAAGTTTCTTTTTCGTCAAATATATTTAAATTAATATTTTTGTCTTTAACTTTAATTTCTATAAAGATATTCTCTAGAGAAATAATTTTTAAATCAAAAATATTTTTTAAAATATCATAATTTAAATTTTGGTTATTAGTAAAACTGCTAATAAGTTTTAAATTAGTCATTTTTTCTATTATTAATTTTTCTATTTTTTCTAATTCTTCTTTCAGTCCACCAACATTTTTTATATTTTCTTTTTCACTATATGGAACATTTTCATAATATCTAAATTCATATAATAACTCTAATATGTCTTTTTTGTTTTGCACATTATTTATTTTCATTTCAAAACAAGTTATAAAAATTTTTTGAAATTGTTCTTTATATTTATTTAAATCATTTTTTGATGTATCTTCAAAATTTATATCATCTAATAAATTAATATCTTCTTCTAATTTTTCTTTAACTTGTACATAATTTTCAGGATTTAATGCTAAATTACAATCCTCTAGCTTACTTAAAGTCCTACTTCTTTCTATAATTAACTTTTCAGAAAGTTGTTTTAAACTAAAAAACTTATTATATTCTGATAATTGCTCATTTCTTTTTTGAAATTCTTTTTCTAACAATTCCTTATTATTTAATAATATATCTATGTCTTTTATATCATCGTTTAGTTTTTTCTTTTTTACCATTAAATTTTTTATATACATTTTTTTATTACTTATTTTATTGTAATCTTTCTTTAATCCTTCTCTTTCTTCGCTTAATCTTTTAGCCTCATTTGAATTATTTCTTATGTCAATTAAAATACTTAATTTAAATAATAAATTTAGTATTTCTTTTGTATTTTCTTTACCATATAATTCTATAAGCTTAGAATTTATATATTTTATAAAATCATTTTCTGTTTTTGAATTAACAAAATCTTTTAGAAAATTATAATTTAAAAGAATTTGTAAATTTTGATATATTAAGTTTATATCTATATTTTCAATTTCACTATATAAAATATTCCAATTCCACGCATTAAAATCACGTATTACTTCTACACTATTTATATCTTTTCCTTCATTTAGTATATATGGTAATGTATTTCTAACCAGATTGTATTCTTCTTTTAAGTATATTTGAAAATTATTTAACTCTAATATTGCAGATAATAAGCTTTTTTCATTTTGTATTACCTCTATAGTACTTTTTTTGTAATTTATTTTAAATTTTATATTTGCATCTGTAAACTCTCTAAATTTTTCAGTTCTTGGCTTTATTATTTCTATATCATTACAGTCTGATATTATTTCTAATATATCTTCAAGAAATTCATTTTTACTTTCTACATTTCTTTTTACATTTGCATAATCATTGTATGACGTTTCAACTTTATAAAACATACTAAGAAGAAGATTTTTAGCATCTTCTGAAAAATATTTTTTTTCTAATATTTTCTCTAATTCATTGTTGTAGTTTTTTATACTAAGCTTAGAAAAAATCTCTTCCTTCATATTATCCCTCTTCTTCATTTACTGAGTCAGAAGTTGACATTTTTAACTCCTGCCATCTTTCTTTTGTCATTAAAACTTCTCTTGGTTTACTTCCTTGGTAACCAGATATTATACCTCTTTCTTCCATTTGGTCTATTATTCTTCCTGCTCTTGCATATCCTACCTTAAATCTTCTTTGTATAAAAGATGTAGATGCTTGTCTTGTTTCTATTACTGTTTCAATAGCCTCATCTAAAAATGGATCAGTATCATCTTCTTCTAATTCATCTTTTACCTCTTTATCTGTAGAATTTGCTTTTTCAATACTTTTAATTATATCTTGATTATATATAGGCTCTCCTGATGATTTTATAAAACTAACAATTTTTTCTACATCTTTATCAGAAATAAATGCTCCTTGAATTCTCGTAGGCTTTGAAACACCAGTAGGATAAAATAGCATATCACCTTTTCCCAATAATTTTTCAGCACCTGCCATATCTAATATTGTTCTAGAATCCACTTGTGATGAAACTGCAAAAGCTATTCTTGAAGGAATATTAGCCTTAATTAAACCAGTTATAACATCAACAGAAGGCCTTTGAGTTGCAATAACTAAATGCATTCCTGCAGCTCTTGCCATTTGAGCTAATCTACATATAGCATCTTCAACATCATTTTTAGCAACCATCATTAAATCTGCAAGCTCATCTATTATAATAACAATTTGAGGTAATTTTTGATTTCCTTCTTCCTCACTTAAAGCCTCATTATATCCTTTGATATCTCTTACACCTTTATTAGCAAATAATCCGTACCTATTTACCATTTCCTGTACTGCCCATGCAAGTGCACCAGCAGCTTTTTTAGGATCTGTAACAACTGGTATAAGCAGATGTGGTATTCCATTATACACAGATAGTTCAACAACTTTTGGATCTACCATAACTAGCTTTACCTCACTTGGCTTAGCTTTATATATTATACTCGTTATAAGTGTATTTATACAAACACTCTTTCCAGAACCTGTACTACCTGCAATTAAGACATGGGGCATTTTAGCTATGTCTGTTACAATTTCTTGTCCTGCAACATCTTTACCTAATGCAAAAGCAAGTTTTGAATCTTTTTTATTAAATTCATCTGATTCTATAATATCTCTTAAATGAACAATTTGAGTTTCTTTATTTGGGATTTCTATACCAACAGCTTGTTTT
This sequence comes from uncultured Clostridia bacterium, assembly GCA_947624925.1. Classification (GTDB taxonomy): domain Bacteria; phylum Bacillota; class Clostridia; order TANB77; family CAG-508; genus HGM13634. The sequence goes on along the minus strand of CANQMG010000030.1, from coordinate 8,095 downwards.
CCTGGTATTGGTGCCTCAATTCTTATTGATTCTGCAGCTAGATTTAATGCAATATCATCTGCCAAATTTGCAATTTTGCTAACTCTAACTCCTTCTGCTGGTTTTAATTCATACCTTGTAATTGCTGGTCCTACAGAAACATTTTCAACTTTTGCAGATACCCCAAAATTATATAAAGTTTTCTGTAGTTTTGTTGCATTATCTGTTATAGCCTTTTTACTTCCTTTTAATCCCTGTGCTCCTCCTTCTGTCATAAGCTCAATAGGTGGAAATTCATAATGTTCATCCTCAACAGTTTGAGTATGTTCTAGTAATAGTACTTCCTTTGTTTTTTCTTCTTTTTCTTCTTCCTTTGTTTTAAATAAATTATCTTCTATTGTATTAGGAGAATATTCCTCTTTTTTTGTGATAGTTTTACTTCCAAGTGGTACTAAATCATCTGCATCATATTTATATTTTTTTAGTTTAGGTTCTTTTTCATTTAGGTTAATTGTAATTTGGTCATCTGAGATATCTTCTTCTTCGAATTTTAATTTTGCTTTTTTAGCTTTAACCTTTTCTTTCTTTTCTAATCTATTCTTTTCTCTTTCTTCGTACTCTATAATTCTACTTTCTTTTGCCTCTTGTCTTCTCTCCTTTAAATCTTCCATATAATCTGCAATCCATTCTGAAACATGGATATTAAGTAAAAATACAAGAACAATTAGTGAAATTCCAATAGCCAATATAATAGCACCTGTTATTCCTAGCATATTAGTAAAAATTACTGCTCCAATAGTTCCTATAACTCCACCACCAATATTTCTTACTCCCAATTTGTAACCTTCTGTAACAATTTCATTAAATTCCTTACTTAAAGATATGTTTCCATTTGTTATTTGAAATATTGACATTATAATTGCTATGCAAGTTAAGAAAATTGCATATTGAACAAGTTTAGAGCTCATATATGATTTTTTATTGCATGCTATAGATATTGCAATAGCAAATGTGCCAAAAGGTAAAATATATTTTATTTTACCCATTATACCTCCAAGTATAGGACTTAGTTTTTCTCCAATATAACCTGAGTTATTAAATATAAGTACCATTAGTAATATACTTATTATAATTAGTCCAATAACAGCAATATCAATATTTATATTTACACCTTTTTGTTTTCTTTTTGGTTTTCTGCCTCTTTTTGCCATTTTTCCTCCATTATTAAAAAAATAGAAATCGGAAATCAACTTTTTTTTGCGTTGATTGTGTCTTACTTCCGATTTCCTTAAAAATAAATTTATTTTAACTCTTTTCTATTATTTTCTATTGTTTTTAAAGCATCTTGTAATGCAATTTGTAATCTTTCTAAAATATTATCTGCATATTCTTTAGTTCCATTTGTAATTTCTCTTGACATTTCATTTGCAGTTTCTATAATTTGTGCTTTTTGTTCATATGCTTTCCTTGTTATTTCATGTTCGTCAATCATAGCTATTATTCTATTTTCAGCCTCTTTAACAATACCATCAGCTTCTTTTTGAGCCTCAACTAATATACGCTCTCTTTCTTCTTTTACCCATTTTGCTTGTTTTAATTCATCTGGTAATTTTAGTCTAATTTCTTTTATAATATCTAAAATTTCTTCCTTATCTACTATTCCCTTTTGTGTAAATGGTATACTTTTTGCTCCTTCTAAGCACTCCTCTAATGTTTCTAATAATGTAAATATTTCCATCTTTACCCCTTTCGATTTAAGAATATTAACTTTACTCTACCATATTTTCTTAAATCATAAACATTAACATCTATCTGACTAAGAGCAGATAATTCTCTTTTGTCATCATCTGTTTCTAATATTATAATTCCATCTTGTGAAAGTATATTTAATTGCAATATTCTTTTTACAGAATCTACAGCAATATTTTTTTCATATGGTGGATCAATAAAAATTATATCAAACTTTTCCTTTTCTAATAATTTTAAAACTTTTATATAATCTTTATTAATAATTATTACCTGATTTTTTGAATTCGTTTTTTCTACATTCTTTTTTATTATATTAATTGCATTATACGATTTATCACACAATACAGCTCTTTTGGCACCTCTGCTAATACATTCTATTGCTAAAGCACCACTACCAGAAAACAAGTCTAAAACTACTGCGTCTTTTATGTTTGCCTGTATTATGCTAAATAAAGATTCTTTAACTCTATCTAATGTTGGTCTTGTTTCTATTCCTTCTAATGTATATAATTTTGTTCCTTTCATAGAGCCACTTATAATTCTCATATACTTCCTCTTTTATACATTATATATTTTATTTCAAAAAATTAATAAGTCAATAGTCTTAATAGAATTGTAACATACATTTAACAATGTTGTAATAAATCAATAATTTCAAAAGAAACCCTTTATGGTAAAAGGATTTCTTTTGTATATAAATTATTTCACTTTTTACTTTATTTGTTTCATTACTTCTTCTGCAAAATTTTCTTCTTTTTTCTCTATTCCTTCACCTTTTTCAAGTCTTGCAAATTTAATTATTTTAGCTCCATTTGATGATAATAAATCTTTTATTTTTACATCTGGATTTTTAACAAATTCTTGTTCAACCAAGCAAATTTCTGAATAAAACTTTCCAATTTGACCTGATACCATTTTTTCTGCAATTTCTGCAGATTTGCCTTTATTCATTGCTTGAGCCTTAAATATTTCCTTTTCTTTTTCAATTCTTTCTTGAGGAACAGAATCTTTATCTAAAAATTCTGGTTTTGCAGCAGCAATTTGCATACATATGTCTTTTGCAAGTTCTGCATTTCCATTTTCAATTTGAACTAAAACGCCAATCTTTCCATCACCGTGTATATATTTTTCTACTAAACCATTTTGTGTTTCAAATCTTTCAAATCTTCTTATAGACATATTCTCGCCTATTGTTGCTATTTTATCTGTTAATACTTCTTGTACAGTTTTACCTGTATTTTTAATTGAATTTTGTTTTAATAATTCTTCTACATTTGAAGGATTTTCATTTGCAATTTGTTTTGCAATATCTTGTACAAAATTTCTAAATTCTTCATTCTTAGCAACGAAATCTGTTTCAGAATTTACTTCTACAACTGCTCCTACTTTTTCATCTTCAGATACATATGCAGCTACTAATCCTTCAGTGGCAACTCTATCAGATTTTTTTGCAGCTTTTGCAATTCCTCTTTCTCTTAATAATTCTATTGCTTTTTCCATATCTCCATCAGTTTCTGTTAATACCTTTTTGCAGTCCATCATACCTGCACCTGTTTTTTCTCTTAAATCTTTAACTAAACTTGCTGTAATCATTATTTAAATTCCCCCTTATTAATTTTTAAGTATACTTTTTATAAATCTTTCTATTTTAAATAAGGGTACACTATGTTTGCTATATACATATTTTGTACCCCATAAATTTCATATTATTCTTCTACTATCTCGTCTTCCGGCTCTTCTTTTGCTTCTTCTGCTGCTACAACTTCTTCTATACTACTTTTTTCTTCTTGTTCTTCGTATTGTTCAGCAATTTCATCTTCTATACTTTCTCCTTGCTTAGCCTCTATAACTGCATTTGATATAACATCTGCTATTAATTTAACAGCTCTTATTGCATCATCATTACCTGGTATAGGATAATCAATATCTTCTGGACTACAGTTTGTATCTACTAAACCTACAACTGGTATTTCTAATTTTTTTGCCTCTAAGATAGCAATTCTTTCTTTTTTAGGATCTACTATAAATACTACTCCTGGCAATTCTTCCATTTCTTTTATTCCACCAAGGTTATTTTCTAGCTTTTCCATTTCTTTTTTTAGTTTAATAACTTCCTTTTTAGGTAAAACTTCAAAAGTTCCATCTTCTTGCATTTGTTCTAATTTTTTAAGTCTTTCAACTCTAGTTCTAATTGTTTTAAAGTTAGTAAGCATTCCTCCAAGCCATCTTTGGTCAACATAGAACATTCCACATTTTAAAGCTGCCTCTTTCATACATTCTTGAGCTTGTTTTTTTGTTCCTACAAATAGAACTGTTTTTCCTTCTTCAACTTGACTTTTAACAAAAGCATATGCCTCGTCAATCTTCTTTGATGTTTTTTGTAAATCGATTATATGGATTCCGTTTCTAGCTTGAAAAATATATTCAGCCATTTTAGGATCCCATCTTCTAGTTTGGTGTCCAAAATGTACACCTGCTTCTAGTAATTGTTTCATTGCAACTACTGCCATTTTAAATTCCTCCTTTTAGTTTTTAACTTCCATAAGGGTTACATTTACAGAAACCTTTTTTAAGGCACCAACCATAAACTAGCCTTATGTGCATATTAACTTTATGATTATACCAGATAATTACAAATATGGCAATAGTTTTTTGATAATTTCTTGCATTTGTGAAGTGAAAATTTAGGCAAGCACAAAAATGCTTGCCTTTGTATAATTATTTATACTATTCATAAATATATTAAAACATATGAATTTTATTGTGTTTTAATTGTAACAATTGGACGAACTCCACAGGTTTTACTGTGAGTTTCATACGTACCATCATATGTAAATTTTATTAAATCTTGAGTTTCAGTAATCTCAGATCCTATAATAACATAAGGAATACCCAGCATCATTTGCGTGCTATGCGTATAAATTTCCCACCTTTCCGCAATCCAATATCCAACATCATCACTATAATTAGAATTGATTAGTCCAACAGCATTCATTTTTTTCCAATCGTCAATATCTGAACTATTTTTATAATTTATATTTCCTACCTTTAGATTGTTATATTTATCTTTAAATTTATCAAGGTAATTTTCTGTATACTCATCTGTTTCTGAACTTCTTCCTATACTCCTTACATTTTCTCTATCAGCACTTTTTATTAAATCTTTACAGTAATTATTTATTGTTTCTATGGCATGATTATATGAATATATTGCCTTTTCTATTTCGTCTAAACTTCCATTTTTATCTAAGTCTGCCTCATTTATTACATTTGTTTTATCTTCCCAGTTAACATACGAATCTTCTGCATAAGTTTCTTCATATACTGGAACTCCAGCACCCAATGTTAAAGACCCCATTGAATCTTTGCTTATTATTTCAGTTTCTGTATCTGTTGTACTTAATACTATCCACGATTCTGTCTCTCCATTTCCATCTCCATCCCATAATATTTCATCACCAACTTGCTTACCATTTATGTCTGGAAGATTACTCTTTTGAGGCTCACTACCACCACCAGTTGAGCCACCACCAGTTGAGCCACCTGTTGAGCTGCCACCTGTTGAGCTACCGCCTGTTGAGCTACCGCCTGTTGTTGGTCCAGTTATATTTCCATATTTGTCTACTGTATATTCATTTCCTGAACTTTCAAATTTTACATTCCAACCATTATTATTTCCATCTTCATCTTGATGGTCAGTTACTGTCGCCTGTCCTTCCATATTTAAATTTGCATTTTTATCATTTAATCCATCCATTACATATTCTTCATATGCTAATTCTATTGCCTCTTTTTCTGCCTCTATTTGATATTGATTTACTGCAGTTTCTGCGTGTTTTATTATGTTCTCTCTCATTATATAACTTATGCTTACCATTGCTAGCAATAATAATATTATTATTGTTAGAATTAATGCAATTAAAGTTATACCTGATTTAGATGTTAGAAGTTGATTATTAGAATTTAAATTTACAAATGAATTTTTAGTTTTTTTATTTTTTCTTTCTTTTTTATTCATTTTTTCCTCCTTTTTGATTTTTTATTTTTTATATTAATTAAATCTATAAAGATTTAAAATTTAATAACAATTATAATTTTTATTTGCCAATTTTCTATCATAAAATTTTAATTTTATTTTTTTGATTGTAGGGGCAAGTCTTGTGCTTGCCCATTTTCGAAGGAATAGCTAAAATTTTATTTTAATGTTTTTATGTGTTTTGTTTTAATGATATTATTGTTTTTTAATCAATTTTTTAACCTAAAATTTTATTCTATTTTATCTTTAAGGAGCCTTGGGGTCGCAACTTACGATTTATAATTTACTAATATATGTGTAGTTTAAAATAAAATAACAAATAATTTAATATATTCTATTTTTTTAATTAAAGGAATATCTGTAAGTTGCTCCAATTCGCACTCCACTTCGTTACGTTTGGTCGCTTACGCGGCTCTTAAGAATAAAATAGAATTAAAATTTTATGGTTTAACAATTTTGGTAAATTCTCTGGAGCCCCTACGTTTCTTATTTTCAAATTTTTAATTTTGGGTCTAAGAACCCCCAGTCAGCCTTCGGCTGACAGCCCCCTTATTAAAGGGGCTATAACACAAAAAGAGCTATATGTAACATTTAAAAATTACACATAACTCTTTTATTCATACCAAAACAAACATTAGATTTTCTAATGTTATTTTTTATTATATTTCTTTTAGAATATCTCTCTCTCTCTCTCTCTCTCTCTTAGAGTACCAAGAGTTTTAAGTTTTACGTTCATCTTAAATTTTCTCCTTTGTGTTTATTTGCTTTTGGGTAATTCCTCTGGAGCCCCTACGTTTTTATTTTAAAATATTTTTATTTTTTACGTTTTGTCTAAGAACCCCCAGTCAGCCTTCCGGCTGACATTCCCCTTGTTAAAGAGGGATGTTGACATACCATTTTTTTATTTTTTATCTTAATTTCAATTTTATTATAACAATAATATTTTTTTATTGCAATACTTTTTTTCTTTTTATGTTATAATTTTAAATATTGCCATATCTCCTAATTCTTTTTCTATATTCAGTAGTCTATTATATTTTGCAACTCTATCTGTTCTGCAAGGTGCACCTGTTTTTATTTGTCCAGCATTTATTGCTACTGCTATATCTGCTATTGTTGTATCTTCTGTTTCTCCAGACCTATGGGAAATTACAACAGTATATCCATTATTTTTTGCAAGTTTTATTGCATTTAATGTTTCTGTTAATGTACCAATTTGATTTGGTTTTATTAATATACTATTTGCAATTTTATTACTTATACCTTTTTCTAATCTTTCAATATTAGTTACAAATAGGTCGTCTCCTACCAATTGTATTTTATCAGATAATTTATCTGTTAACATTTTCCAGCCATTCCAATCTTCTTCTGCTAAGCCATCTTCTATAGATTTAATTGGATATTTATCTATTAATTCTTCAAAATAATTAATCATATCATCAACATTTTTTAGCTCTTTTGTTTTCCAAAAATAATATTTTCCTTCTTCTCCAATTTTTTTTGCTTCGTCATACATTTCTGTTGCTGCAACATCTAAAGACAATACAATATCTTTTCCAGGTATATATCCTGCTTTTTCTATAGCCTCCATTATGAGTTTTATTGCTTCTTCATCATTAGATAAATTAGGGGCAAAACCTCCTTCATCTCCAACAGCAGTAGATAAGCCCTTTTCTTTTAAAACACTTTTTAGTGTATGATATATCTCTACAGCCATTTGCATACATTCTTTAAATGTTTTCGCACCAACTGGCATAATCATAAACTCTTGAATATTTACATTATTATCTGCATGTTTTCCGCCATTTAATATATTCATCATTGGTACTGGTAAAACATTTGAACTAATTCCACCTATATATAAATAAAGTGGCATTTTTAATGAATTAGATGCAGCTCTTGCTACTGCTAATGATACTCCTAGTATTGCATTTGCTCCTAATTTTGATTTATTACTTGTTCCATCTAGCTTTATTAACTTTTTATCTATTTCTGATTGGTTATATACATTTAACCCAATTATTTCTTTAGATATAATATTGTTTACATTATCTACAGCATTTTGCACACCTTTTCCTAAATATCTTTTTTTATCATTGTCCCTTAATTCAACAGCCTCGAAACTTCCTGTAGAGGCTCCTGATGGAACTAAGGCTACTCCTGATATTCCATTTTCTGTTATAACCTCTACTTGCAATGTTGGATTTCCTCTTGAATCTAATACCTCCATTGCCTCTACTTTCATTATTTTTAAACAACTCATAAAAACATTCCATTCCTTTCTCGCTTCGCTCAAAGGCACACATAGGTATGAAAGCCTTGAGATTGAAG
>CANQMG010000029.1 GCA_947624925.1 uncultured Clostridia bacterium | reverse complement strand
ATTCGAACCCACGGTAGGCTACAAACCTACGCCAATTTTCAAGACTGGTGCCATAAACCAACTCGACCACCTCTCCGTGTCCAGTAACATTATTAATATTAACATATTCTATAACATTTTGTCAATAGAAAATTTTAGAAATGCACCGGATTTATATTTCTTCAGATTGTATTGCTTTTTCTATTGCTAATTTTTCTTCTTTAGAAAGAGTATATTTTGATTCTCCCTTTTCTATTGGTTTAGAAAATATATTTGACATTTCTCTTGAGTATATTCCATTTAAAACTACACCATCATTTTTTTCATTAAGTAATGCTAGTGCAAAACTTAAATCACTTCCTGTATCTTTAAAAGCATTATATCTTATAATTCCTATCTTTTTTATACATTTAGATATTTCTTTATCTAATTCTTTGCAATAATTATAAATTTCTTTATTACTATTTGAAACTTCATCTACTTTATTTAAATATAGTTTTAAATTTTCTTCAAGATTATCGCCTTTACCTATTTTATTTATAAAATTCTTATAGTTTTTATTAATTCTAGACAATTTTATATTATTACATATATACAAAACTAATAATAAAAAATTAAATAATAAAATTATTACTATAAAAGTATTTGTTTTTAAAAATTCTAAAATTTCTTGCATTATTTCACCTCAAAATTATTTTATTAAATCTAAAATTCTTGTCAAATCATCATTTGATGAATATTCTATTACTATTTTTCCTTTTCTCTTACCAGCTTCAAGCTTTACCTTTGTACCAAAAAAACTTTGAAAGTTATCCTCAATATCTCTATATATAGCTTCATATTTTTCATCTTTTTTCTTAAGATTTTTTGTATTTCTAGTTTTTTGCTCTACTTCTCTTACACTTTCTCCTCTTTCTAATAGTCTAAGTGCCATAGCGTATTGTTTATCTTTATCTTCTATTGGTAGCAATGCTCTACAATGTCCTTCAGTAAGTTTACCTTGCTTTGCAAGTTCTAAAACTCGTTCATCTAAATTTAATATTCTTAGAGTATTTGCTACACCACTTCTACTTTTTCCAATAATAGAAGCTACTTGTTGCTGTGTAAGGTTATATTCTTCCATTAATAATTTTATTCCTGTAGCCTTTTCAAATGCATTTAAATCTTCTCTTTGTATATTTTCAATTAATGCAATTTCCTTGTTTTTTCTATCATCATCTTCTCTTATTATAGCTGGAATTGTTGTGATACCAGCCTTTTTAGATGCTCTCCATCTTCTTTCTCCTGCAACAATTTCATAATATCCATCTTTTTTTGTTACAATTATAGGTTGTATTACACCATATTTTTTTATTGACTCTGCAAGCTCTTCTAATGCATCTTCATCAAAATTTCTTCTTGGCTGATTTCTATTTGGCTCAACCTCAATTAATTTTAATTGTCTTACAACTTCCCCTTCTTTAATTTCTTCACCTTGTATATTATTATCAGAAAATAAAGCATTTAATCCTTTTCCTAATCCTGTTTTTTTTACCATAATATCACTCTCCTTTATTTCATATGTTTTGGTTTTTGAGTTTCTTCATTTTTCTTTATTAATTCTTTACCCAATTTATCATAACATTTAGCACCTTTTGATCTTGGGTCATACAATGTTATTGGCAATCCATAACTTGGTGCCTCACTTAATTTTACATTTCTTGGTATTATTGTTTTAAATACTTTATTTTCAAAGTACTTGTTAACTTCTTCAACTACTTGTTTAGAAAGATTTGTCCTAGTGTCAAACATTGTGAGTAAAGCACCTTCAATTTCAAGTCCTTTATTTAAATGTTTCTTTACTAAATTAATAGTATTTATAAGTTGTCCAAGTCCTTCCAAAGCATAATACTCACATTGTACTGGAATTAGTACACTATTTGCCGCTGTAAATGCATTTAGTGTTATTAATCCTAAAGATGGAGGACAATCTATTATTATAAAATCAAACACTCCTTTAATTTCATCTAGTTTTTCTTTTAATCTTTGTTCTCTAGACATCATAGATACAAGTTCTACTTCTGCTCCTGCTAAATTTATGTCAGAAGGACAAATATACAAATTTTTTATATTGGTTTGTAATACAGTTTCACTAATATTTATATCATTTATTAATACATCATATACTGATAAATCAAATTTCTTTTCAATTCCAAAACCACTTGTAGCATTTCCTTGTGGATCTGCATCAATCATTAATACTTTTTTATTTTTTTTTGCAAGCACAGTGCTTAAATTAATTGAAGTTGTAGTCTTTCCAACTCCACCCTTTTGGTTTGCTATTGCTATTACTTTTCCCAACGATTTTTCCTCCTACATTTATATGTTTTATTGTTAAACTTTTTATATTTAAAATGACATATTAATAATATAAAATTATTATTAATATGTCAATAAATCTTTTACATATTTTTTTATTTTTTATATAATTGGATTCTTACTTGGCATTCCTGCATTTCTTGGATATTTATTTGGAGTATTCTTTATTTTTTTTACAATTATTATATTTCTTTGTATATCTGTAAATGGTATTGTAATATTTTCTACTTTCTCAACCTTTCCCCCTAATATTTCTAATGCTTTTTTAGATGTTTTTAATTCTTCTTCAATATTAGCCCCCTTCATACATATACAAATTCCATTAATTTTTGTAAGTGGCAACATATATTCTAGTAAAATATTTAACTTTGCGACAGCTCTAGATGTTACAATATCAAATTTCTCTCTATTTTCTGTTTTTTTTGCATAATCTTCAACTCTATTATGTATGGTTAATGTGTTATCTAAATTTAATAATTTAATAACCTCTTTTAAGAAATTAATTCTTTTGTTTAAAGAATCTAGTAAAACTAAATTAATATCTTTTCTATATATTTTTATTGGTATCCCTGGAAATCCTGCACCTGTTCCAATATCTATTATATTACTATTTTCTTTTATATATTTATTTATAATCATAGAATCAATAAAATGTTTTATTATTATTTCATCTGGAGATGTTATAGCTGTTAAATTTATCTTTTTATTTTCTTCTATTAAAAAATTCATATAATTATAAAAATCTTCTACCTGTTTATCATCTAACATTATACTTATTTCTTTTAAATATTTTGATATATTTTCTTTAAACGTATTAAAATCCATCTATTTACTCCTTTTTATTTGTTCTAAATATATTAATAATACCGAAATATCTGCTGGAGAAACACCAGATATTCTAGATGCTTGTCCTACAGATTCTGGTTTAAATTTATTTAATTTTTGTCTGGCTTCTAAACTTAATCCTTTTAAAGATGAATAATCTAAATTATCTGGCAAAATTTTCTTTTCTAATTTTTTAAATTTTTCCACTTGAGAATTTTGCATTTTTATATATCCTTCATATTTTATTTGAATTTCTACTTCTTTAGCCTCCTGTTTTGTTAATATTGGCCTATCTGTATCAATTTTTTCTAAAATATCATATGTAAGCTCTGTTCTTTTTAATAATTCAGACAATTTAGTACCATTACATATTGTGGAAGAATTATTCTCTAATAAGAATTTATTTACTTGTTCTGTTGGCTTTATTACCTTTTGGTTTAATCTATAAATTTCATTTTCTATATTGTTCTTTTTATTAATAAATTTTTTATATCTCTCTTCTTTTATTAAACCAATATCATAGCCTATTTGTGTTAATCTCAAATCCGCATTGTCTTGTCTTAATAATAATCTATATTCTGATCTTGAAGTCATCATTCTATATGGCTCGTTAGTTCCTTTAGTTACAATATCATCTATTAAAACCCCTATATATGCATCTGCTCTATCTAATATAACTGGTTTATCACCTCTTATTTTTAATGCTGCATTTATTCCTGCAATTATTCCTTGAGCAGCAGCTTCTTCATATCCAGATGTTCCATTTATTTGTCCAGCAAAAAACATTCCTTCAATTTTTTTTAGTTCTAACGAAAGTTTTAATTGTGTTGGATTTATACAATCATATTCTATCGCATATGCTGGCCTTGTAAATTCTGCATTTTCTAAACCAGGTATAGTCCTATACATTTCAATTTGTACATCTTCTGGTAGTGAAGAACTCATTCCTTGAATATACATTTCGTCAGTATTTAGTCCCATTGGCTCTACAAATACTTGGTGACGTGGTTTGTCACTAAACCTTACTACCTTATCCTCTATAGATGGACAATATCTAGGTCCTGTTCCCTCTATTTCTCCACCATATAATGGAGATCTATGCAAATTATCTCTTATTATTTTATGAGTTTTTTCATTTGTATATGTTAAATAACAAGGAATTTGTTCTATATTTTTAGTATCATTTTCAAAAGAAAACATTTCTATATCTTTGTCTCCATTTTGTATCTCCATTTTTGAAAAATCTATTGATTTTTTATTAACTCTTGCTGGAGTTCCTGTTTTAAACCTAACAATCTCTATTCCTAATTTTTTTAAACATTCTGAAAGTCTATTAGCCGGAAATACCCCATCTGGTCCACTTTCATATGAAACATCTCCAATAAATATTTTTCCTTTTAAATATGTACCTGTGCATAAAATTACTGTCTTAACTTTATATACAGCACCAATATTTGTTTCAACAGATTTAACTTTTCCATTTTCTGTTTCAATATTTACTATCTCTGCTTGTTTTATGTATAAATTTTCTTGTTTTTCTAATGTATGTTTCATTTCTTCATGATATTTTTTTCTATCAGCTTGTGCTCTTAAAGAATATACAGCTGGACCTTTAGATGTATTTAGCATTCTTGATTGTATAAATGTTTTATCAATATTTTTTCCCATTTCTCCACCTAAAGCATCTATTTCTCTTACTAAATGTCCTTTAGATGTTCCCCCTATATTAGGATTACAAGGCATATTTGCTATAGCTTCTAGGCTAATAGAAAACATTAGAGTTTTCATTCCCATTCTCGCTGCAGCTAATGCTGCTTCACAACCAGCATGTCCTCCTCCTATAACTGCAACATCATATTCTCCCGCTTCATATTTCATTGTTTCACGTCCTTTTTTTCGTTTTTTGTGAAACGTAAATTTTTGTTTCACATACCTTTTTGTCAACTTTTCTTTTGAATTTACTACATATAGTGTTTTATTTAATTTTTTTATACTTTGCTTTGACTTTTTGTTGTTACTATTTTTTATTATAATATTTTTAATCCATATTAATATATAATTGCTACAATCTCTATTGCTTTTAAGTTACATTCTCACATTTTTCTAGAATAATGTGATTTGTTCCATTTGTTTTTTATTTGTTTTGCCATATTTTTAATTTTTGTGTGTTTTTATTTCTGAGATATAATTATATACCTTTAAAAATAAATCGTCTTATTTTTAATCCTCGTTTGTTATTTTCCTAAACAAAATTTAGAAAAGATTTCATTTATTATATCATCTGTTACATTTTCTCCAGTAATTTTATTAATTTCTTGTATTGCTTCTCTTATATACATTGATGTAATATCTATTGGCTTTTTTTCCTCTATAATTTTTAATGCTGAATCAATATATTCAATTGCTTTTGATAAAACTTCTTTATGTCTTATATTAGTAATTACTGTTTCATTATCTGCTTTTATTTTATCTGTATTAAACATTTTTACTATTTCATTATATATTTTTTCTATTCCTTCACCAGTTAAAGTTGATATTTCAACTATAGGTTTATTTAACTCTTTTATTTTTTTATTTTCTCTAGTTGTATTTTTTTCTAAATCTATTTTATTTAAAACAATTATTGCATTTTTGTTTTTAATCAGTTCTAATATTTCTTCATCTTCTTCATCAAGTAATTTATTACAATCAAAAATTGCAATTATTAATTCTACCTTTTTAACTAAATTTTTTGATTTTTCTATTCCAATATTTTCAATTTTATTTTGTGAATTTCTAATTCCCGCTGTATCTATTATTTTAAATGGAATTCCGTCTATACTTATTGTTTCTTCTATAGTGTCTCTTGTAGTTCCCTCTACATCTGTTACTATCGCTCTTTCTTCATTTAAAATATAATTTAAAAGTGAAGATTTTCCAACATTAGGTTTACCTATTATAGCTATATCAATTCCATCTTTTAAAATTTTTCCATTATTAAAACTATTTTCAAGTTTTAATAATTTATTTTTTATATTGCCTAATATATCTGTGATATTTTTAGTTGTTTGTTCTTCTATATCATATTCAGGATAATCTATTGTTGCTTCTATATCTGATATAGCAGAAAGTAGTTCACTTTTTATATCTTTTATATTTTTAGATAAATTTCCCTCTAATTGTTCTATTGCAACACTTGCCTCTTTAGAAGTTTTTGCATTTATAATATCTATTACAGATTCTGCTTGAGATAAATCTATTCTTCCATTTAAAAAAGCCTTTTTCGTAAATTCACCTGGCTGTGCTAATATAGCTCCATTTTTTAAACACAATTCTAGAATTCTTTTGGCTATTACATTACCTCCATGAGAATTAATTTCACACATATTTTCTGTAGTATAACTATTAGGTTCTAAAAAATATGAAACCAATACTTCATCAACGATATTTCCATTTTCAATAATATTTCCATATTTTATATTATACCCCTTAATATTTCCTTCATTTTTTGGCTTAAAAATTTTATTAAGCACTTCAAAAACTTCTTTTCCACTCATTCTAATTATACTAATACCACCAATTCCTGGTGAAGTTGATATTGCTGCTATTACACTCATTTTTCTCTCCTATCAAAAATTTATCTATATTTACTTATTACTTTAAAATTATATAGATTAATTATTAATATTGTTATAAATAATATTTTTCACATAATAAAAAGTCAAAGAAAGATATTAATAAAGAAATTAATTTTCTTCATTTTTTATCGACCTTTGACCTCGATTTTATTTTTTATAATTTATTACTATTCTTCTGTTAGGTTCTTCACCAATACTTTGAGTTGTAACATGTGGATGATTTTGTAATCTACTATGAATAATTTTTCTTTCATATGAAGACATTGGCTCTAAAGTTTTATTTCTTTTACTTTCCACAACTCTTTTAGCAAGTTTATCTGCTAAATCTTCTAAAATTTTTTTTCTTTTTTCTCTGTATCCTTCAATATCTAATATACATGTTATTTTTTCTTCATTTTCTCTGCTTGCTATAGAAGACAATAATCTTTGCAAAGAATTTAAAACCTCTCCCCTATATCCTATTAAATAATTTAATTCTTTTCCTTGAAATTCAACTAATATATATGCATTGTCTTTATTTATCTTTATTTCTATATCTTTTGTTGGTAAATTCTTTTTAAAGTTTTCAAAGAAATTTTCCAAATTTTGTTTTGCTTTAATAAAATTATCATTTGAGATTTCTTTTCTTTCTTCTTTTATTATCTCTTTTGATGCATTATTCTTAAATTTAATTTCTACTTTTACAACTCTTGGTGTCAAAATATTAAAAAAGCTCCTTTTATCATCATTTTCGAGTACTTTTATTTCAACTTTATCTTTTGAAGTTTTTAATTCTTTAAGTCCCTTTTCTATTGCTTCTGTTGTTGTTTTTCCTTCGAAAATATGTACATCTTCCATATCTATATCTCCTCTTTTTCCTTAAAAAATGTATTAAGAATTATTCTTTCAATTATCATCAAAATGTTATTTACTAGCCAATATAATGCTAATCCTAATGGAGCAACAATCGCTATCATAACAGACATTATAGGCAAAGTATATGACATTGACTTATTCATACTATTAATTGCTTCCATTGATGGATCTTCTTCTTTATTTTCATTATCATCTTTTGTTTTTTGCATATTATTAGTTATTTTCATAGAAACAATAGAAGATATAACATATAATACAGGTATTATATAAACTCTATAGTCATTTAAGTTAGATGTTGGTACATCACTTAAATCTAGACCAAGAAATTCCATATTTATATTTACATTTTCATCTTCTTGTCCTTTTTGCTTTATTACTTCTATTTCTGGGTAATTTGAATTACTCATACTTCCCTGTTCTTTTATTTCATTTATATAATTATTTATAGTATTAGAATCAATTTTTCTCATATATGTAAGTGGACTTCTAACTAAATAAAAAATTGATAACAATAATATTAACTGTATAATTGCACTTAAGCACCCTGAAAAAGGTCCAACTTTTTCCCTTTTATATAAGTCCATAATTTCTTGATTCATTTTTTCTGGACTTTCTTTATACTTATACTGAATTTCTTTTAATTCCACCTGCATTTTAGCTGTTTTCTTCATTGTTTTTTGCTGTTTTATAGAAATCGGTAACAAAATAATTTTAATTAATATTGTAAATATTATAATTGCAAGCCCATAATTGTTCAATATGTTATATAAAAAATTCAATAAATATCCAAATAAATTTGCAAAGAATTGAAACATTTTTCCTCCTAATCTATTAAATCAACTCCACCTTTAGAAAATGGGTTGCATTTTATAATTCTTTTTATTCCTTTAAGTACTCCTTTAATACAACCATATTTTTCAATTGCTTGAATCATGTATTCTGAACATGTTGGATAATATTTGCAATGAATACCTAAAAAACTCAAAAATGGAGATAATATTTTTTTATAAATTCTTATTATTTTTATAAGTATTCCTTTCACTTACATACCTTTGCCTTTTTAAAAATTACTTCCATATCATTTTTTATTTGTACAAATTTTATATTATCAACTTGTACATTTTTTTTACATAAAAAAACTATTTCTATTTTTTCAAAAATATCATCTTCGTAAATATAATATGCTTCTCTTATTAATCTTTTTAATCTATTTCTTTTAACTGCTTTTCCTATTTTTACACTTATTGCAATTCCTAATTTATTAATTTTTTTGTTTTTTATTATAAAAGCTTCTAATATATTTCCTGAATAATATTTTCCTTTTTTTAAAACATTTCTAAATTCGTAATTTTTTTTTAACATTATAGTTTTTTTCATAAATATCACTTCATTTAATTTATTACAAAAAGGACCACTTTTGCGGTCCTAAGCATTAACTTTAAGCTGTTAATTTTTTTCTACCCTTTGCTCTTCTTGCTTTTAATATATTTCTTCCAGATCTTGTTTTCATTCTTTTAAAAAAACCATGTTCTTTTTTTTCTTGTCTTTTTTTTGGTTGAAAAGTTCTTTTCATTTCGCACCTCCTACTGTTATTAAGAAATTTATATATAATTTTATTTACAAACTAATATTTACGATTATATATTATTTCTAATATTCTGTCAAGTCTTTAGTAAAATCTTTACGGAAATAAGTACTTTTATGTAATTATCCACATTTTTTTAAAAATTTTCCACATTTATCTTGACATTTTTTTTTTAGTTTTATATTATAATTAAAAAAACAAAAAAATACAGTTATCCACATACTTTTCCACAATTTTGCTTAAAAAAGTGGATAAATTAAGGGGAATGAAATGCAAATAGATAAAGATGAACTATTAAATAATGCAAAATTATTATTAAAAGATGAATTAACTACTATTTCATTTAATACATGGTTTAAGCCATTAGGTATAGAAGAAATAACTGATGATACTATCGTTTTCAGACTTTCTTCTCCTTTTCAAAAAGACATAATTGAAAATAAATATCTTGATTTAATAGTAAATACATTTGAATATTTAACAAATAAAAAATATAAAATATCATCTTTTTGTCCTTCTGGCTCTTTAGAAGATGGTTTTGATTCTTTTTATAAATCTTCACAAGACAATAATATTATATCAAATACTGGGTTAAAACCTAATTATACATTTGATACATTTGTTGTCGGAAGCAACAATAGATTTGCACAAGCTGCAGCACTTGCTGTAGCGGAATCGCCAGGTTCTTCTTATAATCCATTATTATTGTATGGTGGTGTTGGACTTGGAAAAACACACTTAATGCATGCTATAGGAAATGAAATAATAAATACAAATTCAGATAAAAAAGTTTTATATGTTACATCTGAAAAATTTACTAACGAATTTATAAATTCTATCAAAGATAATAAAAATGAAGAATTTAGAAGTAAGTATAGAAATATAGATGTGTTATTAATAGATGATATACAATTTATTGCTGGAAAAAAACAAGTTCAAGAAGAATTTTTTCACACATTTAATACTTTACACGAAAATGGGGGACAAATTATAATGTCTAGTGATAAGCCTCCAAAGGATATAGATTACCTAGAAGATAGATTAAAATCTAGATTTGAATGGGGTCTTATAGCAGATATATCTAATGCAGATTATGAAACACGTCTTGCAATTCTAAGAAAAAAAGTGCAAATTGAAAATATTATAATAGATGATAACATTCTTTCAAATATAGCTATAAAAGTAGACTCTAATATTAGAGAACTTGAAGGTACTTTAAATAAAATTGTAGCAAAAGCTTCTTTAATACATAGTCCTATAACTCTTGAAGTTGCAGAGCAATGTATAAATGAAGTAATATCTCAAAAAGAAAAAGTTTTATCTTCTGATTATATTCAGGAAGTTGTAGCTAAATATTTTAATATAGATCCAAAAGATCTAAAAAGCTCAAAAAGATCTAATGATATTGCATATCCACGACAAATAGCTATGTTTTTATGTAGAGATATTGCAAATATGCCATTTACAAAAATAGGTACAAGTTTCGGAAAAAGAGATCATACTACTGTAATGCATGCATGTACAAAAATAGAATCAGAAATAAAAACAAATAACAATACAAGATTAATTGTGGATAGTGTTAAAAACATTTTATTAAATAAAGAATAGCTTAAAATTAAAACTTTATCATTACTTTTTAAAATAATTGTTTGTAAAAAAAGTGTTTTTCAAAATCTTTTCTTGTTCTTCTTACGGATACAATAGATTAGATATACACATACCATTGTTAATAATATGTTAATAACATGTTAATAACTCACTTTTACACAAAAGAAAAATTTTAATGTGGATATCTTTAATGGTTTTGCACATAATATTCCACAGCTTAAATCATACGGATATCAAATAAAAAATGAGATTTCCACAATATCCACATGACCTAATACTAATACTACTAAAAATATTATATATTATAAAAGGAGAAAAAAATGAAGCTTGTTTGTGAAAAAGATAAATTGCTTAAAGCAATTAATTCCGTAGTAAAAGGGGCATCTTCTAAAACAACTATGCCAATTTTAGAAGGTATATTTATTCAAACAAATGATAATGATGTAAAATTAACAACTTATGATTTAGAAATAGGTATAGAATACATTATAGATGCAAAAGTTGAAAAGCAAGGTAGTACAGTGGTTAATGCAATAATGTTTAGTGAAATAATTAGAAAACTACCTGATACAGAGATTAATATTTCTTTAAATGAAAAAAATTTACTAGAAATAGAATGTGAAGGATCTTTATATAAACTTGCAACTATGAATCCAGAAGAATTTCCAGATCTTCCAAAAATAAATATAGAAAATTCTATTACTCTTGAACAAAAAAATTTAAAAAATATGATAAGAAAAACAATTTTCGGTGTTAGTATAGAAGAAAATAGACCTATATTTACAGGATGCTTATTTGAAATAGAAGATAATAAATTAAATGTTGTTGCTGTAGATGGATTTAGATTAGCATGGAAAAGTAATTTTTTAGAAAACCCTTCTAATAATTTTAAAGCAGTAATTCCTGGAAAAACATTAAATGAAGTAAATAAAATTATATTAGATTCCTACGATTTAATTAAAATAGGTATTTCAAAAAATCAGGCATTGTTTGAAATGGAAAATTGTAAAATAGTAACTAGGTTATTAGATGGAGAATTTTTAAATTACAAAAATGTAATACCAGAAAATTGGGAAACAAGAATCAGAGTTAATAAAAAAGATTTACAAGAATGTTTCGAAAGAATAAGTTTAATATCTTTTTCTTCAATGGAAAAAGAAAAAAAATATCCTGTTAAATTAAATATTGAAATAGGTAAAATAACAATATCTTGTACAAATCAAACAGGAGATGCAAAAGAAGAATTATATATTTCTACAGAAGGAAAAAATCTAGAAGTAGGATTTAATCCTAAATATTTTTTAGATGCTTTAAAAGTAATTGATGATGAGGAAATATATGTGGACTTTGGAAGCAATATTTCACCATGTGTTATAAGACCTATAGAAAATTCAGATTATACATATATGATATTGCCTATAAGAATGAAGGATTAATCAAGACATGAATATAAAAAAAATAAAATTAATTAATTTTAGAAATTATATAAATCAAGAAATTGATTTGTGTAAAGATATTAATATATTTTTTGGTGATAATGCACAGGGAAAAACAAACATAATAGAAGCAATTTATATGAGTGCAATTGGAAAATCTTTTAGAACAAAAAAAGAAAAAGAAATTATAAATTTTGAAAAAGAAAATTCACAAATAGAAGTAGAGTATGAAAAAATAGATAGAAAAGGAAAAATAAAAATTGAATTATCAAACAAAAAAAATATTTATCATAATGATATTAAATTAAAAAAAATAAGCGATTTATTAGGAAATATTAATATTGTTATTTTTAGTCCTGATGATATTAATATAATAAAAAATGGTCCATCTAATCGAAGAAGATTTTTAAATATTATGATAAGTCAATTAAGACCTAAGTATTTATATATATTAAATTTATACTTAAAAACTCTAGAAGAAAGAAATAATTATTTAAGAAAAATTAAAATAGAAAAAATAAATAATAAATTATTGGATATTTATGACAACCAATTAGCAAATTATGGTAGTATTATTTTTAATTATAGAAAAGAATTTATAAATAAAATTTATGATAAAATTAATAAAATACACAAGGAAATAACTAAGGAAAAAGAAGAATTAAATATTATATATAAATCTGATTGTGAAAATAAAGAAAAATATTTAAATATTTTAAAGTCAGAATTAAATAATGATATAAAAAGGGGATATACAAATAAAGGAGTTCATAAAGATGATTTTTCAATATATATAAATAATAAACAAGTAGATTTATATGGTTCCCAAGGACAGCAAAGAACAGTAATATTATCTTTAAAGTTATCTGAATTAAATATAATATATGATGAAATAGGAGAATACCCAATTTTATTATTAGATGATTTTATGTCAGAGTTAGATGAAAATAGAAGAAAAAGCTTTTTAGATAATATAAAAAATATACAAGTTTTAATAACATGTACAGAAGATATAGAAATTAAAAACATTAATTTAAAGAAATTTAATGTAATTAATGGTAAAATATATGAGAGGAATTGAAGTAAATTTGTTACACATAGGTAATGATATAATTTTAAGAAAAAAAGATATAATAGGAATTTTTAATTTAGATAATCTAAAAAAAAATAAAAATTTTAATAATTTATATAAAGAAAAATTAGATAAAAATCAGTTAGTAAAATTTTCTGAAAAACAAGAAAAAAGTTTAATAATAGTTGAAAAAAATAAAGAAATACTATGGTATGTTTCTAATATAAATTCATCAACTTTAGAAAAAAGGTATAATATAAAAAAATATAGGAGGGTATAATGGAAAAGTATGAACATAAATATGGAGCAGATCAAATTCAGGTTTTAGAAGGATTAGAAGCTGTAAGAAAAAGACCAGGTATGTATATAGGAAGTGTTTCAGTAAGAGGATTACATCATCTTGTATATGAAATTGTTGATAATAGTGTAGATGAAGCATTAGCTGGATATTGTAAAAATATATATGTTACAATTGAACCTGGAAATATAATAAGTGTTGAAGATGATGGTAGAGGTATACCTGTTGAAATTCACGCAAAAACTGGTATATCTGCAGCAGAAACAGTTTATACTGTTTTACATGCTGGAGGAAAATTTGGTGGAGATAGTGGATACAAGGTTTCAGGAGGTCTACATGGAGTTGGTGCATCTGTTGTTAATGCTTTATCACAATGGACGGAGGTTACTATTCAAAGAGATGGTGGAATATACCAAATGTCTTTCGAAAGAGGAAAAACTGTTAAAAAACTTGAAAAAATAGGTGATTCAGATAAGACAGGTACAAAAGTAAGATTTCTTGCAGATGATACAATATTTGAAACTTTAGAGTATGAATATGATGTTTTGGAAAAAAGATTTAGAGAGATGGCTTTTTTAACTAAAGGATTAAAAATAACTATTGAAGATAAAAGAGAAGAAACTCCTAAAAAAGCTGAATTTTGCTATGAAGGTGGATTAAAGTCTTTTGTTGAATATTTAAATAAAACAAAAGAAAAACTTCATCCTCAACCTATATATGTAGAAAAAGTAAATAATGATATCCCAGTAGAAATAGCTATACAATATACAACATCATATAATGAAAATATTTATACTTTTGTAAATAATATTAATACAATAGAAGGAGGAACTCATTTAGAGGGATTTAAAAGAGCTTTAACAAAAGTATTTAATGACTACGCGAGAAATCATAATATATTAAAAGAGAAAGAGCCTAATTTATTGGGAGAAGATATAAGAGAGGGTATAACAGCAGTAATTTCTGTAAAAGTAAAAGAACCACAATTTGAAGGACAAACAAAAACAAAATTAGGAAATAGTGAAGTAACAGGTGTTGTACAATCAATGGTAAATGAATCATTATCTAACTTTTTAGAGGAAAACCCAAGTGTTGCAAAAGCTATACTAGAAAAATGTATTAGTGCATCAAGAGCAAGAGAAGCAGCAAGAAAAGCGAGAGAATTAGTTAGAAGAAAAACAGCATTAGAAGGTTCAACATTACCAGGAAAATTAGCAGATTGTTCTAGTAAAAATGCTGAAGAATGTGAAATTTACATAGTCGAGGGAGATTCAGCAGGAGGAAGTGCAAAGCAGGGAAGAGATAGAAAATTTCAAGCAATTTTACCATTATGGGGAAAAATGTTAAATGTTGAAAAGTCAAGGGCAGATAAAATATATAATAATGATAAATTGCAACCTGTAATTTTAGCAGTTGGAGCAGGAATAGGTGCAGATTTTGATATAACAAAAATAAGATATGGAAAAGTAATTATAATGGCAGATGCGGATGTTGATGGAGCTCATATAAGAACTTTATTATTAACATTTTTCTTTAGATATATGAGGCCACTTATTGAAAATGGAAATGTTTTTTTAGCACAACCACCTCTTTATAAATTATCAAAAAAAGGAATGGAAGATATATATTGTTATACAGATGAAGATTTAGCAAGAGAATATAAAAAATTAGAAGAAAAGGGAATAGCAAGAGAACAATTAGCTCTTCAAAGATATAAAGGACTAGGAGAAATGAATCCAGAACAGCTATGGGAAACGACAATGGATCCTGAAAAAAGAATATTAGTACAGGTACAATTAGAAGATGCAATGAAGGCAGATGAAATATTTTCATTATTAATGGGAGATGAGGTAGAACCTAGAAGAAATTTTATAACAGAAAATGCAAAATATGTAAAAAATTTAGATATATAAAAAGATATTAAATAGATTAGAAAAAGCGAGAATACTCTCGCTTTTTCTAATCTATAAAGCTAATATTAATCACAGCTCAAACTATTAAATATAATTACTCACCTAATATATATTACTATATAAATAAGCAATTCACCACACTTAATAATCATTTGCTCGACTATAAGAACACTATAAATAGCCATATTCATCCTAGAAGGACTATTAACAACCATTTAATAATATAAATATAATCTTAACTCGAATATATTACCTATAATTTAACCATATAAAAATAAGAATAAAATAAATAAAATACAGCTTACATACAAATAATATACTCTTATCGCCAACATATAAATACCTAAAAAAAGCACATATATATTTTTGTTCGAATAATATAAAGCCCATAAGACCTCATACAACTCTTTGTTAAACTAATATTAACCTTATAAATTTATTCTATGTAAAAATAAAATAAATATACAAAAAAATAAAATAAATAAAAAAAAATAAATAAAAAATAAATAAATAAAAAATAAATAAAAAAAAAAAAAAAAAAAAAAAAAAAAAAAAAAAAAAAAAAAAAAAAAAAA
>CANQMG010000028.1 GCA_947624925.1 uncultured Clostridia bacterium | reverse complement strand
ATCCTTCTCTTGTTGGATTTTCTTCTGGTGCTGTTGCTGATTTTCCATATTCTACTGTTTCATTCTTTAATTCAGTTCCGTTCCAATCTTCAAATTTTACTGTGTATGTATTTATTTCATATTGTGCTTTTATTGTCATATCTGATTTTACTTGTGTAAAGTCTGCTGGATCCCAGCCTGTAAATGTATATCCTTCTCTTGTTGGATTTTCTTCTGGTGCTGTTGCTGATTTTCCATATTCTACTGTTTCATTCTTTAATTCAGTTTCATTCCAATCTACAAATTTTACTGTGTATGTATTTATTTCATATTGTGCTTTTATTGTCATATCTGATTTTACTTGTGTAAAGTCTTCTGGCTCCCATCCTGTAAATGTATATCCTTCTCTTGTTGGATTATTTTTTGGTGCTGTTGCTGATTTTCCTTCTTCAACTTGTTCTGTTTTTATTACTACATTATTATAATCAACAAAAGTAACTGTAAATTTAGTCTTACTATCTTTTGATGTATCATCATCATTGTTATTATCTCCTGTATTTGTACCACCATTATTGCCGTTTCCGTTGTCATCTTCATCATTTGCTCCGCCATTATTGCCGTTTCCGTTGCCATTTTCATCATTTACTCCACCGTTATTGTCATTTTTCTTGTCATCCTCATCGTTTGCTCCGCCATTATTGCTGTTTCCGTTGCCATTTTCACCATTTGCTCCGCCATTATTGCCGTTTCCATTGCCATTTCCACCGTTTGCTCCGCCATTATTGCTGTTTGCATTGTTGCTATTGACATTAGTTATATTATTTTTATTATTACTTTTTTCAGTATCTTCATCATTTTGGTCATTTTCATCTACATTAAACATTTCATCTAATTGATCATCTGCATTTTCTTCAATATTTAGTAAAGTATTATCTTCATCATTTTGCCCATTATTTAAATTAGATGAATCTACATCAATTATATCTCCTCCTGTTGCCTCTGCATTCTTATCTCCTCTAAAGTATATAATTGTGCCTACAATAGTTATTATAAATAAAAGTAATAATAGTAATAATAATAATAACCATTTTTTCTTTTTACGTTTTTCCTCTGTTTCTTCCCTGTTCATATTATTCCTCCCCATATAATATAATATTTAACACCTTATAATTATATTACGGAAATAAGCATTTGTAAATATTTTTTTTACAATTTTTTTCTATTTTTTTTACATATTTACAAAATTTTATAATGATTTTATAAAACCAAAAATTCCAAATAAAATAAATAAAATTCCGGACAATTTCGTTAAAACATTATTTGATATTTTTTTTCTTAATAGTTTTCCTAAAATTATTGCTATAAAATCACTTATTACCATTCCAAGAATTGCTCCTAAAATTAATAATACCTTATATTTTGGATATGTAATTCCTAATCCAATAGATGCTAGAAATGTCTTATCTCCCAACTCCCCTATAGCTATTGTGACAGCAATTATAAAAATATAATTTAAATCTAAATTATTTTTTTTAATAATATCATTTTTATTATCATCTTTTTTTAATAAAATAATTAACCCAATAATTATAAATATAATATTAGTTAAAAAATTTAATAATAATTTAATATTGCTATTATTTATGTTTCCCAATATGCTTCCAAAAAATATTGCAATTCCATGGCTTAATAATGATCCGTAAAGCTACACCAAATAAAACCTTATATATTTTCATTTTTGAAGAAAATGAAATTGCTATTAATTGAGTTTTATCTCCTAATTCAGATAAAAAAACTAGCATAAATGCAATAAAAATAGGTGAGATATATTCCATAAATCCTCCATATGTTTGATTTTATCTTTTTATAATATTTATTAATATATATTCATATTATTTTTATAAATGATATTTATATTTTGGGGGAATTATGCAAAAAATTTTTAACATACTATTCGTTTTAATTGGAGGTTTTATAGGCGCCGGTTTTGCATCTGGTAAAGAAATATTAATCTTTTTTAATAATTATAAATTTGGTGGTATCTTAGGAATTATCATATCTTCTTTTATTTTTTCAATAATTATTTATAAAATTTTTTTAATTTCATTTAAATATGACATAAATAATTATGAAGATTTATTATATGAATTAAATTTTCCATTAAAAAATAAAATAATAAAAATATTTAAATTAATTGTAAATGCATTTCTTCTTTCTTCATTCTATATTATGGTAGCAGCTTTTTCATCGTTCTTTTATATTCAATTTAATATTCCAATTTGGTTAACCAGTATAATTTTATGTCTATTTTGTTTTGTTATTTTTAATAATAATATAGAAAATTTAATAAAAATAAGTAATATATTAATTCCTTTTTTAATTATATTAATTTTATTTATAGGCTTTGAGCAAATTAATGCAAAACCACTAAATATAGATTTTTCAATTGAAAAAGGATGGCTAATTAGTAGTTTATTATATGTAAGTTATAATTCAATTTTACTTATTCCTTTATCTCTAACACTAAAAAAATATTTATGTAACAAAAAAATTATTTTTTTATGTTCTTTTTTAGTTGGATTTGTTATTTGTATTCTATCATTTATATTATATTTTTTATTATTAAACTATAATTCATATGGCATTGATCTTCCAATTTTGGATATCACAAAGAATACTAATAATTTTTATAAAAAAATATATAGTATAGTCATTATCTCTGCTATTTTAACAACACTACTTTCATCAGGATTTACATTTATTTATAATGTATCATACAGCTCTTTTTCAAAAACAAAAATAGTATTTTTAATGTGTTTTTCTGCTATATTTATCTCTTTTTTTGGTTTTTCCAATTTAATAAATATACTATACCCTTTTTTTGGTTATATAGGTTTTTTGCAAATAATATTAATATTAATAAAATAAACTTGAATTTTTTTTACAAAACTGTTATAAATAAATTATGATATTTTAGGAGTTTTGTAATGAAATTATTAAATTTTGAAACCATAAAAAATAAAAAATTAAAAAGGAAAAAATTAATTATTGTAAGTATTTGTATATTTATAATTATATTAATTACATCATTATACATTTTTTTTGTACCATTTAGAAATATAATTGATAAATATATTCTTAGAAAAGAAGTACAACAAAACAATACAATTAGTATTGAATTTAATCCAAACAACAATGAATATACATATGCATATGACAAATATATTACTATTTTAAATAGAAATACATTATATTCTTATACAACTTCTGGAATCAAATCATCAGAATTAGAAGTTCAAGTTAGTACTCCTTTATTTGCATCATGTGATAGATTTCTTTGCATATGTGAAAAAAATGGAAATAATATCTTTTTAATATCTGGCGATAACATAATTTGGCATAATAATGTTGAAGGAGAAGTAATTCAAGCTAATGTAAATAAAAATGGTTATGTAACTGTTGTTGTAGCTGGAACAAGTTACAAAAATATTGTTATTGTTTTTGATGCAAGTGGAAAAGAATTATTTAAATCTTTCCTTTCAAATACAATAGCAATAGATACTGCCATTTCAAATAATAATAAATTTCTTGCAATTGCAGAAGTTGATACATCTGGTACTCTTCCAATGTCATATATAAAAATTATATCAATATCTAAAGCTCAAGAAGAACCTGATAATTCAACATATTATACATATAAAGCACCATCAGATATTTTAATAACAGATATAGAATATCAAGATAAAGATAAATTAATATGTATGTCTAATGATTCTATTCAGGTTATAGAAAATTCTACTAATTCTGAGTTAATATCTTTTTCAAAGGTTGATATAGATTCTGCAGATATTAATTTAAAAAATAATTTCGTATATATTTCTTCAAAATTAGTAGGTTTATTCAATTCACAGACTGAAATTAATATAGAAAATATTAATACATTTAACATTAATACATATACTATAGAAAGTTCATTTAAAAAATTATATGCAAATGATGAAATTATAGCTATCAATGTTGGTTCCGAAGTTCACTTCATAAAATCAAATGGATGGCTTATAAAAAAATATATATCTTCACAAGAGATTAATGATATTATTCTTGGTACTTCTATAGCTGGCATAGTATATAGAGACAAGATTGAAATAATAAATTTATAATAAAGGAGGGAAACTTATGTGGATATTAATTGATTTAATTACTGTAGCAATAATTGCATTTTCTATGTTCTTAGGATATAAAAGGGGACTAATAAAAACATTAATAAAATTACTTTCTTTCATTTTAGCAATAATCATAAGTTTTATAATTTATACACCTGTATCAAATTATATAATTAATAATACTACATTACAAGAAAAACTAGAAAATAATATTTCTTCAAGTTTAACTAAAAAATTAAATACAGATGATGTAAATACAGAAGTTCAAGTTTCTTCATTTATATTAAACTACATAAATAATTCAAATTCAGATGCAAAAATAGCTACTATTAGTGTTGTATCAAAAGGAATATCAGAATTATTAATAAAAGTTGTAATATTTATATTAATATTTATACTAATAAGAGTAATTTTACTTGTATTAATTATATTTACAAATATTATAACAAAATTGCCTGTTTTAAAACAATTTAATGAACTTGGTGGTTTACTTTTAGGTATATTAAAAGGTTTAATAATTGTTTATATAGTTTTAGGATTATTATCATTAATATCAGGATTAATTGATATTTCTACTATAACAAAGTTAATTAATTCATCATTAATTACTAAATATATATATAATAATAATTTCTTATTTATGATATTATTTTAATTTATAAATTTATTGATATATAAATAATAATTTGTTATACTTTTATTATATTATAAATTAGGAGTGGACAAAATTGAGAAATAGTAAAAAACAAAAGAATTATATTAAACCCAAAAAGAAAAAAAGAAAAGTTTTTAAAATTATTCTTTTAATATTCTTACTAATTATATTATTTATTTGTTCATATATAACAATAAAAACATATAAAAATGGAGGAGGTTTAAGTGGCTTTCTATCTACTATGGTAGGTCATGATGAAGAAACTTTAAAAAATTTAGATCCTATATATGCCTTATTATTAGGTGAAAGTCAAGGATTAACCGACACTATAATGATTGGTGCTTATGATCCTAAAACTCAACAAGCATCGATACTTTCTATACCACGTGATACATTTATTGGAAATAACAAAAATTATGCTACGGCATATGATAAAATTAATTCATTATATAAAAAGGATAATCCTGAACAAATTTTAGAAACAGTAAATAAATTAACTAATTTAGATATTCAATATTATGTTATAATTGATACATCTGCTTTAAGGCAATTAGTAGATACTATTGGTGGAGTATATTTTGATGTTCCTATAGATATGAAATATACAGATAAAAAACAGAATTTATACATTGATTTAAAAGCAGGATATCAACTATTAGATGGAGATAAGGCAGAACAAGTAGTAAGATTTAGACATAATCAAGATGGTACAAGTTATTCATTTGAATATGGTGATAATGATTTTGGTAGAATGAAAACTCAAAGAAATTTTATCAAGGCTGTTTTAGAACAAACAATAAAAGCAAAAAATATTTTTAAGATTAATGAATTTTTAGAAATAATTAATAATAATGTAAAAACAAATATACCTTTATCATATGCAAAAGATTATGTTCCATATGTTGTAGATTTTCAAATTAGCGATTTAAAATCAGCAACGCTACCTGGACAATCTGAAAAATGCAATGGTGTTTGGCTATTTATTCAAGATAAAATTGAAACAAAAAATACCATTATGGATTTCTTTACATTTAAGACTGAAGAAGAAATTGAAAAATCAAATGTAAAAATAGAATTATTAAATTCTTCTGGAGATTCTAAAGTAATCGATGTAGTTACAAAGCTTTTAGAAAATTCTGGATATGAAGTTTATAAAACAGGAAATTCTAATTTAACATCTAAAAGTACAATTATAAATAAATCTGGAATTTCTGATTCAATTGTAGATGATATATGTAATATTTTAGATATTAAAAATACATCAAATTCTCCTTCTACTAGTACTTCTACAGATATCACAATAATAATTGGATCAGATTATAAATAAATATTGATTTTTTAAAATTAATCTTATATAATAAAAGGTAGCTATATGCTACCTTTTATTTTTTTTCTTTTTATTTTTCTTCTTTTTAATTTTCCTAATATTAATTATTAAAAATATAATAAATATTAACACTATAATACCAAAAATGTAATTATTTTTAATAATTATATTATTTGCATTAATACTAACTGTATAATCTTCGCCATCTATAGTATAAATAACTTCTCCAACTTTACTGTCTTTATCTTTTTTATCTATGTCCTCTATATTAATCTTTTCATTTTTTTCAAAATTTTCATCATTATTCTTATTTGCTACTACAAATAAATCCTCTCCATATGTCAATTCAATTTCTCTATTTTTATAATTAACATTATTATAAACATTTCCTTTAGTTGCTATATTAATTATTTTATAATTTTCAAATACTTTATTAAATATTTCTTTACAATTTATAAATTTAATTCTATTTTTTATATTGTATTTTTCACCCAACATAACTGCAACTAATTCCATATCATCTTTTTTAGCAAATTCAATTACACAATCTCCTGCTTCTTCTGTATATCCTGTTTTTCCTCCAATTGCATACTCATAAAAATACTTACTTTTATTATCATCAATCATATAATTAGATGTTGTAAATTTTCTCGTAGCACTTTCATATTTATTAGTATTGCGTAATGTATAAGATTGTTTAGTTACTATATCTCTTATTTCTTGTTTTTGCATAGCATATTTTGCAATTAAATATAAATCATATGCAGTAGTATAATGGTCTTTATTATGTATTCCACTTGGATTAGTAAAATGTGTATTTTCACAACCTAGTTCTATTGCCTTTGTATTCATTACTGTTGCAAAACTTTCAATAGATCCAGATATATGTTCAGCTAAAACATTTGCAGCATCATTAGCTGAAGGAATTAAAGCTAAATTTAGTAATTCTTCAATTGTTAATTCCTCACCTACTCTTAAATTTGCCGTAACATATCCTGATGGTACAGTATATAATGCATTATAACTTACTGTTGCAATATCATCTAAATTACATTGTTCTACAGCAATTATTGCAGTCATCAATTTTGTAATACTAGCTGGATAAACTTTTTTATGTGCATCTTTTTCATATAAAATTTGTCCTGTATTATTTTCTACTAATAAAAATGTAGGTGCTGAAACAGTTATGTCAATATTTTTAGATTTTACTATAGGTGAAATTAAAATACAATTTATTATTAATACTGAAATTACTATTTTTTTTATCACTTTTAAATTTTTCATTTTTTATTCCTTTCCTTTATAAATTTATTAAGAATATATTTTTATATAATATATACTATTCTGTATATAAATTCAAGTTATTATTAGGAGGTATTTATGCAAAATTTAAATAACAAACAAAAAATTATATTATTTATTATCTTACTTATTATGGTATTCACGATTCTTTATTATTTTATTTTCTACCAAAACAATTCAGAAAATTATTCTTATATTGAAGATAATATAGAAAATACAAATACAATAAGCTCAGAAAATAATCAGATTGTTGAAGAAGAAAATTACATAATAATACACGTTGCAGGAAGTGTAAAAAATCCAGGTATTATTAAATTAAAATATGGTGCACGAATCATTGATGCTATTGAGGCAGCTGGTGGTTTAACAGAGGATGCCAATATTAATGATGTAAATTTAGCATATATTTTAGAAGATGCACAAAAATTATATATTCCAAATAAAAATGATGATTTATATAATGGAGAAATATTATCATCAACCAATGGAGAAAAAATAATAGATGAAATTGATTCATCTATAAATAATAATTTAAAAATAAATATCAATACTGCAAAACAAACAGAATTAGAATCATTACCCGGAATTGGTCCAAGTATAGCTTTAAAAATAATTGAATACAGAAATGAGCATGGAAATTTTACATCTATTGAAGATATAAAAAATGTCTCCGGTTTAGGAGATTCAAAATTTAATAATATAAAAGATTTTATATTTGTTAAATAAAACTAAAAAATAATTAATAATTAATTTTTTTAATTATTAATTATTTTTAAATTTTATTTATTTATTTATTATTTTTTATTTATTTTTTTATTTATTTTTTATTTATTTTTTTATTTATTTTTTTATTTATTTTTTTATTTATTTTATTAATTATTTTTTTATTTATTTTATTATTTATTTTTTTATTTATTTTTTTATTTATTTTTTTATTTATTTTTTATTTATTTTTTTATTTATTTTTTTATTTATTTTTTATTTATTTTTTTATTATTTTTTTATATTTTTATTTAAAATTTAATAATCGTTTTTTGTTAAATTTTTCATCAATAAAATTTTAGAATTTTCTATCAAAACTTTTTTCTTTTTGACTAATTATATTATAGACTATTTTTCCTGTTTACATAAATTTATATTAAAGTTTTATAATTATTTTTTTTATCTTTATAAAATAATCTAATCTGACTTGTATTAAAATTTTATTTCATAAATTGAATTTACAAATTGTCAAATAGCTTTTAAATTTTTATCTGTTTATTATAATTATAGAATGCCATATTTTTTTATTTATGTAGACTACATTTTCGATCATATTTATATTTGATACGCCTTATATGACTATTTATCTACAATAATTTTTTATAAATAATCTCCTCCATATTAAACTATTTTTATTAACAATTCTTCTTCTTTTTGCAAAAAAGTTATCCACAATTCAATTGTTTCCTTTTAGGGAATACTTAATTATTTTTTAAAGAATACATAGCATTATAAGTAAAGTATAGTTTATTTACTTGAGCCTTTTTTCTTAAAAACTTATTCTAACTAATTCATTATTTTACCTGTTATAATATCTATTTTATATTAACAATACTAATTCTACTATAACATTATTGTTAACTTATTTTTTATTGTCTTTTTGTTAATCAGTGTGTTTCTTTTTCTAACTTTATATTAAAAATTTAAATACTCTTTTTTATCTTTTAATTCGAATATAAATTTTTTCTTATCAAAAGTCTATTTCATTTTTGTAGTTTACATATTATTCTTTAAATTTGTTTTTAATTTTTTAACGCTATTATATTTTTTAAAAAAATTATATTTAGCTTTTGATAAATATATTTATTATTAATATCACTTTTTTTCTTAACTCATATAATTAATTATTTAATTTATTATTTAATTAATTTAATTATTTATTTTAATTAATTATTTATTTAATTAATTAATTAATTTATTTTATTTAATTATTTATTTTATTTAATTATTTATTTTATTTAATTATTTATTTTATTTAATTAATTTATTTTATTTAATTATTTATTTTATTTAATTATTTTATTTAATTAATTTATTTATTTTAATTAATTAATTTATTTTATTTAATTATTTTATTTAATTAATTTATTTATTTTAATTAATTAATTTATTTTATTTAATTATTTATTTTATTTAATTAATTTATTTTATTTAATTATTTATTTTATTTAATTAATTATTTATTTTATTTAATTAATTTATTTTATTTAATTAATTTATTTATTTTATTTAATTAATTTATTTCATTTAATTATTTTATTTAATTAATTTATTTTAATTAATTTTTTTTAATTAATTTTTTTATTTAATTAATTTATTTTATTTAATTATTTATTTTATTTAATTTATTTTATTTAATTATTTTAATTAATTATTTTAATTAATTATTTTATTTAATTATTTTATTTAATTATTTTATTTAATTATTTTATTTTAATTAATTTATTTTATTTAATTATTTATTTTATTTTAATTAATTTATTTTATTATTTAATTTATTTTATTCTTTAATTTTTTTCATACAAATATTTTTTTATTATATTCATATTTTTTTTAGTTATATTATATCCTAATTTATATAAATAGCTAACCTGAGATGTATCCAATAAAGAAATATTTTTTGTTTTTATTTTTAATAAAAAATCAGCACCATCTAATTCGTAATTTGATAATTCATGTCCCATTATACTTATAGACCCTGTAATTATATCTATAATATTTTTATTTTTCTTTTCATCACTAATATCTTTCTCAAATATAATATTAATTATTTTTGAAACATTTTTATTTTTTATTTCTTTCCATGGTACATTTTCTCTTATTCCTCCATCAATTAATTCTAAATTTAAAATTTTACATGGTGAAAATATTCCTGGATATGAACAGCTTGCTTGAACGATTTCTCCTATGTTTGCATTATACATATATTTATATTTATCATTATATGTACTTCTATTTTCTTTAGATTCAAATATTACAACTCCCCCATCCTCTAAATTAACACATGGAATAATTAAATTTTTTTTAATTTGATTTATATTTTCTATATTTTTATTTTTACAATATTTATTTATTAAATTTTTTATTTTTTTTCCATTATTAAATCCATTAATAATTATTTTTCTTTTAAATATAATTCCATAAATTAATTTCAATATATTTATCCAGTCAAATTTAGAAATATCTTTACAATATTTATTAAATAAATTATACATTTCATCTGCACTGTATCCTACTGCATACAAAGTGCCCACAATACTTCCTGAAGATGTTCCTGCTATTACATCAAATTCTATATTTTCTTCTTCAAAAGCTTTTATTGCTCCTATATGTGCAGCACCCTTTATTCCTCCACCTGATAAACACAATCCTATACTCATAAATATACCTCTTTTAATAATATTTTTTATTTATTATTATTCATAAAAAATAAATATTGTTAATTTCTTATTAAATAAAAAAAGAAATAAATTAAATTAAATTATTTATTTCTTTTTTTATTTTTATTTTATTTTTATTTTATTTTTATTTTTTCGTTTTAAATTTTTATCAATTTCTTTTAAATATTCTTTTGTATATTCAACATCTGTTTTACATTCTATATATTCACCATTAATATATTGTACTGTTTCATTTCCTTTTCCTGTAATTAAAATTACGCTGTTAGGTTTAGCTTCAAATATTGCTTGTTTTATTGCTTCTCCTCTATCTGGTACTATTTTATATTTTCCATTTTCCTTTTCTATAAAAAATGATATTTCTTTACATATATCTTCTGTTCTTTCGTTTCTAGGATCTTCCATTGTTAAATAATTCATTGATGAATATTTACCAGATAATTCACCTAAATCTTTTCTTCTATTTTGAGCATGGTTACCAGGGCATCCAAATACAGTTATTATTTCTCTATGAGGATATTCTTTCATAGTAGATTCATATAATTTTTCAAAACTCAATTTGTTATGTGCATAGTCAACTATAACAACAATTTCTTTATTTTTATTTGTATATACTTCCATCCTTCCACTTGCTTTTGCTTTTTTTAATCCATTATATATATTATCCGTTGGTACTCCTAATTCTAAAGCAACAGCAATAGCTGCTAATGCGTTTTCTACATTAAATAAACCTGGCATTGTTAAAATAAACTCTTTATCAAATGTATTTGTTTTAACTTTAAAAATTGTATTTACTCCTTTTTTTCTTATATTATATGCATATATATCAGCTTTATCTGAATTTCCAAATGTAATTATTTTTTTACATTTTTCAGCAGCTTTTAAAACTCTTTCGGAATCTTGTGTATTTAAATTTATTATTGCAGTTTCTGTTTGATTAAATAATTTCAATTTTGCTGAAATATATTCTTCGTAATCCTTATGCTCAATATTACTAATATGATCCTCAGATATATTTAAAAATACTCCTATTTTATATAAAATATCATATACTCTATCTACCTTAAGTGCTTGAGAACATACTTCCATTACGATATTTTCAATCTTAGAATCTACAGCATTTCTAAGATGTTCATGTAATTCTAATGATTCTGGAGTAGTTAAAACAGATTCTTTTCTTTCTTTTCCATCATATGTATCTATAGATGATATAATTGCTGTTTCTGGTTTATTTAACTCCATCATATAATCATCCAAAATGTATTTTATATAATATGATGTTGTAGATTTTCCTTTAGTTCCAGTAATACCTATCATATTTATATTTTTTTCTGGATAATTTGTATATAATGCAGATAAAACTGCTAGTGCCTTCCTAACATCTGAAACAATAATATATGGCTTGTCCTCTACATATTTAATTTCTGATACATATACTAGTATATTATTATTAATTGCTTCATTTAAATATTGTTCTTTAAAATTATTCCCTTTACACACAAACATAGTACCTTCGTGTGCTTTTTTTGAATTATAAGTTAAATATTCGATAATTTTATTATTTTCTTTATCCGAAATATTACTTTCTAAAAATAATTTTTTTTCTTTTAATAATTTAATATACTTTTCAATATTATATTTTTTTATATTCATTTTCTTCTCATTTCTTTATATATATTTTTTATTTATTATACCATTATTTTAATACTTCATCTACAACCTCAATAATATCTTTAAATTTTTTAAGGTCTTTTTTTTCTGTATCTAATAATGGATTATATTCTACAAAATCAATGCTGGAAATATTTAAATTTTCTATTAAAGTTTTTAATATTTTTTTTGCATCTTTTAAATAAAAACCACCTACTGATGTATATTTTCCTTCATATTCTACATTTACAGATGGAAATTCTTGATTTGAAATAGAATCAAAATCAAAACTAATATGTACCTTTTTTGTTTTTATTTTATTTATTAATTTATTTAAAATAATATCTAAATTTTCGTTTTTTATTTCATTATCTTTATAATAAAATATTTTTTGTTTTCTTACATATTCTTCTTCTTCTTTTTCATAACTCCTTATTCCCAAATAAAAAATATTATTTGGATTTAATTTAATTTCACCAAAATTTAAATAATTATTTCTACATCTTCCAATACAAACGGAAAGTGGAATACCATGAATATTTCCAGATGGACTATCATAATCAGTATGTATATCAAAATGTGCATCTATCCATATTACACTTACATCACCTTTATAGTAATCTAAATCTGCACATATACTTCCTATTACTCCACTATGATCTCCACCTATTATAATAGGTAAATTATTATTTTCTAAAGAATTTTTAACTTCTATATATAAATTTTTATTTAAATTAATTATTGCATCTAAATATTTTAATTTTCCATATTTTTTATTATATTTTTCTTTTTTATCTGTTGTAGATTTAATTTTAATTTTTTTTATTATTTTATTTTTTTTAAATATTTTTTCTAAATCTTTTTCTACAAAATCATATGCTAAATCTGATCCTGGTACGTCACACCCATAATACATTGGCATACCAATTACTTCTATATTCAATTATTTTCACCCTATTTCATTTAAAAATCATATTTTTTATATTTTTTCTTGTAATTTAAATCTCTCATAAACATATATTTTCTTCGTTTTAAATTCATATCTTTATTATATTTTAATGGATTTACAATTTTATTTTTTTGTTTTAATTTTATTATTTCTTTTTTTAATTTTTCATTTTTTATATATTTTTTTATTACACTCATTGGAACAAAACTTAAAACCATTTTTTCTTTTATTATATTAAATTCTAAATTTTCTTTATTAATTATATCTTTTATTAAGTATTCTACTAAATTATATCCACATGCAGTTAAATAATACCCACTTCTTGACTGCCTTGGATTTATTTCTAATACTTTATATTTTCCATCTCTATAATCATATTTCATATCAAATTCTGCAAATCCTTGATATCCAATATTTTCTAAAAATTCTTTTAATTTATATATTATTTCTTCTTTATATCCATGTTCATCAAATCCATTAACCAAAACTGTACAATTTCCAATTCCAGTTGGTGTATGTTCTTGCAAACCAATTTGTGCAAATGTTGCAAGCTTTGCTTTTTTATCTTTACCGCAATAAAAAATTGAATCAAAAAGTGCTGAATCATCTCCTGGAATAAATTCTTGGATTATTAATTTTTCGTTATATCCAGCTTCTTCTATTTTTTTTATTGTTTCAATTAATTCATTTTCACTTTTTACTTTATATACTTTGTCTAATTCAATTTTTAATTTATGATAAGATACTCCATCACTTGGTTTAATAATTACTGGATAATTATTAAATTTTTTTATTATTTTTTTTATATCATCATTATGATTACAAAAATAATATTCTGTTATAGGTAAATCTAAAATAGAATTTTCATATGTTTTATAAAAATTTTCTTTTATTAATAAATTATTTATAATATTTATATCTGGATAATTAAATATATAATATTTTTCCAAAAATTCTTTATTTTCTGCTATTAATCTAACATAAAAATCATTAGTTGCAATTAATAATATTTTTTTATCTTTCATATTTTCTATGGCATATTGTTCTAATGTTTTTCTAAAAACATCAGTATCCCAAAGATTTGGTTCTATTTTTATTTTTGTAATTTTACTACAAGATGTAAATGCCATTGGTGACTTTCCAATTAGATTAACTTTTTCATTGTATAATTCATAATAGCATCTTGCCATATAATAAGCATTAATATCAGTACCTATTATTAATATTTCTGGTTTCATTTTTTTCCTCTCTAAAATTAATATTCTTGAATTTTAATTGTTTTATTATCTTTTATAAAAACACGTGGAACTGTATTTTTAATATTACACATTGACTCATAAATTGTTGTTCCATTATGAGCACTTACTTCTCTTAAAGATATTCCATCTCCTATTAATGTTACTTTATCATGAAGTTTAACTGTGTCATCTATCTTAACACTTATCATTCCCATTCCAATATCACCTATTAGATTATATCTTTTATTATTTATAACAACAGCTCTTCCCTTACTTTTTCTAAATATTCCATCATCATATCCTATTGGAATAGTACCAATAATTATATCTTCTTGTGCTATATATCCTGCACCATATCCTACAAATTCACCTTTTTTTACATATTTTATTTGCATTATTTCAGAATATAAACTAAAAGCCGGTTTTAGTTCAACTGGTGATTTATTTACAGTAGGACTAATATTGTATTTTTTTATTCTAATTTTTGCTTTAATTTTTTTTAATTTAGATTTAAAATCATTTCTTTCAATTGGATTTGGATCATATCCATACATTGCAATTCCCATTCTTATTCCATTACAAATATCAATTTTAGGATGATCTAAAAATGCAATACTTCTTGCCATATGAACTATTGGAATTTTATTTAAATCTATATCTTTTATTAAATATTTAAACTTACTTACCTGCTCGTCCCAATATTTGTCGCTAATACCTGTTGTAGCTAGATGTGTAAATATTCCTTCTAAAAAAATATTATCATTATTTAATAATTCTTTATATATTTCATTTATATGGTTTTTATCTTTTAATCCTATTCTATTCATTCCGCTATCAATTTTTAAGTGAACCTTTAAATTTTTATCTATATTCTTTTTTATTAATTCTTTGTAATATTCATAATCATGAATAACTATTGTTATATTATTTTCTAAACAAATATTTAAATATTCTAAATCTATTGGTTCTAAGCATAAGATAGGAATATCTTTATTTATTTTTCTTACCTTTAATGCTTCTTCTAAAGATGATATAGCTAAATAATTTATTCCACTTTTAATTAAATAATCTATTATATGAATATCATGTCCATAAGCATTACCCTTAACAACTCCAAAATAATATTCATAATTATTAAAATAATTTTTAATATTTTTTACATTTTCTTGTAAGTTATTTATATTAATTTCAACATAAGTATTTCTATACATTATCTTTCATCACAACCTTTTCCTATAGCTCCTCCTACAGATCCTTCTCCTACAGTTTCTCTTTTTCCTGTTCCACTTCTGCCTACTACCCAACTTCCAGAATAATTAGGATTACTGGTAATATATTTTTCAATA
The DNA here is from genome assembly GCA_947624925.1 of uncultured Clostridia bacterium. Classification (GTDB taxonomy): domain Bacteria; phylum Bacillota; class Clostridia; order TANB77; family CAG-508; genus HGM13634. Next base: position 906 of record CANQMG010000028.1, on the reverse strand, counting down.
AAGGTCCTATATTGACCTTCCGACTTAAATCCTAACATTTTTGCTATTTTCTCATGTGTATATCCTTCCATTCTTAATGATATAATCTTATTTACCATTTCAGTATTTTCTTCTTGCTTTTTTTCTCTATTAACTTTTTTTCCTTTTTCTATTGCTTCCAAATACTTTTTATAATATTTTTGATCTGATTTTATATATTTTAATATAAAATTTTTCAATGATTCATTATTTTTCCAAATATTTGGATATAATTCTGATATTTTTGTTATGCTATAACCTTGTGCAATTTTTTCCAATATTAACTCTATTGTTTCTGTATGTAATTTTGAATCTTCTTCTCTTTTAGAACTTTTTCTTTTAATAAGAGCTTCATTATAACGTTCCCTAAATTCAGGTGAATTTTTTATATATGTCATTACTATATATGTTATACTACTTTTACTTTTAAACTCTTCAGGAAACATCTCTACAATTTCAGAATTTTTTTCCGTTATGGATGTATACTTTATTATTATTTCACACTTTCTTCTAATATCTTCATTCATATATTACTCCTTTTTATTATCTTAATATATTAAAAAATAGTATACTGCACATATAGTATACTACATTTAACAAATTATTACAACTTTAAAAATAACTATAAGTTTTGGCGTAGGTGAGAGGATTTGAACCTCCGCAGCCCTTACGAACCCTAACGGTTTAGCAAACCGTCCCCTTCAACCACTTGGGTACACCTACATGTTTGAATTATAATTAAAAATGAATACTAAATAATAAAATTTGCATTTTAAAATTATTTATTATTCACTATATTTTTACTTAATATATTGGCGGAGAGGGTGGGATTCGAACCCACGGTAGGCTACAAACCTACGCCAATTTTCAAGACTGGTGCCATAAACC
>CANQMG010000027.1 GCA_947624925.1 uncultured Clostridia bacterium | reverse complement strand
AAAACATATCTATAATAATCATTATTTAATATTTTTAAAGAAGCACTTTGTTTATTAGCAACAATTTTATTTATTCTATCTACGTAACTTTTTTCTTCCTCATCACTTAATCTGCAGCTATCAGACTTTACAAATTTCTTACTATTTGCATAATATTTTCCTTGCTCTGTTACCCAATTCCAGTATCCACCAGCTCCATTAAAATTAACAATTGCAATATTTTCACTACTAGATAAAATATCAGTTCCCATAATTAATCTCGAATCATATTCTAACCCAAATAAATTTGATAATGTTGGTATTATATCTATTGATGAACATGGCTTTGATATAACAATAGGCTTTTCCATTGATGCAGACCATAATATAAATGCATTTCTATATAAGTCAAAATTTGAGTCAATATTCTTTTCTGGAATTTCATATAATTCTGCAAGTTCAGTATTTTTAAGAGCATATGGATAATGATCTGCACTCATAGCAAAAACAGTATTTTCTAATATTCCTTTTTCGTCTAAAGCATCTACTAACTTTTTTAGCATATTTTCTACTTCTAATTGACATGCATAATATGCTTTTACATTTTCAGATTTATCAAGATTTTTTACATCATTTTTATGTTTTCTTGACATATTATTTCCATCCCAGCTATAATTTGCGTGTCCACTAACAGTCATATAATATATATGAAAAGGTTCTTTATCTATAAATTGCTCAATTGTTACTTCAGCCATTTCTTCGTCTGACCTAGGCCATATATCTGTTAACCCTTTAAGTCCATTACCTATCGCAATATATTTATATCCCATATTAGGATGTGATAAATTTCTTTTGTAATATGCATAACTATTATTATGATATGCAAGTGTAGTATAACCTAATTTTTTAAATTGATTGCCCAAAGTAAATGGCATATATTTATTTCCACTTATTTCCAAACATTTAGCATTATTATAAAAATTGCCTGTAATTGCTGCATACTCTCCTGTAGCAGTACTGCCTCCCCATAATGAAGTGTAGAAATTTTCAAATACAAATCCTTCTGTTGCCATTTTATATAATGTAGGAGTTAAATCTTTATCTATAACTTTATAAGAAAAACCTTCTAAAGTTAAAAATATTAAATTCTTTCCTTCAAACATTCCTGTATATTCATTTTTATAGCTTGGCTCTACATTACTAAAATATTTATGTAATTCTTTAATAGTTTTATTTTTTTCATTTTTAATTAATTCATCAAAATTTATATCCATTATATTTGCTTCATATTCATTTTCTTGAATGTTTGCTACTGGTTGCAATTCTTCTAAATCTAAACTTGGCTCATTATTTCCAAATAAGCATTCTATAATATCTTTTTGTGTAGTTTGTAGTACACCAAAATTTTTCACATAATCAACTGGCTGTAAAGCTTCAAAATATAACTTTCTTGATTCATTATTAGTAAATATTAATCCAATAGTACACAAATATATAACTAAGGCTGAAATTATTATACTTAATTTATATGATAATTTATAATTTTCTTCATTTTTATTTATTGCAATATATATTATATACAATATTGCAGGTATAAATAAAATTATAATGTAATAGTAGTTATTTGTTATTATTGCTAAAATCTCTTTTGGAAATGTCATAACATCATCTGCCATATCAATTGTTAACCAAACAAAAAAAGTCTTAAAAAAATTATAATATAATAAATAGAATGAATAATAAAATGCCAAAAATAAATGTATAATACTTACAATTACTTTTGATATTATCCTTTTTTTAAATATCGTATATATAAAAGTCATAATACCTGATGTTGATATTGAAAACATAAATATATATAATGTTCCAATATCTATAATGCTTTTATATACTGTAATTTTCACAACTATTTCTAAATAAAAAAGTATTGCAAAATTTATTAAGTATGTTATTATAATATCTTTTATTGCTCCTGCTTTTTTCTTTTTTGTTTCTTGTTCCTCTGATGATTCCTTATCTTTAATATCTTCTTGTTTTATTTCTTCTTTTGAATATCTAATGTCTATATCTTTTTTCATTTATATGCTCCTTATTGTTTAACATTTTTTACATATATTATCATAATTAAATTTATTTTACAATAAATTTTTTAATTAGGCATTGCATTTTCGAGCAATTTTTTTGAAAATATAAGGCACAAAACATAACCATAGAATTTAAATATTTGCTTGACAATTACAAACAATTGTTTTATAATGTATAAAAAATTTACATAGATTGGAAGTGGTATTATGAGCAAAGAACTTATAAAAGCACAAATGAAAGTAAAAGATAATCTAGTTAATGTTATGAGAGTTGGAGATATAGATTATATTTCTTTAACTGATTTAGCAAAATATCAAAATGAAAATGATCCATCTGGGGTTATACGAAATTGGATGTCAAATAAAAATTCATTCGATTTTTATAACCTTTGGGAAGAATTAAACAATGAAAATTTTAATTCCGTGGAATCACACAGAATTAAAATTGATGAAGTTGGTTATAATCGTTTTACTATGACACCAAATCGTTGGAAGAAAGAGTTTAATGCTATTGGAATTATTCCAAGTAGTGGTAAATATAGTATACATATTGATAGTATAAAAGAAAATATTGTTCCTGCACTAACTGAAAAACAAAAACTATTAAGTTAATATTAAAAAGTAGTTTTAAAAGGCTTAGGAGCATTTTTAATAAGAATTGTCCTTATAAAAATGCTCCTAAATGCTCATTTTTTAATAATCTAATTTATCTTGTAGCCATTTTTCAAGTTCGTTTATATTTACTCTAACTTGTTCCATAGTATCTCTATCTCTTATTGTTACACAATTATCATTTTCTGTTTCAAAATCTATTGTAATACAATATGGTGTTCCTATTTCATCTTGTCTTCTATATCTTTTTCCAATGCTTGCTGTTTCATCATAATCGCACATAAATTTTTTAGATAGATTTTCATATACTTCTTCTGCTTTTTCATTTAGTTTTTTTGATAATGGTAAAACAGCTACTTTATATGGTGCAATCGCAGGATGTAAATGTAATACTGTTCTTATATCTCCGTCACCTATTTCTTGTTCTTCATATGCATCACATAATAAAGCTAAAGTCATTCTATCTGCACCAAGTGATGGTTCTATAACATATGGTATGTATTTTTCATTACTATCTATGTCTTGATATGATAAATCTTGTTTAGAGTGCTCTATATGTTTTGATAAATCATAATTTGTTCTATCTGCTATTCCCCATAATTCACCCCAACCAAATGGGAAATTATATTCTATATCAGTAGTTGCCTTACTATAAAATACAAGTTCATCCTTTGAATGATCTCTTAATCTTATATTTTCTTCTTTAATTCCTAAATTTAATAACCAATTTTTGCAAAAATTTCTCCAATAGTCAAACCACTCTAAATCAGTTCCTGGTTTGCAAAAGAATTCTAATTCCATTTGTTCAAATTCTCTTGTTCTAAAGGTAAAATTTCCTGGAGTAATTTCATTTCTAAACGCCTTTCCAATTTGTGCAATACCCATAGGCAATTTGCGTCTAGTTGTTCTTAATATATTTTTAAAATTAACAAATATACCTTGTGCTGTTTCTGGTCTTAAAAAAATTTCTGACTTTGAGTCTTCAGTAACACCTTGAAATGTTTTAAACATTAAATTAAATTTTCTAATATCTGTAAAATTATGCTTGCCACAATTTGGACATGGGATTTTATTATCTTTAATAAATTTAATTAACTCATCATCTGACATACCATCAGCTATCATATCATTACCTTTATTATGAGCCCATTCTTCAATTAATTTATCTGCTCTATGTCTAGTTTTACATTCCTTACAATCTATTAATGGATCTGCAAAGCTTTTTATGTGTCCTGAAGCAACCCATGTTTCTGGATTCATTAGTATTGCAGCATCTAATCCAACATTATATTTATTTTCTTGAATAAATTTCTTTTTCCAAACAAGTTTTACATTATTTTTAAGTTCTGAGCCCAAAGGTCCATAATCCCAAGTGTTAGCTAATCCACCATATATTTCTGAACCTGGATATATAAAACCTCTATTTTTGCATAAGTTAACTAATTTTTCCATTGAATCTAAATACATTTCTTTTCCTACCTTTTATTTTTCTATATTTTTTTATCTACTACAATATTTATTACAATACTTAATAAATATAACACAATTGCAACTGGCATTGTTAAATTACTTATAGGTAATCCTAAAATTGCAATTAAACTAAAATATACTCCTTCTGTTAATAATATTGCAAGTAACATTTTTATAGATTTATTCATTATATCTTCTACAGATTTAAAGTTTCTAATTATGATATATACAATTATTAAAACTGTAGTAATTATCATAGGTTGAAGATATGGCTTTACTATATCTTTTATTGTTACTGTTGGAACATTAATTTCATATACAGTTATATCTTCACTATTCACATTTAATTTTTCGGCAACTGAATTTTTTAGGTTTTCTAATTCTTCATCAGAATATTTATCTTTTAAATCAATTGCTATTGTTTGATTAAATTTATCTACATCATAAAGTTTATATTCTTTATCTGTAAATATATTTTTTACAACTTCATTTATTTCATCTTTGTTATATCCATCTTTTAAATATAACTCTATTCTATTCACCTTTGCATAATCTAAACTTTTTTCGAAACCTTTTGTTGCAACAAAAGCAATTCCAATTATTATTATAATTATGCATAATATAGATATTACTCCACTTATAGATAATTTCTTTTTCATCTTATCCTCCCAAAATTATTATTTTATACTTAAAATCATAGCTGTTATTAATGAGTTTAATACACTTATTAATACTCCCCAAACCATTAATAATCCAATTGAATTTATTAATCCAAAAGTTGTAAAAGAAAATACTACTAAAATTATTATTGAAATAATTAACAAATTAACTATTTTCTTATATGAATTTTTTAAAATTGCTGTATAATCTGTATTCTCCATACTTGCATCTATAACTGCATTTGTTATATAAGCATTTATTAAAATTAACACAATAAATGAAAGTAGTGAGCTTATAGTTATCTCTATATTTGTATATCTTATAGCTAATAAAAGTAAAGCAATCCACAAAGTATATGAAATAGCCCCTATAACACCTTTAGATTTATATTTTATTATCATATATACATAAATAACTGCAACTGCAACTATAAGTCCAATTATTATATATTCTATTACATTACCATAATTTGCAGCAAAATATTCTGTTGCCTCAACTGTATATACTATAGGAAGTTCTCCAATATTAATTGAATGTGCAATAAGTATTGCAGTATTATAATATGAATTAATTGTAGAACTATTTGTACTAGAATTTGCTACTGGTATTCTCATTGTTGAATTTGTAATTATTATATCACCAAATTCTGCTTCATTTAATAAACTGCCATCAAAATTTAAAGTTATAGTTTTTACATCCTCTTTATCTTCTTCTGTTTCTGTTTGTGTTTCATCTTCTGATGTTTCATTATTTACAGTATTTTCAGTTTCTTCATTTTTTTCTTCTACAACAGTATATTTGTTTTTTAGTTCATCAATTTTTGATTTACTATCATTGTTAAATGTTATATCTAAGTAAACTGTAGTTGCACCTTCCATATCTGTTTGGTAAGTAGCATTTACACTTTTTATATTAGAATTATTAAATAATAACTCATCACTATCAGTATCTTTTGCTTCAAGTTTTCCAATTATTGAAGTCATTGTTGAAACATCTTGCATATATCCTTCATCTGCTTCTATTATTATTGTACCATTAGATTTATTTAATCTTATATTATAATCAGGTAATTTAATAAATTTAAATCTTTCTTCTATAATATTTTTACTTTTTTCAAAGTTTTCTACATTTAAAACTTCTTCTTTATTTACAGGCTCTTCTACAGTAGTATATTTATCTTTATTTTCATCATCTGGCTCTTCCACAACTTGTCCATTTTCATCATATACAACTTCATTTTTTGTATCGTCAACCTTTAGTTCCATTACAGCTTTTCCTTTTAGATTTGACCCTAACATATATTCATTTACAATATTGCTAATTCTGCTACTATCCTTTACATATATTCCAAAAAAAGATATTAATGATATTAACACAACAATTAATATATATAATGTTAATTTAAGTCCTTTGCCTTTCACTTTTTTCAATCCTCCTATGTTCTATTTATTTTAATTTTTAAAATTATTCTAAATGATTTTATATCAATATACATTTTTTTTCAAGATATTTGTTCAAAATAATGCGATTATGTAATAAAAAATAGTGTATATACCCTAAAAAAATATATACACTTATTCAATTTTTATTATTTTTTCATTTCATCTAATTAATTATTGTAATTATAAATACATTATCTGATTTAAAATTATCATCATTTATTTCACCATTATATAAAATCCAATATAAATGATTTTGATACGTATATTTTGAAATTTTTTCAAATTGTTTTAACTCAATCTTTCTATCATTTTCTTCTGCAAATTCATCTCTTGTGTTATCTGTAACTAAATATAATTTATCGTTCTTTTCATCATATAGAATATCATATAGAATTAAGTCTCCTTCAATTGTATTCTGAGCTACTCTTACAAATGAGGATTTTCTATTTTTATAATTTTCCATAAATTCATTATATAAATAGTCATTATGGACCATTGCTCCTATAACAAAACAATTATCCTTTTGAGCATCAAATGAATTATACTCACTATCAAGATTTCTTATATCTTTTTCTTTTGTAAGCTCAGTATTATAAAAATCATCCAAATTTTTTATTTCTATATCTCTTTCTTTGTTATATTTATCTTCATCTGTTTTTGGTTTTTTAACAAAATTTAATATTAAACATAAAGCCCAAAAAACAATTATAATACATATAAACACAATAATTAATTTTTTATTTTTCATAATATACCTCAAATATTCTGTTATTATATTAAAATAATTTTATATTCAAATTGATTATAAGTCAAGTATCTAATTATTATATAAATAACCATATTTTTCTTAATATATATTATATTTATTCAACATTAAAAACTTCATCTACGTATGTTTTAACGTATTTATGTGTTTTATAAAGGTGCTGTCCGACTTGTCCCTTAATTTTGTATAACTGTATAATTATTTGGTTTCTCTATATCTTCATTTGTTACATAATTATTTTTTATTTAAAATAATGGTGCAAATAGTCTTAAAACAGCTTGCCATAAAGCTTTTATAAATCCTGTCTTAACATCATTGTCATTTAACTCTTTACATTCTTTAAAAGTATTTTCAAAGTCTTTAAAGATCTCTTTAATTTCACTAACATCTTCCATATAAATTCCATTTTCAAAATGAAGATATAAACTTCTATAATCCATATTTATTGTACCTACTACAGCTCTTATATCATCAGATACAAATACTTTTGAATGAACAAAACCATTTGTAAATTTATAAATTTTAACTCCGTTATCATATAATACCTTGAAAAATGACGTTGTTTGTGTATACACTATTTTCTTATCTGGAATACCAGGTACAATTATTCTTACATCTACTCCCCTTTTAGCAGCTCTACAAAGAGAATTAACCATATCAGTATCAATTATCAAATAAGGTGTCATTATGTATAAATAACTTTTTGTACTATTAATCATATTAATATAAACATCTTCACCAATTAAATCCTTATGTAGAGGTGCAACACCATATGGAATAACATAACCATTATTTTTGTCAGTAATATTATCAAAATTATGCTTAAATTTAGTAATATCTTTATCCTCATTTATATTAGCATTCCATAATGTTAAAAACATAACTGTCAAATTCCAAATAGCATCACCTATAATTTTAATTCCATTATCCTTCCAAATTCCTAATTTACTATTAACATTTATATATTCGTCACTTAAATTAACGCCTCCAGAAAAAGCAACCTTTCCATCAATTATAGTAATTTTTCTATGATCTCTATTATTCATAAATATTCCTCTAAAAGGGCTTAATTTATTGAAAGTAATACATTTTATGCCATATTTAGCAAGTTGTTTTGAATAATTTGTTGAAAGCATTGCAATACTTCCCATATCATCATATAATATTCTAACATCAACCCCTTTAGATGCTTTTTCTTTTAATATATCTAAAATGCCATTCCACATTACACCTTCATTAATAATAAAGTATTCCATAAATATAAATTTTTCGGCTTTTTTTAGTTCTTTTAATAATTCAGGGTAAAATTTTTGGCCAAAATCATAATAAGTAATTTCATTATTTTTACTTACAAAATAATTTGTTCTATTAGTTAAATATTTAATATTATCTAATTTTTTATTGTCTATTTCCTTTTCTATGCTTTCATCTTGAACTAAGTATTTATTATATTTTTTTTCAAATTCAAATATATTCTTTAATAATTTATTTTTAGAATAATTTCTCCCCAATGTAATTAATAACATTGTTCCAAATATTGGGAAAATTAAAATTAATATAATCCATGGTAAATCATTTGAAAGTCGTGTACTTTCTTTTAATATGCCAAGAACAATCAAAATACTTATAATACTATAAAGTAAGGTAATAATACCAAGATATTTATAAAAAAATAATCTAATCATTATAGCAAATCCAAACTGTAGGATAACTCCTAAAGCAACTATTAAAACTCTTTTTACTGCATTTAACATAATAAAACTCCTTTATATTGTTTTTAAATACCTTTTAATTATTTGTTATAAATATTAAACTAGCTTGGTTAATTTATCAGATAAAATCTGAAATTTATTATCTAAAATATTAACTCCAGCATACGAACATATTTAAATAAACCAAACTAAATTATATTGAACAGAATTTACAGAAGTTCCTTCTAATAAACCTCCTTGTCCAAGACAATGTAGTAATAAAATATAAAACATAGATATTATTCTAAGCAAATCTATTCCATAGTTTCTTTCTTTATTTTTAACAGTAATAATTTCGTTCATTTTCCTATTCTCCACTTATATTTATACCATCTAAACATTTATCATAAATGAATTCAATTAATTCATCTAATTTATTTTCATCTTCATAATAAGCAATTAATTTTGTTCCAAATTCTACTTTGTCTTTTTCAGAAATAGCTACAATTCCCCTACCATTTCTTATTAATTCATGATTTGCAACTAACATTGCTGTTCTCTTATTCCCATCATTGAAAACCTGCATTTTCATTAGTTTACACATTAAAACTAATATTCTTTCAGTATCGCATTTTATATTTTTAACACTTTCTATTAGATTTTCTAATTTGGCTTGAGATGGAACTTCTGGTATCCAATTTGTACCTCCCATTTTCACTTCGTAAATTCTTATTTTTCCAGGCATATCTATTAGATTACTGCCTACTAAACTATGTATACTGGATAAATAATTAAAACTAATTTCTTCATTAATGGAACTTAAAATGAATTGCCAAGCGTGTTTTAAATTGTTTATAGTTATAATTTCATCTAATCTTAAATGCTCTATATTTCCACCTTCATAAATCTTCTGCGTTTCTGGAAAAGTTATTGCAATTCCTTCTAAGTTTGCACTTTTCCAAATTGAATCTATAATATTTCTTTTTGCTAAAAATATATTTTGTTCTTGAGTTAAATTAAATTTATCAATCATTGAAATTACTTCCTTTTTTGCTTTTTAATTATTCTATTTCAAAATATATAAAAAGTCAATACATTTATTTATTACGCTTTTTCACTTGAATTTATATTAATTATTTAGTATTATAATTATATAATCTTGTTTTGTGGAGGAAGAAATTATGATAAATAGACAAGATAATCCAGATTTTTTAAATTCATTTTTAGATTATTCAATTACAATACTTAATAAATCTCCTAATAGTATTAAAGAATATAATTATGATTTAGCAAATTTTTTACGATTTATTAAATTACGTTTTAATTTATATACTATTAAGGAAAATGAAGAATTTAAAGATATACCTATTAATGATATTACTTTAGATACAATAAAAAAAATAAATTTAGATGATATACACTCTTTTCTAGCATATATGGCAACTGAGCTTAAGAGTAAGCCTGCAACTAGAGCAAGGAAGGCATCTAGCATCAGAATATTTTTTAATTATTTATCTCAAAAAGCTAACTTAATAGAAATAAATCCAGCACAAAATTTAGAAACGCCAAAACAAGGAAAACGCATTCCAAAATATTTAACTTTAGATGATAGTAAAAAATTATTAGAGGTAGCTAGTAATAGTGATGATAATAGAAATAGTTCAAGAGATTATGCTATAATAACTTTATTTTTAAATTGTGGTATGCGTTTATCTGAACTTGTTAATATAAATATAAAGGATATAATTTTTAGTGAAAATAGACTTAATGTTATAGGAAAAGGTAATAAAGAACGTACAATATATTTAAATAATGCATGTGTAAAAGCTCTTAATGATTATTTAAAAGATAGGCCAAAAGAAGGAATAAAATATGATTCCAAAGATGCTTTATTCCTAAGTGAAAGACGAGAAAGAATTAGTAATAGAACTGTTCAATATGTTGTAAAAAAAGAATTGCAAAAAGCAGGTTTAGATTATAGAAAATACTCTGTACATAAGCTAAGACATACTGCAGCAACACTTATGTATCAATATGGAAATGTAGATATAAGAGCTCTTCAAGAATTATTAGGTCATGAAAGTATTTCTACAACTGAAATATATACTCATGTTGAAAACACACAAGTAAGAAATGCAGTAGAAAGCAACCCTTTAGCAAATTTATAATATTTATGTAGAATAAAGCGGTTTAAATACCGCTTTTATATAATTTTATTTTTATAATAGAATTGGAGAAATTTGTTCTTTTTCCAGTGCATATTCTAAAGTTTTTATTATATAATTTGGATCAAAAACTAAAGAACGTGGCTTAGTTATCGGATTATCTTGCCTAAATGGCACAAAATAGTAATTATTTCTATTTAACAATGCTCCTATATTTTCAGCATTACCGAGATAATCCATCATTTGTTGATACAGCTATAACTAAGCTATTATTATTTCTTAAATGAGATTTTGCAGCCATTGTTACAACAGTATCTGTTATACCATTTCTTAGTTTAGCAATTGTATTTCCAGTACATGGTGCTATTATCATAATATCAGTCATTTTTTTAGGTCCTATTGGTTCTGCCTCTTGAATTGTGTGAATTATTTTATTTTCAGTTATTGTTTCAATTTTATCTATAAAATCCTTCGCATTACCAAATCTTGTGTCCATAGTATAAGAATTATTTGACATTATTGGAATAATTTGGGCATTTTCTTTTTTTAAATTTTTTAATTGCTCTAATGTTGATTTAAATGTACAAAAAGAACCAGTAAAACAAAAACCTATCTTTTTACCTTCTAATTTCAAACTTTCCTCCCCTCCTTTTTACTTTTAAAGTTGCTCTATATATTTTATGTTTTTATGTTAAGTAGAGTGAGGAAAAATAAATCATTGTCAAAATTATTTTAAAAAGTTAATTAATATTTTAATAAATAAAAAGACAGGCTTTTGTGTATATTTTATCGCTCATTATATCAACTCCTTGCTTTCAACTAAATTTTTTGTGTCTCGTGCTATTACTAGTTCTTCATTAGTAGGTATAACATATGCTTTTATTTTTGATTCTGGTAATGTTATTAAAACTTCTTCTCCCCTTGTATTATTCTTATCTACGTCAATTTTTAATCCCATAAATTCTAATTTTTCACATATCTTTTTCCTTATATTTATTTGGTTTTCACCTATGCCACCAGTAAATACAACTACGTCTAATCCACCCATTGATACAGCATATTTTGCAATAAATTGAGCAATGCTAGTTGTAAATAAAGAAATTGCAATTTTAGCTTTTGGATGATTATCATCATATGATGCAAGTTCTATTTCTCTAAAGTCTGGATTTAATCCTGTAATTCCATATAAACCTGATTTTTTGTTTAACAAAGCATTAGCTTCTTTTGCTGTTAAATTTTCTTTTTCCATAATATCTAAAACAACAGATGGGTCTAAATCTCCAGAACGAGTTACCATAGGTATTCCTCCTAATGGAGATAATCCCATAGAAGTATCTATAGATTTTCCACCTTTAATAGCAGCTATACTTGCTCCTTGACCTAAATGGCACGTTACAATCTTTAATTCTTCAATTGGTTTATTTTCCAATCTTGCAGCTATATTTGCAACAAATTGATGTGAAGTTCCGTGAGCTCCGTATTTTCTTATTTTATGTTTTTCATATAATTCATAAGGTATTGGATATATATAGTTTTCTTTAGGCATAGTTTGATGAAAAGCCGTATCAAACACAGCACACATAGGTATATTAGGCATTGCTTGCATACATGCACGTATTCCAAGAACAGCAGCTGGATTATGCAATGGTGCTAGAGTCGCACATTCTTCTATTTTTGCAATAACATCTTCATCTATTAAAACAGATTTGTTAAATATTTCTCCACCGTGTACTATTCTATGACCCACAGCATCAATTTCAGATAAATCTTTAATAACTCCGTAATCTTTATGTAATAATTGCTCTAATACTATTTTTAAAGCCTCATTATGATTTGTTACACCTTTATTAATAACATATTTATTACCATTTACTTTATGTGTTACAAATGCTGCATCTTCTCCTATTCTTTCATAATTACCTTTTGCTAAAACAGATTCATCTTCCATATTAATTAATTGATATTTTAAAGATGAACTTCCGCAATTTACAACTAAAATTTTCATATTTTACCCTTCCTTTACTATTATATTTAAAAATTCAAGATTTTTAGAATTTAATCTTGTATATATTATAACGAACTTGCAAAACCATTTATAGTTATTCCTTGATACATTCTTACTCTAGGTAAGGCATATTTGTCCATGCCTGGCTTTGCCAATTTATTTTCAGTAGTAACAGCTACTTTAAAACCTGCATTTTTCACAGATTTTATACAATTACTTGTATAATCCCCATAAGGATATGCAAAAGCGTCATTATTACCACCTAATTTTTTTATAGATTCTTTTAAATCATTTGAGCCTTCTTCTATTGATAATGCTGTAAATATTCCACCATGACCTATATTTCCACCTGCTCTATGCATATTATTTGAATGTGACTGGAAACTAATAGTTGAATTCTTATATTTCTCTAAATTTGAATCATCAAATTTACTAGTAATAATAAAAGCTGTAGCTGGTATATTGTATTTATCTAATAATGGAATAGCATAATTATATAAACTTTTTTGTCCATCATCCATTGTTATTACAACACTATTTTTAGGTATATCAATTTTTCCATCAACAAAATCTGCAACTTCACTCCAAGTTGGAAAATAGAAATTATTATCTTTTAAATATTTAAGTTGTTCTTCAAAATCTGAAATCTCAATCCAATTTGCATTTTTTCCTGTTTCATTTTTAGACTTATCATAAAAATAATGATACATAAGAATTGGTAAAGAATTTTTTGATTTTTCACCACTTTTAAGTAATTTAGTATCTTTAACAATCACTTTCCTTATTATTGAATTAGATGTATCTTGTATTGTATATTTAATTTCATATTCACCTGTTTTTGTTATATCAACATTATTTTCAATATTTACCTTTTCATCAACTTTATGTCCGTTAGAATCTACAATATTATATCCTTGCTCATCGTATTCTTGATTTTTATATAAATAAATAGTCTCGTCTCCATTTAAAACTATTTCATAATTAATGTCACTTGGTATTGCTGAGACTTCTTCAGTTTTAGGCTTTTTATTATAAAAAATCATAAATAAAGAAAATATAATTAAAACTAAAATTACAATAGCAAATATAAATCGTGGATAGTTTTTTATTACTACTACCTTCACAAGAACCTCCTTTAGACGCATCTTTCAATATTAAATTTGAGCTTGAACAGCTGTTATTGCAACAACCCCAACAATATCTAAACTGCTACATCCTCTTGACAAATCATTTACAGGCTTTGCAATTCCTTGACACAAAGGACCATATGCTTCGGCTTTTGCCAGTCTTTGAACTAATTTATAACCTATATTTCCTGCATTTAAATCTGGGAATATCATAGTATTTGCATAACCTGCAACTTTGCTACCTGGAGCTTTGCTTTTAGCAATTTCTGGAATAATCGCTGCATCAAATTGTAATTCTCCATCTACCAATAAATTTGGTTGTTTTTCTTTTACTAATTTTGTAGCATCGATAACTTTTTGTGTTAAATCAGATTTAGCACTTCCATATGTAGAATAAGATAACATTGCAACTTTAGGCTCTTTTCCTACTAATTGTTCAAAACTTTTTGCAGAAGAAATAGCAATTTCTGATAATTCTTCACTATTAGGGTTTTGATTTAGTCCAGAATCTGAAAAGATAAATGTTCCATTTTCCCCATATTCGCAATCTGGTACAACCATAACAAAAAATGCAGATACTAATTTTGTTTCGGGTGCTGTTTTTAATATTTGAAGCGCAGGTCTTAACGTATCAGACGTAGAATGAGCTGCTCCTGATACTAAGCCATCTGCTTCACCTTGTTTTACCATCATCATTCCAAAATATACATTATTTTTCATTAGTTCTTTAGAATCTTCAATTGTTATGCCTTTATGTTTTCTCAATTCATAAAAAGC
Source organism: uncultured Clostridia bacterium (assembly GCA_947624925.1). Taxonomy (GTDB): domain Bacteria; phylum Bacillota; class Clostridia; order TANB77; family CAG-508; genus HGM13634. The sequence continues at coordinate 2,179 of CANQMG010000027.1, read as the reverse complement.
ATTAACATATTCATCATATTTTTCACTTGAATTTGGGTTAATAATCTTAGTATTTAATATATTAATACCATTTTCATCTGCTTTTTTTCTTATTTGTTCCTCGTTTCCTATTAGAACAACATTAGCAAATCCTTCCCTATTTATAATTTCTGTTGCTTGCAATACTCTAATATCTTCACTTTCTGGCAATACAATAGTTTTTATATTAGATTTAGCTCTTTGTTTAATTTCTTCAATAAATGACATAAAAATTTCCTCCTTTTTAGCTATTATATATATATTATTTATTTTAAACAATATTTCTCGTACAAATTTTTTAAATTTTGTTTTGTTATTGTTTTATCAATACCTTGAACACTTACTTGTTCAAAAACTTCTGTTAAAAATTACTTATCATTTTTCCTCCAATTTATTTTAATTTAGCAATTAAAGCCTTAATTTTTATACCATCATCAGAAAACATTTTTTCATGTTCTGTTACAATATTTTTACCAGAAAAGATATCTTCATTATGTAAATCATAAGTATATTTTAATATATCAAAATTACATTCCTTAAAATATTTAATACTATCTTCAAATAATCCATCATCATCAGTTTTAAAGTATATTTCTCCATTTGGAATTAAAAAATCTTTATACTTTTCTAATTGCCTAGTATGTGTTAATCGTTTCTTTTTATGTTTAGCTTTAGGCCAAGGATTGCAAAAATTTATATAAATTCTTTCTATTTTATCATTGCTATTTAATATATTAAAAATTCTCTCTATATCATACCTAACTAATATTAAATTTTCAACCTTTTTATTTTCATTATTATATCTTTCTTCTATTTTTCTTTTAGCCAATCCTAACATTGCATCAACTAGGTCAATTGCAATATAATTTATATTCTCGTTTTTAACAGCTAGTTCAGAAATAAAATTACCTTTGCCACATCCTAATTCGATATGTATTGGATTTTCACTATTTTTAAACTTATCTTTCCATTTTCCAATATAATTTTCTGGATTATCTTCATAAAAATAACTTGCCTCTAGCTCAGGTCGAGCCCATGGTTTAAAACGTATTCTCATCTTCACTCCTATAATAACTTTACGTCTTTTATTTATATCAATTATATATAATAAAGTATAATATTGCAAATAAAAAATTAAAAGTTTCATAAATTTTGTTTATATGTTATACTTAAAATAGTATAGTTATATATTATGTACTTTTTAATTTGAGGGAATTTTTATGATATTAAATTATATTGTTGAAGAAGATAATATTTATATTAAACAAATTTTAAAAGATAAATTCTATTTGTCTGAAAGATTAATTCTTAAACTAAAAAAATCAAATAAGATTTATAAAAACAATTTACCTATACAAATAAATAATATTGCAAATATTGGTGACATAATTTGTGTTGTTATTGATTTTGAAGAGGATAACTCTAATATTGTACCTACTAAAATGGACCTTAATATTATATATGAAGATGACTGCTTGTTAATTTTAAATAAACCATCTGGTATTGCAACTCATCCATCATGTAGGCATTTTGATAATAGTTTATCTAATGGAATTAAATTTTATTTTGATTCAATAAGTTTAAAAAGAAAGATAAGACCTATTAATAGGCTAGATATAGATACATCTGGTCTTATAATGTTTGCTAAAAATGAGTATGTACAAGAATGTCTTATTAGGCAAATGAAAGAAAATATTTTTTCTAAACAATATTTAGCTTTGATAAACGGCTCTTTAGAATGTAAAAAAGGAATAATAAATGCGCCTATAGCACGTAAGGAAAATAGTATAATAGAAAGATGTGTTAGTCTAAATGGAGACTCTGCAATTACTCATTATACTGTAATAAATGAATTTGATAATTATTCATTAGTTTCTTTTAAATTAGAAACAGGCAGAACTCATCAAATACGTGTTCATTGTGCTTATATAGGTCATCCAATATTAGGTGATACATTATATGGTAAATCTTCTAATTTAATAAACAGACAAGCTTTACATAGTTATAAAGTAAGTTTTGTACATCCTATAAAAAAAGTTAAAATGGAATTTACGGCAGATTTGCCAAGCGATTTTAATAAATTAATTTCAAATAAAAAGTAAGTCTATAAGCCGGGTTCTGTCTTGAATAGTCATTTATCTAGGACATATATTACTATATG
>CANQMG010000026.1 GCA_947624925.1 uncultured Clostridia bacterium | reverse complement strand
GCTTACAAGCTTAATTACATATGCTATACAAATTCTAACAAGTTTAATGATGTTCACTATGATATTAATAATGTGTATTATGGCTAAGGCATCAGCAGAAAGAATAACTGAAATTTTAAATGAAATACCTGATCTTAAAAATGAAAATGATCCTATTTATGAAGTTAAAGATGGAAGTATAGAATTTAAAGATGTATCTTTTAGTTATGTAAATAATAAAAATAAAGAAGTTTTAAAACATATAAATATCAAGATAAATTCTGGAGAAACCGTTGGAATTATTGGAGGAACAGGAGTTGGTAAGTCTTCACTTGTAAATTTAATTCCTAGACTTTATGATGTAACTGAAGGAGAGTTATTAGTAGGAGGAATAAATGTTAAGAAATATGATATAGAAACATTAAGAAACGAAGTATCATGTGTTCTTCAAAAAAATGTATTATTTTCAGGAACAATAAAAGATAATATTCGTTGGGGTGACGAAAAAGCAACTGATGATGAAATTGAAAGAGTATGTAAACTAGCCCAAGCAGATGAATTTATACAAAATTTTGAAGAAAAATATGATACATATATTGAACAAGGTGGAACTAATGTATCTGGCGGACAAAAACAAAGATTATGTATTGCAAGAGCATTATTAAAAAAACCTAAAATTTTAATATTAGATGATTCAACAAGTGCTGTAGATACTAAAACAGATAGTTTAATAAGAAAAGCATTTAGAGAAGAAATTCCAAATACAACAAAAATTATAATTGCTCAAAGAATTTCTTCAGTTCAAGATAGTGATAAAATAATTGTTATGAATAATGGTAAAATAGATGGAATAGGTACTCATCAAGAATTAATTAAAAATAATAATATTTATAAAGAAGTATATGAATCTCAAACAAAAGGAGGTAGCGAAAATGAATAACAGAAGAAAAGTTAGCTTTTCAACATTAAAAAGATTATTAAAAATCGTAATGCAAACATATAAAAAGCAAACAATTTTAGTAATAATATGTATACTAATAAGTTCTGTTGCTACTGTTTCTGGTTCATTATTTCTAAAAGTTTTAATTGATAATTATATAACACCATTATTAACTCAAACAAATCCTATTTATACTGGATTACTAAAAGCAATAATGTTTTTAGTTAGCATTTATATAGTAGGAGTTATTTCAGCATATATATACAATAGAACTATGGCAGTTATATCACAAGGTGTATTAAAACAGATAAGAGATGAAATGTTTTCCAATATGCAAAAATTTGAAATTAGATTTTTTGATACTAATACATATGGTGATATTATGAGTCATTATACGAATGATACAGATACGTTAAGGCAGATGTTATCTCAAAGCTTACCTCAATTTTTAACATCAGCTGTTAACATATTATTAGTATTTATTTCTATGATTTCTATGAGCATTGAGTTAACATTATTTGTAATTATTATGTTATTTTTAATATTAAAAGTAACAAAAATTATTACAGGTAAAAGTGCTAAATATTTTATAAAACAGCAGGAAACATTAGGTAGAGTTAATGGATATGTAGAAGAAATGATAAATGGTCAAAAAGTTATAAAAGTATTTACACATGAAAAAAAATCTATAGATGATTTTGATAAGTTAAATGATGATTTATGTGTAAATGTAGAAAATGCACATAAATATGCAAATGTGTTAATGCCAATATTAGCTAATATAGGTAATTTGGAATATGTCCTAACAGCTATATTGGGTGGATATCTTGCAATATCTGGAATTAATCCAACTTTGACAATTGGTACAATTGCATCTTTCTTATCATTAACCAAAAGCTTTAATCATCCTATATCTCAAATTTCAAATCAACTTAACTCTGTTATAATGGCACTTGCAGGAGCTGAAAGAATATTTGAATTAATGGATAATCCTCCAGAAAAAGATGATGGAAAAGTTACGTTAGTAAATGTAAAAAAGCTAGAGGACGGAAGTTTAAATGAAGTCAATTATAGAACCAATATATGGGCTTGGAAAAAGGAAACAGGAGAATTAATTGAATTAAAAGGACATGTAGAATTTAAAAATGTAAACTTTGCATATGGCACAGAGCCAATTTTAAAGAATATAAATTTATATGCTAAACCAGGGCAAAAAATTGCATTTGTAGGAGCAACTGGTGCTGGAAAAACAACAATAACCAATTTAATAAATCGCTTTTATGATATTAATGAGGGTGAAATATTATATGATGGTATTAATGTTAAGGATATAAAAAAAATAGATTTAAGAAAATCTCTTGGAATGGTATTGCAGGACACAAATCTATTTACAGGAACTATAAAAGAAAATATAAAATATGTAAAAGATGATGCAACAGATGAAGAAGTAATAAATGCAGCTAAAATTGCAAATGCACACGATTTTATAAGTATGTTACCACAGGGATATGATACATTTATATCAGGTAATGGAGAAAATCTTTCACAAGGACAAAGACAACTATTATCAATTGCAAGAGCAGCATTAAATGATCCACCAGTAATGATATTAGATGAAGCAACATCAAGTATAGATACGAGAACAGAGAAAATTGTTCAAGATGGAATGGACAGATTAATGGAAGGTAGAACAGTTTTTGTAATAGCTCATAGACTTTCAACTGTTCGAAACTCAAAGGCTATTATAGTTTTAGATCACGGAGAAATTATAGAAAGAGGCAATCATGAAGATTTAATAGCTAAAAAAGGACAATATTATATGTTGTATACAGGTGCATTTGAATTAGAATAATATGATGATTTAAATTTATTCATTTTATTTTTGTTAATTTATTAGATTTTGATATATTTGATAAAAAATATTGTAATAGAAAAATGTTATTGTTATAATAAAGGCAAGAAAAACATAAAAAGATGTAAGATAGGACTTATGCTTGCACAAATAAATGTAAATAGAGAGGATGTAGTATTATGGAAAAAATTAGAGGATTTGAAGTAGCAAATGGTTTTGAAAATTGTAATATTAATTTACCAATTAGAAAAACTAAATATTCAGCAGGATATGATTTTGAAGCAGCAGAAGATTGCGTTATACCAGCTTTTAAATCAGGACAAGCCCCAACTCTTGTAAAAACAGGAATTAAGGCATATATGCAAGGAGATGAATATTTAAAACTTTGTAATAGAAGTTCCAATCCAAAAAAGAAAGGATTGGTTTTAGCAAATGGTGTAGGAATAGTTGACAGCGACTATTATGGAAATCCTGATAATGACGGAGCTATAATGTTCTCATTCTTTAATATAAAAGATGAAGATATTCAAATAAAAAAGGGAGAATGTATAGGACAAGGAATATTCGAAAAATATTTAAAGGCTGATAATGATGTTGCAGAAGGTGAAAGAACCGGAGGATTTGGCTCAACAAATAAATAGATATAAAATAAAAAAACTATTATAATTTGCAAATTTTAAGCTTAGTCTACTAAAAAAGAAGGACTAGGCTTAAATGCTAGAAAGGATAAAAATGCGTTTAGATAAATTTTTAAAAGTTACAAGGATTATAAAAAGAAGAACAGTTGCAAATCAAGCAGCTGATAATGGAAGAGTAAGTGTAAATGGAAAAATTGTAAAACCAAGTTATGAAGTAAAAATAGGAGATATAGTAGAAATTAAATTTGGAGATAAAACATCTAAGTTTGAGATTATAAAGATACCAACAGCACAAAATAATAATCCAGATGAATTTATAAAATTAGTATAGGAAATAGAAATGAACATAAATCAATTAATTGAAAAAGGTGTAAAAGAGTTAATAGAAGCTAATATAGAAAGTCCAGTACAAAAAAATAAAATTTTGCTAGCTAATCTATTGAATAAACCTAAAGAATATTTACTAATAAATGAAAATAATGAAATAGATGATAGCTTAAAAAATAATTTTATAGATAAAATAAATAAATTAAAAAAAAATTATCCAATTCAATATCTTATAAATAAGCAAGAATTTATGAAATTAGATTTCTATGTGGATGAAAATGTTTTAATTCCACAGCCAGATACGGAAATTCTAGTAGAAGAGGTTATAAATATAATAGAAAATAGTAATACAAATAAGAAAATTAATATATTGGATTTATGTACAGGTAGTGGAGCAATTGGTATATCAATATCCAAATATACAGAAAATTCGATAGTTACTATGACAGATATTTCTGAAAAGGCATTAGAAATTGCAAAGGAAAATGCAAAAAAACATAAAGTTATACAAAAATGTAAATTCATAAACTCAGATATGTTTAATAATATACAAGCTTCAAAATATGATATTATAGTATCTAATCCACCATATATAGAAACTAAAATTATAAAAACATTGGATGAGCAAGTAAAAAAAGAGCCAATACTTGCTTTAGATGGCGGAAAAGATGGATTGGATTTTTATAGAAATATTGCAAAAAATTCATATAAATTTCTAAATAATAATGGATATTTAGCATTAGAAATTGGATATAATCAAAAAGATAAAGTGATAGATTTATTAGAAAAAGAAGAAAAATATGTAAATATATATTCTAAAAAAGACTTATCAGGAAATGATAGAATTGTTGTATGCATGTTAAAATAAGAGGGTGAGGTATAATATGTCATTTTCATCTAATGTAAAAGAGGAATTAATTGGACTAAAAATGTGGAATATGAATAGCCAAATGAAACAGGAAGAACAAATTGCAAGATTGTGTGTAAGAGAAGCTTTTATTAAATCTGGATCAATTAGCGATCCAAATAAAAAATATCATTTACAAATATTATTTAAAGAAGAAGATAAGGCTAAGGAATTGAAAAATATTCTTGAAAATTTTAATATATATTCAAAAATAATAAAAAAAGATAAAAATTATATGCTATACATAAAAGATGGAGAAGAAATTTCTAATTTCTTAGCACTTATTGGAGCTAATTCATCAGTTATTAAATTTGAGGAAATAAGAGTATTAAGAGATGCTAGAAATAACATTAATAGACTTGTAAATTGCGAAACTGCAAATTTAAACAAAACAATAAATGCTGCAGTAGAACAAATGGAGGCAATAAAGTTAATAAAAAAGAAAAATATGTTTAATAAGTTGCCTGATAATTTAAAAGAAATTGCAAACTTAAGAATAGAAAATCCAGATGCTACATTAATAGAATTAGGTAATATGCTAAATAAGCCAATAAGCAAATCTGGAGTAAATCATAGACTAAAAAAAATATTACAAATAGCTAAAGAAATAAAGTAAAAATAGATTTATAATTTATCTAAGGCAATTAATATTAAAAAAAGAATATTTTTCCATATCACCCCCAACTTCATAGATACTGTAATCTGTCTAATTACATTAGCCAGAAACAGTATCTAATTTGTCGGTCCCCACAGCGTTCATTCCAAAATATTATTTTTTTAATATTAATTGCCTTAACAAAAATATTTGCCTTAACAAAAAATATATGCTTTAACCCCAAAAAATAAATATGTAATGGAGTAAATAATGAAAGAGATAGGAATATACATACATATACCATTTTGCAAAAAAAAATGCTTATATTGTGACTTTACCTCATTTTCAAATAAAAATAATTTAATAGAACAATATATAATAACGTTAGAAAAAGAAATAGAAGAAAATTTAAAAGGAAAAGAATTTTTAGTAAAAACTATATATATTGGTGGAGGTACTCCGTCATCTATAGATAGTAAACATATATCATCTATTGTAAATAAAATAAAAGATTCTACTGTAATAGATAAAAATGTAGAAATAACAATAGAAGTAAATCCGGGAACAATAAATATAGATAAGTTAAGAGATTATATTGATGTTGGGATAAACAGGATAAGCATTGGCCTTCAAGAAACAGATAATAGCATACTAAAGCAAATTGGTAGAATACATACATATGAAGAATTTATGCAAACATATAATATGGCAAAATTAGCTGGATTTAATAATATAAATGTTGACTTAATGTTTGGACTTCCAAATCAAAATATAGAAAATATAAAAAATACTTTAGAAAAGATTATAAACCTAAGACCAAATCATATATCAACATATTCTTTAATTCTAGAAGAAGGAACAGAGCTCTATAAAAAAAAGAATATTTTAAATTTACCTGATGAAGAAACTGAAAGAAATATGTATTGGTATATAAAAAATATATTAGAAAATAATGGATATAAACATTATGAAATATCAAATTTTGCATTAAAAGGATATGAATCTAGGCACAATATGGATTGTTGGAATCAGAAGGAATATATAGGTTTTGGGATTGCTGCACATTCATATATAAATGGAAAAAGATATTCAAACACAGTTAATATTGAACAATATATCAAAAGAAATGAAAAGACAATTCATGAAATTCAAACAAAAGAAGATATGCAAAAAGAATTTATGTTATTAGGACTTAGAAAAATAGATGGAATTAGTATAAAAGATTTTAAGAACAAATTTGGAGAAAATCCAATATACATATATAAAGAAGAATTAAGTAAACTAGTAGAAAAAAAATTATTAATAATATGTGGAGATAATATAAAATTAACAAACAAAGGATTAGACCTAGCAAATATAGTATGGGAAGAATTTGTGTAATGGGGATAGAGAATCAGACTATCAATTTTTGACAGTTTGTGCTGGTTTATAATTTGAAATAATTCAAAAATTTTTCTTGCAATGTGTATAAATTTGTGTTAATATATTTATATATTAATAAAAAACCGTTATAAAAGCAAAGTAGGATAATTGCATTATATTTAAAGAGAGGTAAGTTTTAAGCTGAAAGCTTACCAATATAAATTATCTGAAATTTCACTTTTTAGGTCTTCTTTTGAAAGTAATGTAGATTGAAGCGTTTGTTACGTTATAACTATAATAAGGTTAATTATTTAATTAATGAAATTAGGTGGTACCGCAAGTGAAAAGCTCGCCCTATTGTTTAGGGGCGAGCTTTAATGTATAAAAAAAGAAAGGAAAATGTGAGATGAAAGAAAAATTAGAACAAATAAGAAAAATTACTAAAGAAAAAATCAAAGATTTAAAATCTATGCAAGAATTAACCGATTTAAAAGCTAAGGTATTAGGAAAGAAAGGCGAACTTACAGAAATACTAAGAGGTATGAAAGATTTATCTGCTGAAGAAAGACCAATTATAGGTAGTATGGTTAATAAAGTGAGAGATGAAATTGAAGATGCTATAAAAGAGGCACAACAAAATATAGAGCAAGCATTAATAAATAAAAAATTAGAAGAAGAAAAAATAGATATAACACTTCCTTCTGTAAAAATAAAAAGAGGAAGTAAGCATCCAATTAATAGAGTTATAGAAGAAATAGAAGATTTATTTGTTTCTATGGGATATGATGTTATATCTGGCCCAGAATTAGAAACAGACGAATATTGCTTTGAAAGACTTAATTTACCTAAAGGACATCCAGCAAGAGATATGCAAGATAGTTTCTATATAACTAATGAATATCTATTAAGAACACAAACATCTTCAGTTCAAGCACGAACAATGATGGCTAATAAAAATTGTGAGCCTATAAGAATGATATGTACAGGAAAAACATATAGAAGAGAAGATGACGCAACACATTCACATCAATTTAATCAAGTAGAAGGATTAGTAATAGATAAAAAAGAAAGAAATGTATCATTAGCAGACTTAAAAGGAACGTTAGAAGTTTTTGTAAGAAAATTAATAGGAGAAAATTCTAGACTTCGTTTTAGACCAAGTTATTTCCCTTTTACAGAGCCATCTTATGAAGTAGATGTAAATTGTTTTAAATGTGGAGGGAAAGGATGCAATTTATGTAAAGAAACAGGCTGGATTGAAATATTAGGAGCAGGAATAGTACATCCAAACGTTTTAAAAATGAATGGATATGATCCAGAAAAATTTGGAGGTTTTGCTTTCGGAACAGGAATAGACAGACTTGCAATGTTCAAATATGGAATAACAGATATGAGATATTTATATACAAATGATATAAGATTTTTAAATCAATTTGATCGTAAAGACTAAAATTTAATTGTTATAATATATTAAAAACATAGTAGAAGGAGAATTTTAGATATGAAATTAAGTAAAAATTTTGTAAAAGATTATATAGATGTTGATGTAGATTTAAAAACATTGGCAGAAGATATGACAAGAGTAGGAAATGAGTACGATAGTGCTCAGAAATTAATAGATGCTACAGATTTGGTTATAGGAAAGGTTATAGATTGCGTAAATCATCCAGATTCAGACCATCTTCATGTTTGTAAAGTTGATGTAGGTACAGAGGTTTTGAACATAGTTTGCGGTGCACCTAATGTAAGGAAAGGTTTAAAAGTTATAGTTGCAAAAGCAGGAGCACATTTGCCAGGTGGAATAATTATAAAAAAGAGTAATATAAGAGGTCAAGAATCTAATGGTATGTTATGTTCAATTCAAGAGTTAGGTATAGAACATAAATTTTTAAAGGAAGAAGATATAGATGGAATTCATGAATTACCAGAAGATGCACCTATAGGAGGAGATCCTATTAAGTTTATGGAACTAGATGATGAAGTTATAGATTTTGAACTTACAGCTAATAGAGGAGATTTATTAAGCATATTAGGAATGGCATATGAAATTGGAGCAATTTATGATAAAAAGGTAAAAGAAATAGATTTATCTCATACTGAAAATGGAGAAGATATAAACAATAAATTCAAAGTAGATATACAAACAGATAATTGTTCAATGTTTTTAGCTAAAAAAATTGAAAATTTAACTATTATGGAAAGCCCAACATTTATAAAAAATAGACTTATTGCATCAGGAATAAGACCAATTAATAATGTTGTAGACATAAGTAATTATGTTATGCTAGAAACTGGTCAACCACTTCATTTTTATGATGCAGATAGATTAGGAAATATGATAAGAGTAAGAATGGCAGAAGAAAACGAAGAATTGACAACATTAGATGGAATAAAAAGAAATTTATCTAAAAATGATATAGTAATAGCAAACAGCCAAAAAGCAATTGGCCTTGCAGGTGTTATGGGAGGATTAGATACAGAGGTAGAAAATACAACAAAAAATATAATAATAGAAGCTGCTATATTTGATAGTGTTAAAGTAAGAATTACATCTAAAAAAATATTAAGAAGTGAAGCAAGTAATAGATTTGAAAAAGGATTAGATCCAAATAGAACATATATGGCTATAGAAAGAGCTTGTAATTTGCTTGAAAAATATGCAAATGCCAAAATAATAACAGGAATTGTAAAATATGACAAAACCAAAAAAGATGATAGAGAAATTTATATAAAATATGAGAATATAAACTCAGTGTTAGGTATAAATATACCTAAAGAGGAAGTTTTAAAAGTATTTGAAAGATTAGGTTTTAAGTATGTAGAAAATGGCGATGAAGTTAAAGTTATAGTTCCTAGAAGAAGATTAGATATAAGTATAAAAGAAGACTTAATAGAAGAAGTTGGAAGAATTTATGGATTAGATAATATTGAAGGAAAATTACCTCTAATCGAGATGAGAAAAGGTTCATGTGATAATACATTAAGAGAAATCAGAAACAAAATGGTATCATTAGGATTAAACGAAACTTTAACATATGTTTTGATAAATGAAAATGATGTAAAAAAATATACATTAGATAAATTTGATGAGTTAAGACTTTTAGATCCAATAACAGAAGAAAGAAATGTTTTAAGATATAGCCTAATTCCATCTCTAGTAAAAGTTTATGAATATAACGTAGCAAGAAATATAAAAGATGTAAGTATTTTTGAACTTGGAAAAGGATTTTATAAAAAGGAAGAATATGGTGAGAACTTAAAGCTATGCTGTTTAATGACTGGTGATTATATCTTAGATATAAAAAATAAAAAGAAAGTAGATTTTTATGTTATAAAAGGTATTGCAGAAGAAATATTAAATTATTTAGGATATGAAAATAGATATAGTTTTATAAATAATAAAGAAATACCTAAGGAATTTCATCCAGGTCAAACTGGAATAATAAGTGTAAACAATGATGATGTAGGAATTATTGGAAGATTACATCCTAGTATTTTTAAAGATGATGTTTATGTATTAGAAATTAATTTAGATAAATTATTAGAAAAAAAAGTTGGAAAAATGAAATTTAAGGAAATATCAAAATATCCAAGAATACAAAAAGATTTAGCTATTGTTGCTAAAAACGAGATAGAATCATCAAAAATAGAAAAAGAAATTAAAAGAACTGCAGGAAAATTGTTAGTAGATATTGTACCATTTGATGTATATTATGGAAAAGGAATAGATAAGGATAAAAGAAGTATTGCATATTCTTTAACATTTGAAACAATAGATAGAACTTTAACAGATGAAGAAATAAATGGTATGCTTAATAAAATTATAGAAGATTTAGAAAATAAGCTAGATGTGAGTGTTAGAAAAGAATAAAGAGCCTAGGCGCTCTTTGTTCTTGCCGATTTGAGTTTTCGACTGAAAGAAGGAAATCTCAAAGACAATAGCGATTATAGCATTTTTATCTAGTAAAAATTATCATAAGAAGTTTAAAGTTTACACAAACTTTCAGATATACTCTATAACTTTGTGCCTTTTTTTGAATTTGATATAAAAATAGCAAATTAGAAAAATTATTTTCCAATTCGCTATTTTTTGGTGCTACTTTTTCAGCAGCCCCATTAAAAATTCTGCTTTTTTTACTCTTTTTTACTTTTCTTATCATCCTTCATAACTTCTTTAATTGCGCCTAAACTACTAAGAGCTGCAGTTGCTTCAAAAGGAATGAATACTTTATTAGCTTCACCATTTGCTATTTCTTTTAATGATTCTAATGACTTAATTTGAACAATTTTTTCATTAGGATTTGCATCTTTTAATGCAGAATAAACCATTTCAATTTCTTTAGATTTAGCTTCAGCTACTTGTTTAATTGCTTCTGCTTCACCGGCAGCTCTTCTTATTCTTGATTCTTTATCTGCCTCTGCTTCTAATATAGCAGCTTCTTTTTGACCTTCAGCAATAGTGATAGCAGATTGTCTTTCACCTTCAGCTTGTAAAATTAATGCTCTTTTATTTCTTTCTGCATTCATTTGTTTTTCCATTGCATCACGGATGTCTGGTGGAGGAGTAATATCTTTTATTTCAACTCTATCTACTTTACATCCCCATTGATCTGTTGCTTCATCTAGAATAGTTCTTAATTGGTCATTTATAACATCTCTAGAACTAAATGTTTGGTCTAAATCCATTTTACCAACGATATCACGTATTGTTGTTATAGCTAAATATTTTATACCATCTTTTAAAGATTGAATTTCGTATACAGCTTTAGCTGGATCAGTAATTTTATAGAACACAACTGTATCTATTGTAATTGTTACATTGTCTTTTGTTATAACACCTTGAGGTGGTATGTCCATAGTTTGTTGTTTTAAGCTAACAACTGAACGAACTGCATCTACAAATGGTAGAATAATTGTAAGACCTGCATCTGCAATTTTATGAAATTTTCCTAATCTTTCTATTACATATACCTCAGCTTGTTTTACTATTTTAATTGATTTGAATCCTATTACTGCAATAATAATAAGTAATATTAATAAAAACCACATTATAAGTAACCTCCTATAATAAAAATTTAAAAATTATATAAATGCTCATTTTATATAAAAATGAAACAATAAAGACTTATTTAACTATAGCTTTTACGCCATCTATATTTGCAACTTCTATTTCTGTACCCTCTGGAATGGTTATATCATTATAACTCTTAGCACTCCATGTTTCAGTTCCAATTTTTACTTGCCCTTCACCAGAGATTGGATTTATCTCTTGTGTTACAATACCCCTTTTGCCAATTATAGAATAAGCATTTGTACGAACATTATCATCTTTACTTATTTTTTTTACAAAAGGTCTTGTTAAAAATATAAGAACGGTTGAAGATACAATAAAGACAGAAGTTTGAATAATAATATTATCTGTAAAAAAGCTAACAACCAAAGCAAAAAGTGCTCCAATAGCAAACCAAAATACTAAAAAGCCAATTGTAGCAATTTCCATTATTAAAAATAAACCAGATATTATTAACCATAGTTTCCACATAATTTAACCTCCTAAATTAAATAACACAAAATAATTATAACATAAAAATATCGAAAAATAAATAAAATTGTAAAAAAAATTAGTAAAATATTTATAAAATATATTCACTAAAATAAATTTTTATGATATATTTATTAACATATAAAAAAAGGAGAAGTAAAATGAGGAAAAAAGCGGAAAAAAAAGGTATATTCAAAATTATAAGAAATGTAATTATAGTAGTTATATTACTAGTGTTAGTAGTGTTGGTATTAAAATATGCTGTAAATTATTCTAGAGAAGAAACAGATGGAATGTTAAATCTATTAATTAACAATAATAATGTTACTTTAAGATTAAAAAAAGATATTTATATAAACGAAAATGATGTTATATATTTATCTAAAGAAGATGTTGCCAATTTTTTTGATAAATATATATATTATGATAAAGAAAATAATTTGTTAATTACTACATATGAAAAGAAAATGGCTGAATTAGGTATTAATTCAAATAATATTAAGATTAATGATTCAAATGTAAAAATATTATCAGGAGCAATCTTAAAAGAAGATACTGTTTATATACCAATATCAGAATTAAGTAATGTGTATAATATAGAAATAGATTACAATAAAGATTCAAAAATAATAACTTTTGATTCATTAGATAGAGAACAAAAAAAGGCAGATGTTAGTAAAAAATTAAGTGTAAAATATAAGCCAACTATATTTTCAAAAACTGTAGATAAAGTAGAAAAAGCAAAAAAAGTTATTGTATTAGAAGATGAAGGAAAATGGGCAAAAGTAAGAACAGATAAAGGTATAATTGGATATATAAAGAAAAATAAAATAAAAAATATTATTTCAGTAAGAGAAAGTATGGTGGAAGAAAAACAAAAAGAAAAAATAAACTTAGTTTGGGATTATTATTCTGAATATGTTTCTGCACCAGATAGAAGTGGAACAACTATAGAAGGAATTAACGTTGTTTCTCCATCATTTTTTAGCTTAGTAAAAAGTGGTAAAGGACAAATAGATGATAATGTTGGAACAAAAGGAGTGCAATATATAAATTGGGCTAAAAATAATAATTACAAAGTATGGGCTATGGTTTCAAATAATTCATATAAGGAAACAACTAATGTAATTTTAAATAATTATGAGTTAAGACAAAAATTAATACAAAATATAGTTTCACTTGCAGTTCAATATAATTTAGATGGAGTAAATATTGATTTTGAAAATGTATATGAAAAGGATAAAGATGTATTTTCAAGATTCATTATTGAGCTTGCACCAAGACTTAAAGAATGTGGTATAACCTTATCAGTAGATGTTACTGCTCCAGATGGAAGTGCAGATTGGTCTTTATGTTATGATAGAAATGTAATAGCTGATGTTTCAGATTATATTGTATTTATGGCATATGATCAATATGGAAATGGAAGTAATAAAGTAGGAACAACAGCAGGATATAATTGGGTAGAGAATAATATTAAAAAATTTATAGGACAAGAAGATATAAAATCAGATAAAATAATTTTAGGTATACCATTATATACAAGGCTATGGAAAGAAACAAGATCAGGAGATATAACAAGTTCTGTTGTTAATATGAATAGTATAGAAAATGTTTTACCTGATGATGTAGAAAAAAAGTGGGACGAAGATTTAAAACAATATTATGTAGAATATAAAGAAGGAAACATTACATATAAAATGTGGATTGAAGACGAAGAATCAATAAAACAAAAAGTTTCTTTAGTAAATAAATATAATCTAGCAGGAGTAGCAGCATGGGAAAAAGATAGAGAAAAAGATAATATATGGACTATAATTAATGAAGAATTAAATAAGTAAAAAATATTAACGAGAACAAAGTAGCAAGATTGCTTTGTTCTCGCGAGCTTATGTTTTAATTTAAAAGGAGAATTATGGAAATACCAGTAGAAAAAAATAAAGAATATATAGTAGATATTACAGATAATGGATTTGAGGGAGAAGGAATTGCAAAAATACAAGGATATACAATATTTATTCCAGGTGCAATAAAAGGTGAAAAATGTAAAATTTTAATTTTAAAAACTACTACATCTCATGCTTTTGGAAAAATAATAGAAATATTAGAAGTTTCCAAGCAAAGGATTAACAATATAGATTGCAATACATATAAAAGATGTGGTGGTTGTAATTTAAGGCATATTAATTATGAAACAACATTATTATTTAAAAAACAAATTGTACAAAATCTGGTCAATAAAAATCTAAAAATTAAGATAGAAGTTAAAGATACAATTGGTATGGAAAATCCATATAATTATCGAAATAAAGCACAATATCCAGTAGGATTAAATAAAGCTGGAAAACCGATTATAGGCGTTTATGCAAGTAGAACACATGAAATAGTAGAAACAGAAAAATGTATGATACAAAATAAAGTAGCAGAAGAAATTGCAAAGTATATATGTGATTTATTAGAAAAATATAATATAACTGTATATAATGAAAAAAAGAAAAGCGGATTATTAAGACACATTGTAATAAAGGTTGGAATAAAAACAGATGAAATAATGTGCATATTGGTAATTAATGGAAAACAAATTCCTAAAGAAGATAAAATAATAAATGAATTAATTTCAAGGTTTCCTAATATAAAAACAATTGTTAGAAATATTAATGAAAAAAATACTAATGTTATATTAGGCAAAGAAAATATAACTATATATGGACCAGGATTTATATATGATAAATTAGGAGATTATATATTTAAAATATCACCATTATCATTTTACCAAATTAATCCAATACAAACAGAAAAATTATATAATATAGCCCTAGAAAAGTCTGAATTAACAGGAAAAGAAATAATTTTTGATTTATATTGTGGAATAGGAACTATAGGAATATTTATGGCATCAAAAGCAAAAGAAGTATATGGAATAGAAATAATAGAAGATGCAATAAAAGATGCAATTGAAAACTGTAAAATAAATAACATAAAAAATGCAAAATATTATGTTGGAGATACGGAAAAAGTATTTACACAATTAATAGAAAAAGAAAAAATAACGCCTGATGTAATTATTGTAGATCCTCCAAGAAAAGGATTAGATAACATAACAATAGACAATATAATAAAAATAAAACCAAAAAAAGTTATATATATAAGTTGCAACCCAGCAACTTTAACTAGAGATTTACAAAAATTAGAAGATAAATATATAATAAGCGAAATTATACCAGTAGATATGTTTCCGTTTACGTCACACGTTGAATGTGTATGTGTTCTAAACTTAAGATAAACCTTTATACATAATAAATTTTTAAAAAATTGTACTAAATGCTCACATAGTCATTGACTAATGTGAGTATTTAAGTTAAAATTAAAGTGGGTGATAAAAAATGTTATATACACATAAAGAATTGTTAAATGAATATAAGTCAAATTATCAAGTAAAAAAAGCAGTAAAAGAGCAAAAAATTTTTAAAATTGAAAAGGGTATTTATTCTAATAAGAAAAATGTTCACTATTTAGAGGTTATTGTTAAAAAATACCCTCAAGCAATTATTACAGGAGAGTCTGCATACTATTATCATAATTTAACAGATGTAATACCAGATAAAATATGCTTAGCAACTAAAAGAAATGCTGTAAGAATAAAAGATAAGAGAATAAAACAGTTTTTTGTAAATGATAACTTATTTGAACTCGGAAAAGAAAATATAATATTTGAGGGTGTTTCTATAACTATTTATAATAAAGAAAAAATGTTAATAGAACTTATAAAAAATAAGAAAAGTATTCCATTTGATTATTATAAAGAAGTTATATTAAATTATAGAAATATTGTTGATGATTTACAAAATTGGAAAATAGAACAATATTTGGAAAATTATAGTCAAGAAGAACGAATACTTAATATTATTCAAAAGGAGGTTTTCTAGTGAATTTATATGAATTAGTCCAAAAATATGAAGAAATGGGTTATAAAAATGCTGACGCAGTAGCAAAGGTTGCACAAGATATAATTTTATTAAAAATCTCTAAAAGTAGATTTAATAAAAATGTGACTATAAAAGGTGGAGTTGTTATGCACAGTATTTCAAATGATTTACGCCGTGCAACTCGTGATTTAGATTTAGATTTTATAAAATATTCATTAGAAGATAAATCTATAAAAAATTTCATAAGTAAGTTAAATAGTGATGATGTTACTATTGATATTGTTTCTAAAATAACAGAATTAAAACATCAAGATTATAACGGAAAAAGAGTTATGATCCGATTAAAAGATAAGTTCGGTTATGAAATAAATACCAAACTAGATATTGGTGTACATAAAGATTTTGAAATAGAACAAGATGAATATTGTTTTAATTTAGATGTATTTAATGAAAGTGTAAATCTCCTTATAAATTCGTGTGAGCAGATTTTTGTAGAAAAAATGAAGTCATTATTAAAGTTAGGATATATTTCTTCAAGATATAAAGATGTACTAGATTTTTATTATTTAATAAATAACTGCAATATGAATAAAGAAAAGTTAGAAAGTTATTTTAAAAAATATATTTTTGATGATAGCAATATGTTAGAAAATAACACAGAAGATATTTATAATAGGTTACAAAAGATATTCAATAGAACGGATTTTAAAAATAATTTTGATTCAATTAGAAATAATTGGTTAGAATTGCCAATAGAAGAAGTAACTGATAATATTCTTAAATATATGTCTGAATTTGCAGTAACAGTTTAAGACATTGTAAGGTAGATAAGAGTAATATTAAACGATTAGCTATTAGTAAATAAAAAAGGAGCTGATATATGTGAATTTAAGAGATTTAAAACACGAAATCAGTAAAAAAGCAA